>JACAES010000092.1 GCA_013388735.1 Chloroflexota bacterium | reverse complement strand
TTATGCGGCGCGCTGGCCGGCGCTGCGGGACGTGCCGTTCTGCCTGGCGGTCGGCGACGGCGCGGCGGCCAATGTCGGGTCGGGCTGCGTGGACGAGTCGCGCATCGCGCTCACCGTCGGCACGACCGCCGCCCTGCGCGTGGTTTCCGGCGAAATTCTACCGCACGTGCCGGACGGCCTGTGGGGCTACCGGGTGGACGCGCTGTATCACCTGATCGGCGGCGCGACCAGCGAAGGCGGCAATATCTATCGCTGGATTCGGGAGACGCTGCGCCTGGACGACGGCCTGGACGAGGCGCTGATGCAGCGCGCGCCGGACTCGCACGGGCTGACCTTTCTGCCGCTGCTGGCGGGGGAGCGCAGCCCCGGTTGGGCGGCCAGCGCGACCGGCGCGATCACCGGGCTGCGGCTGTCCACCACGCCGCTGGACATCGCCCAGGCCGCGCTGGAAGGCGTGGCGCTGCGGCTGGCGGCGGTGGCCGACCAGCTTATGCCGCTGGCCGGCCCGGATGCGGCGGTCAGCGGCGGGGGCGGCGCGCTGCGGCGCTCGCCGGCGTGGGCTTCCATCATCGCCAACGCGCTGGGCCGCCCGCTGCACCTGCTGGACGAGTCCGAAATCACGGCGCGCGGGACGGCCATCCTGGCGCTGCGCGCGCTGGGGCGCTGTGGGCTGGCGGATTTTCCGCCCCGTTTTGCCTATACGATTGAACCTGTCCCCGCAATTGTGGACATCCTGCAGGCTGCCCGCGAGCGGCAGGCCCGGCTCTATGAGCAGACCATTGGGGACGGGGCCGGTTAATCGTCGTCCATCTCCATTTCTTCCATTTCCGGCGCTTCGGACGAACTGCCGAAGGTGGCGCGCAGCCCGGCGATGAACTGCGCTTTCTGCTCGGCGTTCAGGTTTGCTTCCGGGTGCAGCGGCAGGTAGAACCAGGGCGGCATATCGTTATGGATGTGCCATTCCAGGTCGGCCACATCTATTTCACGCGGGTCATCTTCGGAAAAATTCAGCGCGGCGCGGCCTTTGTTCACATCCCGCGTCACCAGCCAGGACGCCGGGGCGATCTGCGCGTACCAGGGCCAGACGGTTTCGTTGCTGTGGCAGTCAAAACAGGCCTGGCGCGCCGTCTGTTCGGTCTGCGGCGAATCCCAGGCGATGAGCCGGATAACGGCAGGATTGGGATCGCGCTTTAAGACCGGCACGAAGTTTCCCACCGGCAAAAGCTGAATTACGATAAACCCGGCAGCCAGCAGCGCCGCCAGTCCTAACACAATTTTTCGCCCACGCGGCATATTTTTCCCCCTGTAGCGAATCGGCTTCAGGGAAAAGCCTAACGCCGCCGGGCTTGCTGAATCCTAAACGGGTTTGAATTAAAAAATGAGGCGCAGCGCAAAAGGCGCGCCGCTGGCCACCGCGCCTGCATAAGCCAGCAGAAACAGGGCGAACAGCCCGCCGAACCCGACCAGCTTACGCTGCATGGCGGCGTCCCACACGCCGTTGATCCAGATCATCGAAACCGCTCCTCCCGACCGGCGCTGTTGTCTGTATTTAAGCTCTGTTTTCAGCATACGATGAAGCCGCATTTTAGACAATGCAGACAAAAAAAGCGCCCGGAAATCGGCGCTTTTTGCCATTGTAGGGACAGCCTTCACCGGCGGACGCGCACCGTCGCCAGCAGGTAGGCGCTGTCGGCGCGGGCGGCTTGCGCCGGGGGCAGCCGCGAACCGTCGCGCCAGTCGTAAACGGCCACCGTGAGTGGATACTCGCCGGGCGGCAGGTCAGCCGGGACGAGCAGCGCGCGCGCGTCCGGCGTCCAGCGGTCGGCGGGCAGCAGCGGCGCCGGGACGCGCCCCCGGTCAAAACCGCCGTCCTGCTGCGCCAGCACACGGCCATCCTCCGCCAGCAGATACAGCCCGACCGAATAATCGGCCTGGGGTGGGCTGGCTGCGCGCCACCACAGGTCAAAATCAAGCCTCTGGCCCGGCGCGGCTTCAATGACTGCCGGCGGCTGGAACACCCCCAGCGCGACCTGCTGCCCAAACACCGCCAGCGGCGCGGCGGGCGCGCGCTGGTAAAACTCCGCCACCAGCACGCCCAGCACGTAACGGCGCGTCAGCAGCGCATCCGGCGGCAGGGCATCTATCGCCTCGAAACGCACCGCCCAGCCGGCGTCCACCAGCCAGATTCGCTCCGGCTGGCCGGGGTCTTTCATCCATTCGTTGAGCGGTGTGATGCGGGCGGGCTGCCCCAGCTCGCGGAGCAGGTAATAATCCAGGCTGTACGGCTCGCCGCGCAGCACGAACGGGTCGTCCAGGCGGGCTTCGTCGGCCATCACGTCGGCCAGGCCGCGCCAGTCCGGGGTGACGAACGGCCAGAACACCGGGTAACGGGCGATGCCAACCGCCACGAACACCAGCGCCGCCGCCGGCGCGGCCATCCGCCCGACCGGATAGCGGCTGATACAGGCCAGCCCCGCGCCGAACAGGACGCAGACGCCCGCCAGCGTGAAGATCATATTACGCTCGATGAACCAGACGAACCAGGTATTGAGCAGCAGACTCAAAAACAGCGGCACGGTCAGCCAGATGACCAGCAGTAGCCCGGCGCGCTGCCGGCGTTCGCGCCGGATGGCGGCCAGCCCGACGACCGTCAGCGCCGCGCCCAGCAGGTAATCGCCGTTCCACACGCGGTCAATGTACGACCGGATGGCATACCCGGCGTCGCGGGTGGCGTAACCCAAGCCCTGCCGCCCCTGCCGGAGCTGTTCCAAAACCGACGGCACCCAGGGCAGAAACAGCGCCCCGCCCAACGCCAGCGCCGCCACCAATCGCAGCCAGTCGCGCCGCCGCAGCGTGAACAGGCCGTGCAGCCCCAGGACAACCGCCATCCAGACGCCGTAATAGTGGGTATACAGGGCCGCCGCTTGCAGCAGCGCCACCGCCACCAGCCCGCCGTTAGCCTGCGGGCGGCGCGTCCAGCGTTCATAAAGCCACACCTGCGCCGCCGCCAGCGTAAAAAACAGCGTGTAGTGCCGCGCCAGCCGCCCGAAATAAATCAGAAACAGCGACCCGGCGGCCAGCAGCGCAGCGTAGATGCCGGCGCGCCGTCCGTACCAGTCTGCGCCGGCTCGGTAAGCGCAGGCCACGCCGACCAGCGCGCACAGCCCCGCCAGCCAGCGCAGCGCGATTTCGCCGTCCCCGGCCAGGCGGGCGTAAAACCAACCCAGCAGGAAATACAGCGGCGGATGCACGCCGCGTTCGGCGGCGAACGTCCACACCGACGGCAGGTCGCCCCGCAACGCCACGCCCATCCAGCTTTCGTCTTCCCACAGGCTGACGTTGTTAACGCCGATCAGATACAGCCCGGCGGCGAACAGCAGAATCGCCAGCAGGACGGCGGGAATCGTGGGCGGCGAAAGCGGCTTCCGCGTGATGCGCTTATTCCCCAGGCGCAACCGGCCAGGTCTCCTCGACCGAATCGAAATGAATCGTCAGCGTTTCTTCCACCAGGTCGGCAGAGCCGGTGTCAAAATCGGAGTAGGCGACTTCGCTGATCCAGGCGCCGTTGATCGTCCAGCGGCGAATCTCCGTGCCGTCATCTACCGCCACCAGCGCCAGCGTGCGCCGGGGGCGCACGATGTCCGCCTTCGCCGCCACCGTCTCGCGCAGCCAGCGGTTAAAGGGCGCGTTGGGGCTGCGCTGCACCATCTTGACGACTTTAAAAGGCTCCTGCATTAACTTAAGCGTGGTGGTGGTTTTGACATCCAGCTTAAACGGAAAAAAGCCGGTTACGCGCAGAATGCCGGTTATGGTTTCGCCGTCCAGTTCCAGGGCGAATTCATGAGCGGACAAACTGTCAATCACCTGGAGGCCGGTTTCCTGGCCTGCCGGGACGATGGAGTCGGTCATCGTGCTGTCTCCTGGTTAATCGCAAGTGTCTGCTGTAGGGATCATTCCCGGCAGCCATGTTTGAGTATACCGCCAGGGGGCTTTAAATCACAAACCGCCTGACGTGAGGGGGGACACGGTCAGGCGGCTCGTAGAGGGAAGGGCTTGCCTACGGACTAGGTGACGCCAATCTCCAAATCCGGCTTGCCCGCAAATCTGGTCTTATTACAACACAACTCGCACCACTTCGGAGGAATGGTCTCAACCCATTTGCCAGATTTGCTTGATAATTAAGCTAATGCCGGTAACTAAAACCGGCGTTAGCTCTACATGAGTAGCAGATTAAAAGGGTTTCACCCGCTCACTTGCCCGACCGGCGCGATAGTCGGCCCGGCGCCCGGCGTCAGAGTCGTATCCGGGCCGGGCAGCGGTGTGGCCTGGGCGCAGGCCGTCTGCGCGTTGGTCAGTTTGCCGTTCACCTCGGCGCTGGACAGGATGCCAAGCGCGGCCTGATACTGCGCCGCTGCCGGGCAGAATTCGGTCTGCGCGACCCAGGCATCGCCATAAGCGACGTACTGGTTAAACAACAACTGCGTCACGTCGCGGTAGTTGGGCGCCTGGCTGTAGATTTCGCGCAGGGCGGTGATGGCCGCCGGATAATTGGCGCCGATGGTGTTCAGCGCATCCAGGTACAGGGTGGCGATGTACCGTTCGTAGCTCAGTTCCCCGATGTCCCCGAACTGTTCGGCGCGGTCGGCCAGCACGTTCGCCTCGGCCAGATCGCCCACGTTGCCCGCCCGGTATAACTGGAGCGCCCTGCCGGTGAGCGACTGGAGCATCAGGCTGCGGACGGCGGCGGCTTCGTAGCTGCTGTCGGCGGCCAGGATCACGTCCAGCGTCTCGATGGCGGTTTCCCATTCGTTTAAGGAAACCGACTGGCGCGCCTCTTGCAGCAGCCCGGCTAGATCAAAACCACCCCCGCTGGCCGTCGCCACCGGGTTTAACGGGGCAGCCGTCACCGTCGGCGAGGGTGTGAGCGTCGGGCTGGGGGTCGGGGTGAGCGTCGGCTGGCTGGTGAGGAAAACCGCCGTCGCCGTCTGCACGAAACCGTCCAATCCCGGCACGCCGGGCGTCAGGGTCGCCAGATATTGCAGCCGCGCTTGCAGCAGGATCAGGTTGCCGCCGGTTATGTCGCCGGACAGCCGGCTGATCTGTTCGTTGATGGCCGCGCTCTGTGTGGCGGTAGCGTTCATCTGGGCGATCCGCTGGCCGGAAGTCCAGCCCGCCAGCGCCGCCAGCACGATGATTAACCCTGCGAAACCCACGCCCACCACGCCGATGAAACCCCACACCAGGCAGCCCGGCCCGCCTGCCGGCGGTTCGTCCAGCGGGTCAACATAAACCGGCGGCTGTGCGCGCGGCGGCGTTTTGAAGGGTGAGCGGGGTTGGGTATCGTCCGGTAAAACCATGCAGTTCTCCATCCGGTGCGCCGCTGAAGCGGCGGCGCTGGCAGCCAGCAAGAGCGCATTATAACGGACGCCGAAAACGATGTACAGCGACGCTTGCCCTACTGTCCAGGCTGATGCATCAAACTGTCATTTCGCGTCACACGAACCCCTTGTATCTTTCCTGACCGCCACTTCGTGGCCGGGCGAAGGGGAAGAAAGCGCGGGCGGGTTTAGAAACCTGCCCCTACCCGTTCTTCACCTTCATGACCACGTGCAACCCGGTGGAGCGCGCCGGTGTGCGGCAAGCTCATATGGATAAACGTGCCGCCGGGCGGTTACAATCCGGGACTGATGGCGGCACAGCTCACAAAGCGAGGCAGACGATGGCGAAAAAATGGATGATCGGGGTGGCATTACGCGCCGCACCCCGCCGGCAAGTGATGAATGTTACGCGCCCCAAGCCGATGAGGCCGGTTTAACCGGCCTGGCCGATTTTGATTTTGAGGACTCGGCTAGCACGCCCGATTTCCGCTGAAGATACATACCCGACAGCACCATCCAATGCCCCAGGGCGGCAAATACCGGCTTGTAGAACCGCATGGCCGCCGGGCGACCGCTGGAAAGCTGGCGGATAAGCTGTTTCCGTTCCGCCCGGCGCAGAAGTTCCTGGTGACGATGCTTGTGATAGACCCGGTTCAGGTACTCGTTGTTGTTGAACATGAGGACTCTCCTCATCATAACTCGGCTGGTTTAGCCCGGTGATGGACAAACTTTAAGACAATCCAGGCGCATGGCGCATCTGGCCGGCAATCAAAGGGGCTGTGGTGGAGCGGGTCGTTATTTGCGCAGGAAACGTTTGAGCGCGTGCAGCGTATCGTCCACCCGTCGCGGATTCAGGCTGTAACACTTGGCGACTTCGCGCCGCCGTTCGATCAGATAGCCGGTGGCGGTCAGCTGCCGCAGATGCCGCGACGCCGCCGACTGGCTGAGATTGAGCATTTCGATCACATCCTGGGCGCACAGTTCGTCGTGCTGGGTCAGCAGTTCCAGGATTTGCAGGCGGGTATCGTCGGCCAGGGCGCTCAGGCGCACCAGCAGTTCGGAACGGCTGAGGGACGGCGACGAAACCCGCGCGCCTTCCGGCTGTCGCGCGCCGAAGATCAGCCGCGTGACACCTTCGCCGTCAAAGCGCGTGACATATGGCCCGATGTGCGCTGACGGCACGAAGATCAGCTGGTTGGCCCATTCTTCCCAGATGCCGGTGAAGTCGCGCCCGGTCACGGTTCGTACCGCTTCCAGCGCCGTCATGCGGCTGTAATCCAGCTGGCGGAAGGCTTCCACCGATTCCTGAAGCATGGGCAGCACGCGCGCCCATTCCGGGGCAAACCAGTCGTTCCACATCGTCCGCAGATGATTGACGATGAGCGCCTTGAGTGCGGGCGGGTCTTGCAGCAGGTCGTGGGCGTCGGCGTACCGCTGCTTGTTGGCCTCAAAATCGTACAGCGGGTCTTTTTCGTTGTGTTTTTTGGCGTAAATGGCTTCGATGACACCCAGGAAAGCCGCTTTGTCGTTTACCAGCGTGTTCAGATCAGGGACGCTGATACCTTCCAGTTCCTTCCTGCCCATCCAGCCGATGGCGCGGTCGCGCATGGCAGCGGCGTCCTGCATCGCCAGATCATCCACATAATCGGCAAAAGACGGCCAGTTCTGCTCCGGCTCGATGGCGGCGAAAAAAGCTTCGAAGACCACCCAGTGTGTGCGCGCCAGGTCAGGCGGCAGTTCCGCCGCCGTTTTCATCACCCACTCGCCAAAGCCGGAGCGCCATTCCGGCGAGGCGACCAGCATCAGACTGTTGAGGGCATTGTAGACCGGCTCTAGCGCAATGCTGACGGTGATCCTGGATGTTGGTGGAGCAAGAATCAAGTCCCGGTCGGCCATGCAGTTATCCTTTATTCTAATTACCCGCTTAAGCGGTTAAAATGCATATACTGTAACATAAAGCAGGCCATATGTCAAGCAGGGACGGCCGGCAGGCCGTCCACCGCAAGGCGAAACCCCTATCCCGCCGTCCTCCTCTATTGCTGGCATTAAGCCCCCTCGCCAAGTTCGGCGCGCCGAACGGGGACGTTTGTCCGCCGAATGCGAGGGGTCAGAAGGCGAAAGCCTACTGATTGAGACGAAGCATCTTCGCATGATAGCCCTGCCTATCCGGGTAACAGGTCTGGTTTTCCCCCCGCGCCGGTGGTAGGATGAAAATGTTTTAGAGCGGATATGAAAGACGACTTTATGACTCGTTTACCCCTGATGGTTTTCCCCATCGAAGCGCCGGTGCGGCAGGCCGCTTTTGACCTGCCCGCCACCATCATCGAAGCGGTCGCCGCCGGCGGTCAGGCGCTCCAGGATGGCGACGTGCTGGCGATCTCCAGCAAATACACCGCCATCAGCCAGGGGCGCGTAATCAATCTGGACACCATCACCGTCACCCCGGCGGCGCTGGACCTGGCCGAACGTTACCACATGAACCCCCGCATGGCGCAGTTGGTGATGCAGGAAGCCGATCATATTTTCGGCGGCATCCCCGGCTTTTTGCTGACCTACAAGGACGGCATTCTGTCACCCAATGCCGGCATTGACCGCTCGAACATCCCCAGCGGTTACGCGGTGCTGTTCCCGGATCAGCCTTACCGGGCGGCGGCGGACATCCGCCGGGCGCTGCGCGACCGCCTGGGCGTGACGGTCGGTATCATCCTGACCGACAGCTGGCTGATGCCGGGCCGCCTGGGTACGTCCGGCGTGGCGCTGGCGACGGCGGGCTTCAGGCCCATCCAGGACGAACGCGGCAAACATGACCTGTTCGGCAACCCGATGCTGGTCACGCAGCGCGGTATCGCCGATTCGATCTGCGTCTGCGCGCAGATGGTGATGGGCGAACGCGACGAGGCCACGCCGCTGGCAATCGTGCGTCATACCGGCGTCGAGATGAGCGACGCCGAACTGAGCGTCGAAGATGTGGCGATTGACTGGCACATGTGCATCTACGTGCAGTCGCTCACCGAAGGTCGGCTGGACAGGCTGCCGGACGGCGGGCGCGCCAATGGCCGCTCTACCGAGGTCGTTCGTTAAGGATTGGCTTTCTGCTCTCCAATCCAATACTCACGAAAATCGCGTACACACAGATGAGACACGGCGGCGCTGTGTTGTTTGTTACTGCTGGTGATGTGAAAAATTGGGAGCGAGCGATGAGACTGATTCTACGGTTGATATTTTTATCCCTGTTCGGCCTGCTGGCGGCCTGTGCCGCTGCCCCGGCCACGCCCACGCCTGCGTCTGCCCCGACTGACCAGCCCGCCGAAACCGACGCGGCGGCCCCGGCCAGCACCCGGCCAACCGAAGATTACACCCTGATCGGCCAGACCGGGCGGCCTCAATTCCTGGACTCCTTCGCCACCTGGTGACCGACCTGCCAGCGAAATGCGCCCATCGTGAATGGGCTGGCGGCAGAGTTCGGAGATCGGGTGGATTTTATCAAGCTGGACATTGATAAAGCCGAAACGCTGCCCGCGCGCCAGCAGTTTAACCTGGTGCAGCGGTCGCAGTACGCGCTGGTGGACGCTGAAGGCAATGTCATCCAGCGCTGGTTCGGCTTTCTGGACGAGGCCGAAGTCACGCGATTTTTAAACGAATATCTGGCGGCGGAATAGTACAGTTGCCAGTTACAAGCTGCCGGTCTACATCTCCCTCGGATTCGGGGGAGACTTTGTCACCGGCGTGATTAAGCTCCCTCTCCGAATTCGGCTCGCCGAATGGGGACGTTTGTCCCCTTATGGGAGAGGGCTTGGGAAGGCGCACAGGGCGAACGCCGGCGGAAAATATCGTCACCCAAACGGCGGGTGAAAGCGCGACCGCAGCCGTTATAATAAACCTGTCTGAAAATAAGCTGACGGTGTGGAACGGATGCGGATTGTTCTGGCGATTTTTGCGGCGCTTTTGACGGCGGTCGTCCCTGCCCAGGCGCAGCCGACGACTGCCCCCTGCGGTGTGGTGGACGCGATTGATTTTCCGATTGACGATTTGGTAAAAGGGTACGACGATTTTTCGCTTTACCGGCCTCGCTTCGGCGGCAACCATACCGGCGTGGACATCGCCTTCGACCGCTGGGGCGACCCGGTGCGGGCGGCGGCGCGCGGGCGCGTCACTTATTCCGACATCGCCGGCTGGGATAGCGAAAAAGGCGTCGTCATCGTCGAACATACCTTCCCCGACGGCAGCATCGCCTACAGTCTGTACGGCCATATGGAGCAGACCGACGAGATATTTTTCCCGTCGGTCGGCTCGTGCGTTGAACGCGGCCAGATCGTGGGCGCGGTCGGCTGGCCGTCGCGCGGGCGTCCGCACCTGCATTACGAAATCCGCGACTTTCTGCCGGACGACGGCGGGCCGGGTTACATCACCGGCAACCCGCTGGCCGAAGGCTGGTATAACCCGCTGGACTTCACCGCGCTGTGGCGCGCCCGCCTGACGCCGGCGTTTGTTGGTTATGCCACCTTCGAACTGGTGCCGAGTGTGCCGCCGGTACACATGGACGGCGGCCAGTACGTCATCGCCAGCAGCAGTTTTATCATTGGCGTGACCGCGCCGGATTATACGCTGTGGCGGGTGGAAACCGACGGCGTGGTGAACGGGCTGGTCGCGCTGCCGGGAGGCCGGGTGGCCGCCCACACGCGCAATGGGCAGGTGATGGTGCTGGAAAACGGGCGTTACGCGGCCATCTGGACGGTGCATGGGCCGGACGCGCCCCTGCTGGCGCTGGGCGAAAGGCTGGTTTTTGCGACGGACGGCGGCGGGCTGGCGGCCTTCGACGCGACGGGAAATACGCTGTGGACGCTGGCGGGCATCGAGTCGGACAGCTTCACGCAGTTCGAGACGGACGGCCAGAATATCGCCTACGGCGTGCGCGCGGGCGGCGGCATAACCTGGCGGCTGGTGGACACGGACGGCCAGGTGCAGGCCGAACACCGACTGGGCAGCAGTGCGGTGATGGCGCCGGTGGGCGACGGCAGCTGGCTGGCGCTGGATGGCGCGGCGCTGCAGCGCCTGGCTGGGGCCGAGATGCAGCCGGTGGCGAAAGTTGGCCTGCCCGCCGGACGCGCGGCAGCCCTCAGCGCCGATCATCTGGGCAACAGTTACGTTTACCTGGGCGACAGTGACAGCACGCTGCTTTCCTACACGCCGGACGGCGCGTTACGCTGGCGCGTTTCCTACCCGGTCGGGCCGGCCTATCTGCCGCCGCTGCTGGAAACCGGCGGCGGCTGCTGGCTGTATACCCTGGACGTGGACGGTATGCTGAATATCTTTAACGCGGCGGACGGCGCGCTGGTGCGGCAGATGCAGCTTTACGCCGGCGGCACGGAACGCGCCATGCCGGGTGCGCGGCTGCTGCATGCCGATGCCGCCGAACAGCTTGAAGTGGCCGCCGGCTTTCTGACGACGCTGCTGCTGGACGGCACACACCTTGGCGGCGAGGCAGCGGCCTGCCTGATGGGATAAATTTAGGCTTAAGGTACTAAGCAAAATAATCAATAAATCAATTATAGTGGAGGAAGGGATACCATAGCGCAACGGGAGTTTTCATAAATGGGTATGGTCATGACCTCATCCACCAACACGAACAAAAACAGATCATCTTCCGGCAAATCGTTTCTGATCCTGTTCATTCTGCTGCTGCTGTTCCTGATTGTCGCCTTCCTGTTCATTTCATCGCGCCCGGCGCAAAGCCCGGCAGTCACCGAGTCGCTGTCGCAGCCCCCGGCGGGCGAAGCGCCCCCGCCGCTGGTCGGCGCTGCCGGCTTCCAGATGCCCAGCGCGCCCCTGCTGGCCTGGGTAGGCAGCGGCGCTGCGCCCGGCAAACATTCGGCGCAGGCCCCCGGCCAGCTTGCCCTGGTCAGCGCGGAAGGCAGCGCCGCGCCCCTGCTGGATATCCCGCCGCAAACCACCCGCCTGGCTGCCTGCGGCGCGTCCGCCGACCGTTCGCTGCTGGCTTATTACATCGGCCTGGACGACGGCGCGCTGTACCTGATGCGCGGCGCGGATGTCCCGGTTAAGGTGGACGACGTTCCGGCGCTGACCTGCGTCGGCGCGGGGCAGGCCGCCTTCTCCGGCGACCGGCTGGCCTACATCGCTTACGAGCCGGGCGCGGCGCAGAGCGAATTCGCCGATGGCTTTTTGCGGATTGTCAACACCAGCTCGCTGGAGCGGCTGTTCCGGGCGGAAAACGTCACCGCTTTCGACCTGACCGGCGACGGCGCGGCTTACATCAGTCTGTTCACCAATGACCGCAGCGAGGCCGATGAAGCGGCGGTGGTCTGGTGGAACGGGAATGCCGAGCGCGAGGTCGTCACGCTGTCGCCCACCGGCGAGGACTGCCGTTTCGTCAGCGGGCAGATCACCGTCGCCCCGGATGGGCGCTTCGTCACGGCGATGGGGCAGCGCTGTAAAAGCGGCGATACCCGCACGCAGTGGCAGCTTTACGTGGTAGACCCGGCGGCGGGCAGCGCCACCCTGGCCGCCAGCGATTTCCAGGCCGGGGCGTTTGCGCCCTTCGCCCGCACCAACACGATTCACTTCTCGCCGGATGGCAGCCGCGCCTACTTCACCGTGCCCGACGGCGTGACGGCCTACACCGTCGGTCTGAAGGCGCTGAGCATGGCCGATCTGTCCGTCACAAACGTGATTGAAAAACAGGTCGTGATGCCCAACTTCGGCGGGGCGGCCAATGCCTTCCCGCAGCTTTCGCCCGATGGCCGCTGGCTGGCGCTGGTCGTCACCACGCCCAACAACGAAAACACGCTCAATATCGTAGACCTGTCCAATCCGGGGGTCGCGCCGATCACGCTTTCGGCGGGCAGCCAGGGGGATGTGCTGTCCGCCATGGTTTTCGCCGACGACAGCAAGCGCCTGTTCGCGGTGGCGGGCGGCACGGACAGCGCCGATAACTCGCTCTTCAGCGTAGACCTGGCGACCGGCAGCAGCAGCCGCCTCGGCCGGGGACGCTTTGGGAATGGGCTGGCGGTGCTGGGCGCGGTCGTCGCCATCCCCGACTGGCAGATTCCCGACGACCCGAAAGAACCGGCCTACCTGAACCTGGTCGTCATCAATGCCGACAGCGGCGAAAAGGCCACCTGGTTCGCCGGGGCGGAAATCGTGGACGGCAAAGTAACCAACCAGCGTTTCGCCTTCCCACTGGCCTGGCGGCCATAGTGTAGTCGTTAGTCTCTAGTCTGTAGTCTTTAGTCTGTAGTACACAAACAAGAATAATGTGCGGGCGTAGGGGCGGCCCGGCGTGGCCGCCCAGGGAGCGCCCCGTAGGGACTTCCTCCGGTCGCACACAGGCGCTCCCCTCAATGGTCAGAAAGTGCAATCAGGATAATTAAAGCGGGGGCGGGTTCTGGAAATCCGCCCCTACGCCCTTGCAGACAAAACCTAAACCGCCTCGTAGGCCGCCGGGTGGAACTTCATCACCTGTTTGCGTTCGGTGTCGGCGCAGTTTTCCAGCACCAGCGCCGGTTCGGCGCACACCTGCACCACGTAAGCCGCGCCCTCAGCCTCGAAACGCGCCGTCCATTGCTGGCCGTTCTGCTGAACGCCCGCCAGCCGCAGCGCGTCCAGCGCCGTCAGGCCGGTTTGTTCCCGCAGGTAAATCTCCGCCGACTGGGCGGCGAGTTCGATGGTGCAGCGTCCCCGGCAGTCCACCGTATAAAACTCGTCTTTCCGGTAAGCCGCCACAATCGGCGCGGGGTCGTCCACGCGGCCATAATACAGGCCGTGCGGCAGGCAGACGAATGTCCCGGCGAAACGGTGTCCGCCGATGTGGGACGACTGCCAGGCGGCGTCCCCGGCAGCGTCGCGCAGCTTGTGGTAGAGCGGCAGGCCGTTCACGGCGCAGCAGGCGTCGCGCTTGCCGTTGGTGCAGGCCAGGAACAGCCGCTCATCGCTGCGGTGGCTTTCGTAATCCGCCGCGCCGCCGACCAGCGCCGGGATGTCCAGTGCCAGCAGGTTTTCATAAGCATCCAGTTCAAAACGGTACAGCCGCCCCGTCCGCGCCAGGGCGACGTAAAAAAGCCGCCGCTCGCCGCTGCCATCCTGTTTGATGAACTGCAAACGCGCGTTGGGAATCGCCTTCAGCCAGCCGGACAGGCCGGCCTTGACCGCCTCCGGCAGCCGGCTTTCCTGGAGCGCCTCTGCGCCCCAGGGCGCCGGGTTTTCCAGCAGCAGCCACACGTCGGAACGCGGGGCCGTGCCGGGCAGATATTCCCCCAGTTGTAACGAGTCGTTGCAGCAAAGAGATCGGTTGTTTGCCATGTTTTTCCCTCCAGGTCGTGGAGATTGTAGCAGGCATCCCGGCGGAGTGGTAATATATTGTCAGATTTTGGCTGAAGGTGGCTGAATGGGCCGCCCGGCTTCGGCATCCGTGTCGAGCGCGCGTGTGGATGAACCGAGCCGGGCGTAACCCCTGGAGTAAAGCTGCTGCGAAGGCTGCCTGGCCTTCACATCTCTATACGTGCGGCAGCGCCATTTTGTTCAATTCTTAAGCCGTAGGTTCGATTCCTACCGGGATATGGGGCTGTGCGTCGTAGTCGGGCAGGATGTCCTCGGCATTCCGCACCGCCGGGACGAAGTAGCCGCCCAGCGCGACCAGCATTGCCCCCAGCGCGCCGACCACCATAATCAGCGCCATGCCGGCGCCCGGCCCAACGCCCATCACCCCGCCGAATACTCCGGCCAGCGCGCCGCCTTCCTGCATGGCCGGTTCCATCACCTGATCGGCCAGCGGCCCGGCGATGAGCGCCGCCAGCGGGTTAACCAGCCAGGCGATCATGCGGCGGGCGGAAAACACTTTCCCCTGAATATCCGGCGGCACTTTAGCCTGCCAGATGGCCTGGTTCGAGCCGTTGATGATGGGGCCAATAACCGACGCCAGGAAAGCGGCCACCATCCACACCGCCAGCCCGCGCCCGATGCCCAGCAGCATCCCGCCCATGCTGGTGATGATCCAGCCGAGCAGGACGCCATGTACGCGGCGTTTTGGCCCACCCCAGGCGGTCAGCGCCAGGCCGCCCACCACGCCGCCGATGCCGAACACGGACTGCACCAGGCCGAGAATCTGCTCGTCGCTGCCGGTGCGCGCCAGGATCATCGGCGTGAGCAGGGTGAAACCGGCGCTGGCGAAAAAGTTGCCACCCATGAACACCAACTGCAAACCGAGCAGGCTGCGCCGGGCGAAGATATACTGAAAGCCGTAAGCCGCTTCTTTCGGCAGGCTGCCGCGCGCCTGTTCGCCCGCCTCGGAGTGTTCCGGCTGGGGGACGTGGATGACCAGCAGCGCGCCGATGGCCGCGATGAAGGTGATGATGTCCAGCGTCAGGACGCCGCCGACGCCGATGCCGGGCAGCAGCACGTTGCCGCCGACGACCATGCCGGCGATTAACGCCGCCGCCAGGCTGGGGGCGAGGATGCCGGAGGCGCTTTCCGCCAGGCCGTAGAGCGCGTTGGCGCGGGTGTACTGCTCCTTCGATACCATCAGAGAGATGGCGGCGGAATAGGCCGGCCACTGGAAGGTCTGGAACGCGCCGGCGACCACCGCCGCCACGTACAGATGCCAGATCTCCAGGCTGCCGGCGCTGTACAGCAGGAAGATGGCGATGGTCGCCGCGCCCGCGCCCAGGTCACTGAGCATCATCACCAGCTTACGATTCCAGCGGTCTACCAGCGCCCCGGCGATAGGGCTGAGCAAAATGAGCGGCACCAGACCGAAAACCTGCACCAGCGCCAGCGCGGTCGCCTGGCCGGTTTTTTCCCACGCCCAGATGCTGAGGGCGAACATGGTCATCGCCGAGCCGGTGAGCGAGATGAACTGGCCGGCGGCGACCAGCACAAACGCGCGCATTCCAGTCAGGCGGTTCGAGGCGGTCATCATAGACAGCATCCTCAATCTATGCGAATCCGGCAAAAAAGGGGCGGGGTTGTTTGACCCGCCCCCATACCATAATACGCCAGAAACGGCGTGTTGTTCGATACTGACATACCGCCGGGTATATTTCACTTCAGTGCGACTTAGCCCTCATCCCCCTGACCCGCTTCTCCCGACCACCGCTTTGCGGCTGGGAGACGGGGGAAGCGAAGGCGACGGTGCTGATTTTCGCCCTTCTCCCAGTGCCGAAGGCACGTTCGGGAGAGGGGACAGGGGTGAGGGCCGTCCCCTGAGTGCGAGGGCAAAAGGACTCTGCACCAACTTGAAATGCACCCGATACCGTCGGCGATTACCCTTTACAGGCGGCGGCCATCTCGACCGTTTGCAGCAGCAGGTTCAGCCCGGCGGGGATGTCGCCGTTCAGGTGCAGACGCAGGGCGCGGCGGTCTTTGCCGCGCAGGGTTTCCAGGTCGCCGGCGGCCTGGGCAGCGTGCAGCACGCCGAAGCTGTACGGTTGGCCGGGGATGGGCAGGTCGTCGCCTACGCCGGCGGTGATCTGAATGAAAAGGCCGCTGTCCGCCCCGCCCTTGTGAAGCTGGCCGGTGCTGTGCAGGTAGCGCGGGCCGTAGCCGACCGTCACGGCGCGGCGGGTGATCTGCCGCAGACGGCGGCGGATGGCTTCCAACCGGGCATCCGTTTCCGGCGTGGGGGGCAGGTAAGCCAGCAGCGCGAAATATTCTCCGGGGCGGGCCGCGCACAGCAGCGCCGCCAGCAGGCCGGTCAGGTCGGCGGGGTTGAGGCCGTTCTGCAAACACAGGTTGCTCAAACCCTGGCGGATGGTTTCGTCGGCGTACAGTTCGACCGTGCCTTCCGCCCGCATCGGTTCGATCTGGGGCAGGCTGCCGTGTTCCTGGTAGAAGGCCAGCAGCCGCCCGGTGGCCTGCTTGCTTTCGGTCACGTTCGGCTCGTCAAACGGGTTGATGCCCAGCAGCTTGCCGGCGATAGCAGTGGCGTATTCCCAGCGGAAAAATTCGCCTGCCAGCGCGTAGCGATCAGGCAGATGATAGGTGACGCAGGGATGGCCGGCGTCGCTCAACGCCTGCGTGGCGGCGTCCAGGCCGGCGCTGGCCGGGTCATCGTCCACGCGCAGGTTGATGACCAGCGAATCGGCGGCGTAATCCTCCGGCGCGTCCGTCCCGCCGACGACCGGCAGCAACCCTTTGCCTTCCTTGCCGGTGCTTTCGGCCACAAGCTGTTCGATCCAACTGCCGAACGTGCCGGTGGATGGGCTGCCCAGGATGAAAATTTTGTCGCGCCCCTGCTGGCCGAGCGCCGCCAGGATCGCGCCCAGCCATAGGCCGGGATGATGCCGCGCCGGGATGGTCGGCCCGCAGGCGGTCATCATGCGGCGTCCTTCCGCCCACAGGCGGTCGAGGTCAAGACCCATCAGCGCCGCCGGAACGAGGCCGAAATAACTGAGCGCGCTGTAGCGCCCGCCGATGTCCGCCGGGTTTACGAACAGGTCGCGGAAATTAAGCCGGCGCGCTTCGGCTTCCAGCGGCGAGCCGGGGTCGGTGATGGCGATGAACTGGCCGCCGTTGCGCCCGGCGCGTTCGTAAAAATACTTCTGGAAAGCGGCGGTTTCCACCGTCGTGCCGGACTTGCTGGCGACAATGAACAGGGTATACCGCAGGTCTATGGCCTGTTCGACGGCGCGGACGGCAGCGGGATGGGTGCTGTCCAGCATCAGAAAAGCCGGGAAACCGGGCTGCTGGCCGAAGCTGCGGTACAGGACTTCCGGCGCGAGGCTGCTGCCGCCCATGCCCATTAGCACCACATGGCTGAACGAGCCGCCGCGCACGCTGGCTTGCAGCGCCTTCAGCCGATCGAGGTCAATGGTTCGGGTCACGTCCAGCCAGCCCAGCCGGTTTTCGATTTTGGCGATCACGTCGGCCTGGTTTTTCCACAGGCTGCCGTCGTGCGCCCACAGGCGGGCGTTGGCGCGGTCGGCTTCCAGGCTTTTGAGGGCGGCCTGCACCGCATCGGCGTAGAGTCCCACCGCCACCTGCTGCTTCTGGATGACGCCGGCCATCAGCACGTCGCGTTTGGCGTTCACCTGGGCGATCAACTGCTCGAACGCCTCGGTGAAGGCCAACACGCCGTCCAGTTGAAGCTGGCGCGTGACATCATCGAAGCTGATGCCGACTTCGGCCAGCCGGTCTATCACTTCTGGGGCGGCGTCCAGGTCGTCGGTCAGCGTTGGCGCCGCCGTGCCATGATCGCGGAAGGCTTTGAGCGTGGCCGGCGGGACGGTGTTCACCGTGTCGGCGCCGATCAACGCATCCACGTAGAGGGTATCGGGATAGGCCGGGTTTTTGACGCCGGTGGACGCCCACAGCGGACGCTGCACCCGCGCGCCGGCCTCGCGCAGCGCGGCGAACTCGTCCCCCCGGAAGATGTCCATAAACAGTTTATAGGCCAGCTTGGCATTGGCGATGGCAGCTTTGCCCATCAGGGCGCGGCAGGCGGCGGCGCGGTCAGGGTCGTGTCCCTCGGCGGCGCGCATCTGTTCGTCTAACAGCCGGTCTACCAGGGTATCTATGCGGCTGACGAAAAAGCTGGCGACCGACGCGATAGGCCGGATGTCCTGCCCGGCGGCGCGGCGGCGCTCCAGGCCGCGCAGGTAAGCCCGCGCCACCTGTTCGTAGTTCTCGACGGCGAAAATCAGCGTCACGTTGACGTTGATGCCCGCCGCGATGGCTTCTTCGATGGCCGGGATGCCGGCCTGAGTAGCCGGGATTTTAATCATCAGGTTGGGTCGGTTGACGGCGGCGAACAGCCGTTTGGCCTCGCTGATGGTGGTGGCGGTGTCGTTGGCGATCAGCGGCGAGACTTCCAGGCTGACATACCCATCCTGACCGCCGGTGCGCTCGTACACCGGGCGGAACAGGTCGAGCGCGCTCTGGATGTCCTCAATCGCCAGCCGTTCGTAAATGTCGGCGGCGTCCAGGTCGAGCAGGTGCATGATGGCGGTGTCGTAAGCGTCGGAGTCGCCGATGGCTTTCTGGAAAATGGCCGGGTTGGAGGTGACGCCCAGGACGCCGTATTCGTCTATATACCTTTGCAGTTCGCCGCCGGTGAGCGCGTCGCGGTGGATGAAGTCGAACCAGATGCTCTGGCCGAACTGCTGCACGTCAACAGGGGGGTTGGTGGTCATGGGTTGCTCCTTAAACTTTGTTAACCGGCCACCAGTTCCTTCGCGGCCTGGATGATGGCTTCTGCTGTGAGGCCGAATTCCTGGTAGAGGCGCTCGTAAGGCGCGCTGGCGCCAAAGCGGTTGACGCCGATCATCACGCCCCGGCAGCCGACGTAACGTTCCCAGCCCATTGTTACGCCGGCTTCGATGCTGACGCGCGCGGTCACGTCCGGCGGCAGCACGCTGTCGCGGTATTCCTGGCTTTGCGCGTCGAACAGTTCCCACGACGGCAGCGAGACCAGCCGGGCGCGCATGCCCTCGGCGCTCAACCGGCGGTAGGCTTCGTGCGCGATGTGAACTTCGCTGCCGGTGGCGATCAGGATAACCTGCGGCTGGCCTTCACAGTCGGCCAGCACATAACCGCCCTTCGCCACCCCGGCGCGCACGTGATCGCCGGTCAGCACCGGCAAATCCTGGCGGCAGAAGGCCATCGTCACCGGGTAGGGCAGGGTCATGGCCGTATGCCAGGCCGCCGCCGTCTCGTTGGCGTCCGCCGGGCGGAAAACCGTCAGCCCCGGAATGGCGCGCAGCGAGGCGACGTGTTCGATGGGCTGGTGAGTCGGGCCATCTTCGCCCAGACCGATGCTGTCGTGGGTGAAGATGTAAACCGGCTGGATGTTCATCAGCGCGCCCAGGCGGATGGCCGGACGCATGTAGTCGCTGAAGGTGAGGAAGGTGGCGGTGTAGGGTTTGATGATGCCGCCATGCAGCGCCAGGCCGTTGACGATGGCACCCATCGCGTGCTCGCGCACGCCGAAGCGCACGTTGCGGGCGGCGGGTTTGCCTTTGCCGGTATCTTCCGCGCCCTTGATGAGCGTCTTGGTGCTGCTCGCCAGGTCGGCATCACCGCCGATCATGGTCGGCACATGTTTGGCGATGGCGTTCAGCACCTCGCCGGAAGCGCTGCGGGTGGCGATCTTTTTAGCGTCGGTGAACACCGGGATGTCGGCGTCCCACCCGTCGGGAAGCTGGCCGCTGAAGGCCAGGTCCCAGGTTTGCGCCAGATCGGGGTAAGCCGCCCGCCAGGCCTGGAAGAGCGCGTCCCACTCGTTCTCCAGCGCCGCGCCGCGTTCGATGGCGCTGCGGAAGTGTTCAAGCGCCTCGCCGGGGACATAAAAATCTTCCTGCGGCCAGCCGAAGAAATCCTTGACCAGCTTCACTTCGTCCTTGC
The DNA here is from genome assembly GCA_013388735.1 of Chloroflexota bacterium. Lineage (GTDB taxonomy): Bacteria > Chloroflexota > Anaerolineae > Aggregatilineales > Phototrophicaceae > CFX2. The sequence continues at coordinate 8,607 of JACAES010000092.1, read as the reverse complement.
CCAGCGGCGAGCCGTGCGCTTTGCTCGTCCCCTGTCTGTTGGGGCTGCCATAGCCGATGATCGTGCGGATGGAGATGATCGAGGGCGCGTCGGTGACGGCTTTCGCGCCTTCAATGGCCGCCAGGACGGCTTCCACGTCGTTGCCATCCTCGACTTCCAGGGTGTGCCAGCCGTAAGCGCGGAAACGCGCCAGCACGTCCTCGGTGAAGGTCATGCCCGTTTCGCCGTCCAGCGTGATGCCGTTGTTGTCCCACAGATAAATGAGCTTGCCCAGTCCCCACAGGCCCGCCAGCGAGGCCGCTTCGGCGCTGACGCCTTCCATCAGATCGCCGTCGCTGACCAGGGCGTAGGTGTAGTGGTCAACAACTGTATGGCCGGGGCGGTTGAAATATTTCGCCAGGAACGTTTCCGCCAGCGCCATGCCGACCGCCGTCGCCGCGCCCTGACCAAGCGGGCCGGTGGTGGTTTCGACGCCAGGCGTGTCGCCGTATTCCGGGTGGCCGGGGGTGTGGCTGCCCCACTGACGGAAGTTCTTCAACTGCTCCAGCGGCAGATCGTAGCCGGTGAGGTAGAGCAGGGCATACAGCAGCATCGAGCCATGCCCGCCGCTGAGGATAAAACGGTCACGGTTGGCCCAGCGGGGGTTGCGCGGGTTAAAACGCAGTTGTTGAGTCCACAGGGCATAGGCCATCGGGGCAGCGCCCATCGGCAGGCCGGGGTGGCCGCTGTCAGCTTTCTGCACCGCGTCAACGGCGAGCATCCGAATCGTATTAACAGCCAGCGTTTGAAGGTTGGCGTCCAACGTGATATCTCCTCTATCTTGTGCGAAGTGGCTCGCCAGCAGCGAAGCCGGAACAAAACAGCGCCTATTATAACATGCCGAAGGCGGAGTCCTTACAACCTTTTGCCCCCATCCTGGGGTAAACAGCGTAACACAGAGACTCAAAGACACAGAGGCACAGAGAAAAAACTCTGTCTCTGCGGCTTTGTCCCTCTGTGTTGTGCTTTTAGCGTTTTCGGCGGGCTTACGGCGCGGTGTAGGCCAGCGTTTGCAGCATGGCGCGCAGCGTCGGTTCGTGCTGCGGCATTTCGCCCAGGGCGCTGCTGCCAAAGGCGATAGCGTAAAGGTCGTCGGCCAGCTTCAGCACGATGACGACCGTCTGGCCGGCGGCGTTGGTGCCTTCGACGCGGGCGGCTTCGCGCTCGCCCATGCCGATGACCGACGGCTCGTTCAGCAGCGCGCCGGTCGTGGTGTTGGCGTTGATGAGTTCGATCAGCGCCGCCAGAAATTCGAGCGGCGTGGCCCCCGCCGTCAGGCCGGCCAGATCGGCAGACGCGCCGAACAGGATGTTCGCCAGGAAGTGTCCGGTCTCGATCTGACCCTGGGCGGTTTCCAGCGCGTCCGGCGTATTGACCATGTAAATCTGCCCCTGCGATTCCTGCACCAGCCAGCCGGTAGGGTAGCTGAAGCGGATCGCGCCGTCGGCGGAGACGAACACTTCGGCCAGTTCGATGCCATCCACGACGACGGGCGCGGCGGCTGCCGGTACGGGCGTGGCCGTGACGGGGGCGGAAACCGGCGTTTCGGTCGGCGGCAGCGTGGGCGACGGGACAGACGTGGGCGTGACCGGCTGCATGGCGGCAATGGTCGCTTCGGCGCGCGCCAGCGCGGTCGCGGCTACCCGCGCTTCTTGCACGGCGGCGGCGCGATCGGCTTCGGCGGCGATGCGGGCGAAGTCGGCCAGGTCTACCTGGGCGGTGGCGGTCGCCAGTTGTTCGCCAACCCGTGTGATGTCGGCGGCCTGAACGGCGATCAGCGTTTGCGCCGTCGCCAGCGCGGCCTGGCCTTCGGCGGCAGCGGCGGCCTCGGCGGCGATCAGCGTTTGCGCCGTCGCCAGCGCGGTTTCGCGCTCCGCCAGCGTTTCGGCGTCCGCTCGGGACTGGGCGACCGCCGTCGCGCGCGCGGAGTCGGCGGCGGCAGCCGTTTCGAGAGCGGCGTTAGCCTGGGCAACCGCCGTGCCGCGCCCGGTTTCAGCGTCGGCCTGAGCAGCCAGCGCGGTTTCGGCCTGGGCGACTCCGGTCGCCTGGGCGGCCATCACTTCGGCCTGGGCGGTCTGGGCATCCCGCGCCAGCGCGGCGGAGTCCTGACCGGCATTGTACTGCGTAAAGGCGACAGCGGCCAGCGCCGCCGCCGCGATAACCAGAACGGCGATCAATACGTTTTTAACCATAAACCACGCTTCCCTTACAGTTTTCAGTTACGAGTTTCCGGCTGCCAGTTTCAATCACAATCCCTGATGATACCGAATACCTGATTTCCCTCACGCCTCATTCCTCAGTACCGGCCTGCGCGTGTGCCAGTCCGTCGCCTGCTCGTAGGCGTACCCGGCGCGTAAAATCACGTCCTCGCCGAAGGCCGGGCCAAGAAGCTGCAAGCCGATGGGCAGCCCGGCCTCGTCGAAGCCGCACGGCACGTTCAGCCCGCAGATTCCGGCCAGGCTGGCCGGCAGCGTGAACACGTCCGCCAGATACATTTGCAGCGGGTCGTCCACGTTCTGCCCGATCTTAAAAGCCGTCGTAGGCGCGACCGGCGTGGCGATCACGTCCACCTGTTTAAAGGCCGCGTCGAAGTCCTGTTTGATGAGCGTGCGCACCGCCTGGGCTTTGCCATAATAAGCGTCGTAGTACCCGGCGGACAGGGCATAGGTGCCGAGCATGATGCGCCGTTTGACCTCCGCCCCGAACAGGCTGCGGGTGGCTTTGTAGGTCGGCCACATCTCGCCTTTTTCGATGCGCGGGCCGAAGCGCACGCCGTCGTAGCGGGCGAGGTTGGCGCTGGCCTCCGCCGGGGCGATGATGTAATAAACCGGCAGGCTGTAGTCGGTGTGCGGCAGGCTGATTTCGACCACTTGCGCGCCCAGTGCTTCCAGGCGCGCCACCGCCGCCCGCACCGCCTGTTCAACTTCCGGCTGGATGCCGGCGATGAAGTATTCTTTGGGCAGACCGATGCGCAGCCCCTTAACGCCGCCCGCCAGCGCCGCGTGATAATCCGGCACGGCCTGGGTGACGCTGGTCGAATCGAGCGGGTCGTGGCCGGCCATCACCTGCAAGATGCGCGCCACGTCCTCGACCGTGCGCGCCAGCGGGCCGGGGCAGTCCAGCGACGAGCCGAAAGCCACCAGGCCGTAACGCGAACAGCGCCCGTAGCTGGGTTTGAGGGCCGCCACACCGCAGAACGCGCCCGGCAGCCGGATGCTGCCGCCGGTGTCTGTACCGAGCGTGCCGAAGGCCAGACCCGCCGCAACCGCCGCCGCGCTGCCCCCGCTGCTGCCGCCCGGCACGCGCTCCAGATTCCAGGGGTTGCGGGTCAGTTGAAAGGCCGAGTTTTCGGTCGAAGACCCCATAGCGAACTCGTCCATGTTCAGCTTGCCGAGCATGACCATGCCGGCGTCGTAAAGCCGCTGCACCACCGTCGCCGTGAAAACCGGCTTGTAACCACGCAGGATTTTCGAGCCGCAGGTGGTTTCGATGCCGGCGGTGGAAAACACATCCTTGATCGCCAGCGGCACGCCCAGCAGCGGGCGTTCGTCACCGGCGGCGCGCGCCCGGTCGGCGGCCTCGGCGTCCTGCAAGGCGCGGTCGGCGGTGACGGTCAGGTACGCGCCCAGGGCGGCGTCGGTTTGTTCGATGCGCTGCAAAACGGCGCGGGTCAGTTCAACGGCAGATACAGCGCGGGCGCGAAGCTGCTCAAGCGCCTGGCTGAGGGTGAGGTCGGTCAGTTCGGTCATAAAGTCAGTTTCCCGGTGAGCCAGATTCCAGCGGCAAGTATAACACGCGCGGCGCGGTTTGAACCCGCCAGGATGATATTCAGGCAAACAACGCCAGAGCATATCAATCTTGATTCAATTGCCGTCCGGTGGATTTGCCGCAGCCGCCAATCTCAAGGTAATCTTTTCCGAAATGGGGGTAAGCTAAAGGTGCTGCCGAATGTATCTGGAGGAAAATAATGGCTGAGCGCATTTTTACCATCGGGTTTGCCAACATGTGCGAGACGGTGCCGTTTTCGGCGACGGTGCGCGAAGGCCTGGAAGCAGCGGCGGTCAAACATCCGAACCTGCGGCTGGTCGTGCGGGACAACGACCTGAACAACGACAAGGCGCTGGCGAACGCTCAGGAATTCGCCGACCTGGGCGTAGACCTGGCGATTATCTACCATATTGACGAGCGTTTTGGCACCAATATCCGCAGTGTCCTGCTTAAAAAGCGCGTGCCGATCATCGCGGTGGACATCCCCATCCCGATGACCGTGTTTTTCGGCATCAACAACCAGCAGGCCGGCTACCTGGCCGGGCAGGCGCTGGGCCGGTGGGTGCAAAAACACTGGGATGGCGCGGTGGATAAGGTGCTGGTGATGACCGAACAGCGCGCCCTCAGCGCCATTCGCACGCGCATTGATTCCGCCGTGCAGGGCTTAAGCGACCACGCCACCGTCAACAAGGAACATATCTTCTTCCTGGATGGCGGCACGCATCAGACTACCGCCTACAAACATTCCGAGTCGGTGTTCAAGCTGTGGGAAGGCATCAAACGCATCGCCGTGATCTGCTCCAACGACGATACGGCGATGGGCGTCATCAACCGCGCCAGAGAATTGGGGCGAGAAAGCGACATCGCCGTGATCGGGCAGGGCGCGAACTTGGCGATTCACGAGTTCCCCAAACCCGGCAACCGCTTCGTCGCCTCGACCGCCTATTACCCGGAAAAGTATGGCGAGTACCTGGTAGACCTGGCGCTGCGGATGCTGGCCGGGGAACGTGTGCCGTATGAAAACCTGATCCAGCCGATGGCGGTGACGGTCGAAAACTATGAAGCCTGGCTGCGCGGCGAACTCGGCTGAAAGGGCCGAGTCAAAGCCGAAACATGCCCGTCCTGATCGGCTGCCCGGCATGGGCGGGACGCGCTAAAAGAGGCGCTGGCGCAGGGCGTTCAACGTCATACCTTCCAGCGATGGCACGACCAGATGCGCCGCCCCGACGATGCGCGCCAAACCGATGCCCACCACGCGAAAGCCGCCTTCCAGCCCGGCCTGCACCCCGGCTGCCGAATCCTCGAAGATGATCGCTTCAAACGGGTCAATACCCAGGCGCGCCGCCGCCCACAGGTAAATATCCGGCGCGGGTTTGGTGCGGGCCACCGTCAGCCCGTCGCCGATCACGTCGAACCAGGCCAGCAGTCCCAGCTTGTCCAGCACGCGGCGGGCGTTCTGGCTGGATGACCCCAAACCGATTTTCACCCCCTCGGCGCGCGCTTCGGCGATCAGGTCGGTCACACCCGGCGCGGTGTCCGCCGGGGTCAGGGCGTCCAGCAGTTCCAGGAAATACCGGTTTTTGCGGTGCATCAATTCCTGGGCGGTTTCTTCGCTGACGGGCTGGCCGCGCAGAAAGATGTCCAGACATTCCCGGCGGGGCAGACCGAGCATCAACTCGTTATCGTCCGGCGTGAAGGTTATGTTGATGTCCTGCGCCAGGCGCAGCCAGGACTGGTAATGCAGGGGAATCGTATTGGCGATTACGCCATCGAGATCAAAGATGAGGGCGCGAGGCAGCATCATATCAACCATTTTATGTTGGTGGACGGCGCTTATTGTACCGGCAAAAGGCCGGATTCCCCAGGGTGGAGATGCGACGGCAGGGCAATCGCCTGAAGATTTTTCGCCGTACCCATAGAATGTGTTAAAATGCACCTGACGCAAATTTATATTATAAAGAAATGCCATGACCGAAAACCCTTCCCAACTGGCCGAGTACGTGCGTCAACTCGAAATTCTGCGGCAGGTGGACGGCGAACTGTCGCGCTACCTGAGCATCAGCTACGTGCTGGCGATTGGCCTGGACGCCGCCGTGCGCCTGGGCAACGCCGACGGTGGCGCGGTTCATCTGGTCGAGGGTGAGCAGCTGCGGGTGGCGCAGATCATCGGCGCGTACCCGCGCGCCATGCTCAATACCTGCGTGCCGCTCGACTGGGGCTTGGTCGGGCGGGCGCTGCGCCGCCAGCGCGCGGAATGGGTGCAGGACGCGCCATCCGACCCGGACTACAGACCAAACGTGGCCGAAACCCGCTCCCAAATATCCGTCCCGCTCATCTCGCATGATCGCGCGGTCGGCATCCTCAACATTCAAACCTCGAAGCCGGATCACTTTACGCCGGAGATTTTTGAGTTCGTGCAGCTGCTTGCCTCGCGGCTGGCGGCAGCAATCCACAACGCGCAGCTTTACGAACAGTCGGTCGGCCAACTGGCGGAACTGAAGACCCTGTACGAGCGGGTGAACGACCTGGAGCGCATGAAAACCGACATGATCCGCGTGGCCGCCCACGACCTGCGCAACCCGCTTCATAACCTCGTCAGCGCATTGGAACTGCTGCGCGACGATCTGCCTGCCGAGACGCTGGCCGCCGAGGATTCGCTGTTTGCCATCATGCAAAAAGCCATCGGACGAATGCAGTCCATCACGACCGACATCCTCTCGCTGGAACGCATCGAACAGCCGGCGGGTGTGGATGAGCGGCTTGATCTGCGCGAGATCGTGCGGCGGGTGTTTGAGGAATACTGGGAGCCGGCGGTGCAGGCCGGGCTGGCGCTGCGTTTTCACGATGCTCCCGGCGAGGTGCATATTCTGGGGAACGCGGCGCAGCTTTACGAGGCGGTCGCCAATCTGGTCAGCAACGCCCTCAAATACACACCGACGGGCGGCCAGGTGGATATCACGCTCAGCCTGGAGGATGGCCGGGTGGTCGTCGAAGTGCGCGACACCGGCTTTGGCATCCCGGAGGACGCGCAGGCCAGTCTGTTCCAGCCTTTCTTCCGGGCCACCAGCCGGGAAACCGAAACCATCGAAGGCACGGGGTTAGGGCTGCATATGGTCAAACGCATCGTCAACCGTCACGGCGGCGTGATGCGTTTTTCCAGCGTTTATGGCAAGGGCAGCCTTTTCGGCTTTGAACTGCCGCTGGCCGGGGCTTAAGGTTTCGACCGGCGCAGCCAGCGGTTCAAAACCGCCGGCTGCTCTCAAACCACGCCGGATGTCGTGCCGTTATTCCTCTTCGCGCACGACTTCAATTTTGACGCGCGCCACCAGCGCCGCAATCGCGCCCAGCGCCGCCAGCCAGGGGGCCGCCAGCACGACCACGCCCGCGCCGACCGCGCCCAGCGTCAGCGAGATTTCGAAGATTTTTTCGTCTTCGGGGTTCTTGATAATCACTTTGCGGACGTTGCCTTCCTTGACCAATTCCTGGACACGCTCGATCAACTGATTGCCGGCCACTTCCAGCTCCTCGGTGATGGTGCGCGCCTTCTCCTCGACAGTCTGTTCGGTTTCCGGGGCTTTCTGTTCCTCGCTCATGGTTTTCTCCTTATTGGGGTTGATGAACTTTGCCGGGCAATGATCCGCTGCTTACATCCTTTTATACGCGCAAGGCGGGCGGGAAGTTGCGCGCGGCGGTAAAAAGCCGCTGATCGAGATACCGATTTTTACGCGGCAGACGCCAATTTCAAAGGATTTCTGAAAAACCCATCCCTGACCAGAACGTTAAGGGGCAGTGACGTCTCTTTAGTGAATAGAATAAGATAGTGGTATTGTGTCTTGAAGCCGTTTGTACTCGCTGCTCATCAAAATAGTGATTGATTACACTTTTTCATAAACGTTCACGCACTTTTGCCTGAGGATATATCATGTCCAACTCAAACCGGCGGCGACCAGGGTCAACCCTCGAACGGCTTGCATCAGCCGCAGAACGGCTGGGCCGACCCGCCCCTTCCCTGACTGACGCGGAAGCGCGGCGGCGGTCGCGTCTGCTGCTGTCGCTGCTGATCGCGCTCATCGTCAGCGGCGGGCTGATTCTGTCGTTCCAGACGCTGACCAACCCCGGCTCGTTCGACGACTTTGATTTCTGGCTGTCCGTCATGATCTGGCTGTCAATCTTTGTGCTGTATGCCTGGGCGCGGCGCGGCCATACCGATGCGATGGCATCCGTCTTGATTGCGGAGCTTTTTGTGTTATTCACGGTCGTGCCTTTTACGCCGGACAGCCTTAGTTCCTTGCCGTTTTACGTCGTCATCCCGCTGCTGCTGGCGGCGCTGTTTTTCCCGCTGCGCCGGGTGATACAGCTGGCCGCGCTGGCGCTGATCGTGCAGGTCGGCCTGCTGGCGCTCGTGCCGCCGCTGAAGTCGAATGACGGTCAGTTGATGATCGAAAGCATCCTGTTTATTCTGCCGGTCGGCAGTATGATCCTGGTCTACATCCACCATCAGAACGCGGTCGAACGCATCCGCCAGGCGGAACTTCGGGCGGCCTATGACCGGCTGCGGGAGTCGGAAGCCGCGCTGGAGCGGCGCGTCGAAGAACGCGCGCGCGCGTTGAGCAGTTCCGAACGCTCCCTGCGTGAAGCGCAGCGCCGCTACCACGCCCTGTTTGAGCAGGCCCACGACGCAGTTTTCATCCTGGATTTAGAAGGGCATCATATCGAGGCCAACCAGCGGGCGGCGGAGATGCTGGGGTACACCATCGAGGAAATCCAGCATCTTTCGTTCCGCGACCTGTCCGCCGAGGT
>JACAES010000079.1 GCA_013388735.1 Chloroflexota bacterium | reverse complement strand
GCCGGCCTCGGCGGCGCGGTTGAGGTCGTGGCCTTCGATGCTTCCGAATTCGCCATCGAACTGCTGCGCGAAGGCACCGTCACCGAAGTCATCGCCCAGAAACCCGCCGACATGGGTTACATGGGTGTTATCACGGCGCTGGCCTACACGCGCGGCGTCTCCAGTATGCCGAAGCGCATCCCGACCGGCTATGCTGTCATGCGCCAGGACAACATTGACGATCCCGACATCGCGCGCTTCATCTACAAGGAGCAGTAAAGCAGCGGGGAAATCGCTTCAAACTGTCATCTTGTGTCACATTAACCCCTATCCCCCCGACTCCCTTTCCTCCCTGAAGGGACTCCCTTCGGTCGCCGTATACGGAGAAAGGGGGCGTAAGAGTCTCTTTAAGCCCCCTTAGCCGAATTCGGGCAGCCGAATGGGGACGTTTGTCCCCTGAGCGCGAGGGAGTTTGGGGGTGGGGGCAAAAGGCAAAAGTCTGCTTACTGAGACGAAGTATCTTCAAGCGATTACCCTGAGTAAAGCAGGTCGTGGTATAACCCACCTGCCGAATTTCGAGGTATAATCACCGACACGTAGGGGCGCAGTACGATGCGCCCCTACATGAAAAGATTGGACAGTTTTCCTCAATGCTGGTTTTATATCTGGACTATTCCCCATGACAACGACAACCTTACCCGCCCAGCGGCGTGCCGACACCCGCAGCCAGATCATCAACATCCTGACAAGAACATGGTCGCTCATCTTTCTGTTGGGGCTGTTCATTTTTTTCTCGGCCACCGGTCCCGGCTTTTTGACCGTCCGTAACATCTCTAACATCCTGGTCTCCAGCACGCTCGTCATGCTGATGTCCATCGGGCAAACCTATGTCATCATCACTGCCGGGATTGACCTGTCACTGGGTTGGACGGTTGGCCTTGCGTCAGTTGTCGGTGCGACCACCATGCGTAACCTGGCAAACGGCGGTATGGAGCCGGTCACAGCAATCGGCATCGGCGCGGCCGCAGGGCTGGCGGTATCGTTGATACCCGGTCTGGTCAACGGCGTGCTGGTCGCCAAAATCAAAGTGCCTCCGTTTATAGCCACGCTCGGCATGTTTGGCGTAATTCGGGGGGCGGCCTTCCTTCTCACAGACGGCCAGAACGTCGTTGGCAACCTGCCTTCCACCGTGCGCGATTCGCTGCGTGTGGTTGGGAACGGCAGCCTGTTATTTTATGTCCCGGACGGCGGTTTTACCTGGCTAACCCAACCCGCCGACCTGACCACCGAGCAGTTACGCACGCTGCAAAAACTCGCCCCCTACCCGGTGCTGATCGTAGCCGCCGTCGTTATCATCTTCGCTTTCATTCTGGGGCGGACTCAGTTTGGGCGGCATACCTACGCCATCGGCGGCAGCAAGGACGCCGCGCTGCGCGCCGGTATCAACGTGGATCGCCACCTGCTGGTTATCTACGTGCTGGCCGCCTTCACGGCCGGCATCGCCGGTGTGCTGCACATCTTCCGTTTCACGGCGGGGTCGCCGCTGGCAGGCGAACAGGCGCTGCTCGATTCGGTCGCGGCAGTCGTCATCGGCGGCACGAACCTGTTTGGCGGTGAAGGCCGCCTGAGCGGCAGTGTTATCGGCGCGCTCATCATCGCCGTTCTGCAAACCGGCCTGGTCATCCTGGCGGTAGACGCGCTGTGGCAGTTCGTTGTGGTCGGTATTATCATCATCATCGCCGTCCTGGTGAACCAGTTCCAGGCTTACCTGGAAAGGCAGAAAGCGCATGACTAACCCTACACCGATTTTACAGGCCAAACAGGTATCCAAATTTTTCGGCGGTTTGACCGCCCTGGATAAAGTGGACTTCGAGGTTTACCCCGGCGAAGTGGTGGCGCTGTTAGGCGACAACGGCGCGGGCAAGTCCACCCTCATCAAATGCGTCTCCGGAGTTTACCGTCCCGAACATGGGGAGATTTTCTTTAACGACCAGAACATCACCCATCACAGCCCCGCTTCCATCCGCGACCTGGGTATCGAAACCATCTACCAGGACCTGGCGCTGGCCGAAAACCTGGATGTCGGTGGAAATGTTTTTCTGGGCAAAGAAAAGAAACGTAATTTCCTGGGACTGCTGCGCGTCCTGGATGATGATTTTATGCGCAGCGAAGCCGCGCAGGTGCTGGAACGCCTGGATATTCATATTCCTTCATTGAAGCAAAAGCTGGTGAATCTTTCCGGCGGCCAACGGCAGGCCGTTGCCATCGCCCGCGCCCTGTACTGGAACGCCAAACTCCTGATTATGGACGAACCGACGGCGGCGCTCGGCGTGCCGGAACAGCGCAAAGTGCTGGCGCTGGTGCGGTCACTGCGGGAGCATAACATCCCCGTCATCATCATCAGCCACACCATGCAGGACGTTCTGGAAGTGGCCGACCGGATGGTGGTGATGCGGCGTGGCCGTGTGGTTGCCAACCTGCCGCGCAGCCAGGCCGACGCGGAAATTCTGGTCAAACACATCGTCGGCGCAGCCGAAGTGGCGTAGATTGTTTATGCCGCTCGACGTGTTGACCCTGGGAGAAGCCCTAGTCGAAGTAATGCGCACCGGCCTCGATCGGCCGCTTGACCGGGAGGGGCCGTTTGTTGGCCCCTACCCCAGCGGTGCGCCCTTCATCTTCGCCGTCCAGGCGGCCCGCCTGGGCGCGCAGGCTGCCGCCGTTGGCGCGGTCGGTGACGACGCCTTTGGCCGCTGCCTGCTCGACCAGCTTACGCGAGATGGGGTGAACTGTCAGGGTGTGCGGACATTGCCCGGCTACACGACCGGCGTGGCATTCGTGGCCTACTCCGGCGACGGCTCGCGCGATTTTGTGTTTCATCTTCGCCATGCTGCCGCCGGGCAGATTTCGCCCGACCTGTTGGACGAACGTCTGTTCGATGACCTCAAAGCACTGCACCTGATGGGTTCAACCCTGTCCATTCACGACGACGCTTTACAGACCGGCCTCAGAGCGCTGGAAATGGCGCTGGCGGCGGGCGCAAAAATCAGCTTCGACCCTAACCTGCGTCCGCAGTTAATGCCGCCCAGCCGGGCGCGCAAGGCTTTTGCGCCGATTCTTCGGGCCGCCGATGTCATCCTGCCGACGGCTGAAGAGGCTATGCTGCTCACCGGCCAGCCCACGCTCGAAGCCGCCGTCCAAACGCTGCTGGCCGGGAAACCGGAACGTATCGTGATCGTCACCCAGGGCAAAGCCGGTTGTACCGTGTATACTCAGGATGGCGCGCAGACCGTCCCCGGCTTTCCGGTCGAGGAAATAGACCCCACCGGAGCAGGCGACTGCTTCGACGCCGGTTTTCTCGTGCGCTGGCTGGTGGGCGATCCGCCCACCTTGGCGGCGCGTTTCGCTAATGCTTGCGGCGCGCTGGCCGTCACCGCCCAGGGGCCGATGGCCGGGGCGAAAACTTTTGATGTGGTAGAGGCATTCATTCAAGAGAGGCTCGACTGATGCTCGACCTGACAACCTTAACACGGGACGACCTGGAACGCCACAGCGTGGATATGCGCCAGTTCATTCATTTTCAGCGCGCAACGCTGCCGAGCGGGATGCGAATCGTCGAAGCATACAACAGCAGCGGTCTGACCTTTACGATTCTGCTTGATCGTGGCCTGGACATCTGGTCGGCGCACTATAAAGGTCTGCCGCTGACCTGGATCAGCCAGGGATCGCCTTATCTGCCGGACTTTGGACAGAATTTCCTCCAGCAGTTCAACGGTGGTCTGCTAACCACCTGTGGCCTGGTTCATGTCGGCCCGCCCGAAACGGACGACCAGACCGGCGAACAGCGCGATCTGCATGGACGCTTCAACCACCTGCGCGCCGAAAACGTGCAAATTCTGCCCGTTTGGTTAAAAGATAAACTCAACGAACAGGAATATTACACCCTGGAACTCAGTGGGCTGATCGCGGAATCGCGCCTGTTCGGGGAACAACTGCGGCTCGAACGCACCTACTTCATGACGCTGGGCAAGCCGCAGATTGACATCTTCGACAAAGTGACCAACGTGGGCGACGAACCCGCGCCCCTCATGCTGCTGTATCATTTTAATGTCGGCTTCCCACTGGTTGCCGAGGGCGCAAAACTGTACACCCCGTATCATGCCGTTTATGCCCGCAACGAAACCGCGCGCGACGGCCTGCACCGCTGGGCAGACTATGACGCTCCCACACCCGGTTACGTAGAGCAGGTATTCTTCCACCACGTCAAAACCAGCGCCAGCGGCGGGACTGCCGAAGCCGCGCTCATCAACGGCGATTTTGGCCTTTCTGTTAGCTGGGAAACGCTCAATCTGCCCTATTTAACTCAGTGGAAAAATACACGCCAGGGGATTTACGTCTCCGGCATCGAGCCGGGCAACTGCATTCCCGAAGGCCAGATGGCGGCGCGGCGTAATGGCCGCCTGGTGATGATCGAACCGGGGCGCGAAAATGCCCGGCGTTTCCATTGCCGTTTGAGCATCCTGGACGGCGCAGAAGCGGTCGAAGACTGTAGAAACCGCATCGAGGAAGTGCGACAGAAAGGTGCGCCGGTGGAAGGATTCCGGCTGGATGATTACGCCGGGTAAACCCCCGGCAGCGGATTGCGGATTGGATGCGGCTTTTCACCGGAGGATAGCGCACGTGGCCGATGTCATTGTCAGTGGGCATCTCTGTCTTGATTTAATCCCGCGCATGGAAAACGTGGCGCTGGGTGCGCTGGGTGTGCCGGGGCGGCTGTCCGAAGTCGGCGCGCTGGATTTCGCCACCGGCGGCGCAGTCTCGAATACAGGCCTGGCGCTGCACCGCCTGGGCGTGAATGTGCGCCTGATGGCAACCGTCGGCGATGATTTAATCGGCCAGGTCATCACCCGCATCCTGGAAGACCGTGATCCGGCGCTGACCCAGCTTATCACCATTGCGCCCGGCCAGCCGGGATCATACAGCGTGGTGCTGTCACCGCAGCGCGTTGACCGTATCTTCCTCCACTGCACCGGCACTAACAGTGCCTTCGGCGTCGCCAACATTGATTTTTCGCTGCTGGCCGGGGCAAAGATTTTCCACCTGGGTTATCCCCCCCTGCTGCCGCGCCTGATGAACGACGACGGCGCGGAACTGGAAGCGATCTACCGGCGGGCGCAGGCTGCCGGCGTGGTTACGTCGCTGGATATGACTCTGCCGGACCCCAACGGCCCCAGCGGTCAGGCCAACTGGATCGAAATCCTGCGCCGAACCCTGCCCTACACCGATATATTCCTGCCCAGCATCGAAGAAATCATGTTCATGCTGCGCCGGACGGAGTACATGGCCTGGCGAGATAACCTGCGCCCGCACCTGACGGCGGACTATCTGCGCGCGCTAGCCGACGACCTGATGAGCATGGGCGTCGCCATCGCGGGTTTCAAACTGGGCGCCCTGGGCCTATACTTTAAAACCGCCGACGCCGAGCGTCTGCGACGGCTCAGGCCGCTCAACCTGCCCATCGAAGCCTGGGCGAACCGGGAACTGTATACCCCGGCCTACGAAGTATCCGTCATCGGCACGACCGGAGCCGGAGATTCGGCTTATGCAGGTTTTCTGGCGGCACTGCTGCGCGGCATGAACCCGGACGAAGCGGCAATGTGGGCCTGCGCCGTCGGCGCATGTAATGTTGAAGCCGCCGATGCCCTCAGCGGCGTGCGCCCCTGGGAGGCGACCGCCGAACGCCTGCGCGCCGGCTGGCCGGTGCGGCAGGATCGCCCATCCGGTTTCTGATCTGTCTGCGATCTGTGAGATGTTTCCCTGACAAGGAGTTCAACAACGTGAATCAAATTCTTACCCCTGGCCGTTGGCGTGGTCTGAAGACCACCAGCACGAGCCACAACGTCTTTACCATCCTGGCCTTCGATCAGCGCGGCACGTACCGCAAAATGCTGCCACCGGAAACAGACTACGATACGGCTGTACAGATCAAAAGCGAGGTCGTCACGGCGCTGTCTTACGAGTCAAGCGCCGTCCTGCTGGACAGCAGTTATGGCCTGAAATCGGCCTTGAGCATGAGCGGCAGCAGCGGCCTGCTGCTGTCGCTGGAAGAAAGCGGCTACAGCGGCGACTCCACTGAACGCCACATCGTTTTTAATCCCGACTGGACGGTCGCCAAAATCAAACAGTTTGGCGCATCAGCCGTCAAGATGCTGGCCTATTATCATCCACATGCCGGCGCGCTGGCCGAAGAAATCGAAAGCGTTATCGCCGGCGTCCGCGACGAATGTCGCCAGCACGACATCCCCCTGTTCCTGGAGCCGCTGTGTTACAGTCTGGATGCTTCCATCTCGAAAGAAAGCGAAGCCTTCGCCAAAACCCGCCCGCAGGTCGTGCGTGATACGGCAGACCGGCTGGGCAAACTCCGGCCAGATGTGCTAAAACTCGAATTCCCGGTGGATGTCAGCTACGATCAAGATGAAAACTCATGGCGCGCTGCCTGCGAAGCCGTCAGCCAGGTATCCGAAGTCCCCTGGGTGCTGCTCAGTGCGGGTGTCAATTTCGAGACGTTTGAACGCCAGACCCGCATCGCCTGCGAAGCCGGTGCCAGCGGTTTCCTGGCCGGTCGCGCTATCTGGAAAGAGGCTGTTGTGATGTCGCCGGAAGAACGCCGGCAGTTCCTGGCGACGACGGCTGCCGAACGTCTGCGCCGCCTGAGCGCAATTTCAAACGAGTCTGCCCGCCCCTGGACGGACTTCTACCGTCCCATTCCGCTAACGACCCATTGGTACAAAGACTATCCGGCCCCGTCATAAGCAGAACAAGAACGCGCCGCGAGATAACTTGCGGCGCGTCCACTTTCAACGATTCAGGACACCGGCAGAAGAGTCTTATTTCTCGCCGTCTTTATCCTCCATTTTGATTCGTTCGATGGCGGCCACGATTTCATCAACGGCGGAGTTAAACAGTCTGCGATACCCCTCCACCATTTCTTTAAGCGCGGCTTCTCCATGTTTTTTGAATTCGGAAGGGATCAGGCTTTCTACCGCTTTGGTGGCTTCGGTAATGGCCTTCTTCTGATGTTCAACGAATTCCTCTAACATGCCCTCCTCTTGCGGCTTCAGGGCTTCTTCGTCCGGTCTTTGTTCAGCTTTCACGGTTGAAAATCCTCCTCATTCAGTATGTATGGTATTTAAGAGAATACGAGCGATACGCCTCACACTCTCTCATCACCTAACCATCGGCCAGCGATGTCGCCATGATAAGCAGATCGTGTGTGCGTTCGTCGCGGGTTTTAATCCAGTCCGTCAGCAGCGCCTCGGCCTTAAAACCGATTTCCTCTACCATATGCTGCGCGCCTTTGTCCTCGATGGCGAGATAAACCATCACTTTATCCAATGGCATCTCTCGCGCCAGCGCCATTAACTCGCGCGTCAGCCTTTTGCCCAGCCCGCGATTGCGGTATGGCGAACTGACCAGGACGCGAATCTCTGCCAAATGCCGGTTCCAGAACAGTTGGTTATAGTACAGCGTTCCATAACCAACCAGCCTGTCTTCATCTTCTACGATAATGCTGATCGCGCGGTTGCACTCAATATCTTTGATCCAGGCATCCACCACCTCCGCCTGGGTGATATCCCGCCGCATGAACGACAGGTCAGACTCGGACAAACCACGCGCGAAATTCAGAATACTATGACGGTCTTTTGCATCCATCAGCCGGAACACATACTTCGTCCCGTTGATGGTGACGATCTTCGGAAAATCCTTTTTTGGCATTCACACCTCCTGCGTGTGGTCTTGCATTTAACCGGATGTTTCGCTTTATGAAATCATCTGGGCGCTGCGAATCAATTCCTGCGCGGACTGCGTAAACGGCAGCAGCCGGGTGAGTGAGCCTTTTTTGAGGCGCAGTTTACCGCGCATAATCATCACCAGCGGCGGAGTCCTGCCGCTCAAAACTTCCATCCAGCTTGGATAATCCCCCTCAATGATGAACGCAGCTTCGGCGTTCGCTTCGGTTGGAGGCAGGCTGCGCGCACCCCGGCAAACGCCCTTGTGCAAATCCATCAGCACTGCCGCGTCACGCTGGAATCCGTACCGGGGGGCGGCCTTCATGATGAACGCCAGTGCGCCAGCCTCCCAGCGGGTCGAGGCTTTATAATAGTCTCGGTTCTGGTTAATCGCCTCTCGATAAGCCTGCGCCCATTCCTGCGAAAACAGCCTGGGTTTAGCGGGCGGTTCGGCCCTCGTCGGCAAAACACCGGCTTCCGGCTGTTTTGCGGCTGCCTGATCTGGCTCGGCATCAACCACCGGGAGCGCCGCCGGTTCTGCCTGCCCGACCAGAATATGGCCGTTCGCGGCAGGCGCTTCTACCGGCACTTCGACCATCGGCGCGCCGGCCATCTCGGCCTGACTGATAGCGTCGAAACCGTTAGTATGTTCGGTTATCGGCACGGTTTCCGTGTCCACGACTGCGGGAGTTTCTTCCGTCATCCCGGCTTCATCATCCGCATTATCGGCCCTATCTTCGATAGTGGATGCCTGTGGAGCGACCTCGGCAGCAAGCGGCGCTTCGACAATATCCGAAACACCAGACACAGCAGGCGGTGTAATTTCAGCTGTTCGCGGCGGCGCGGGTTCGGCGCGCGAACGTTCGATGACCACCGGCTCCATCTCTGGCACTTTGGCGGCGCGGCGCAGCGACAGGAAAACACGCTTCAGATGATCGGCCAGATCAGTCACATCCGGCACGATGCCGGCGTCTGCGACCAGCGTCATGCTGATCTTCTGGTTGTAGCTGGCAATTACGCAGGCCAGGCCCATAGATGGGTTGAGCGGGAAATAACCAAATGTATGTTGCATCTGGTGTCCCAGCAGATAGATCGGAATCTGCGGCCCGGCCACGTTGGTACACCAGGTATGCGCCAGCAGCGAAAACGCCATCGGAGCGACCTGCCAGATTAGCGGCTGCGCAACCGACGGCATCAGCGAAGGAATGGTCAGCACCAGGTCCAGCCCTTTGGATAGGGACGAGTCTTTCATCACCTGGGTATACTCGCTCACCACACGCAGCCGCTCCAGCGGATCGTCAATCCCGAACGGAATGTCTATCGGCAGTACCGAAATGCGGTTGCCAAATTCACCCTTCTCGTCCTCCACCCGCATATTGACCGGGACAAGCACGCGCACGAACGCCTGCCTGATTTTTTCGCCAACCTGCCGTATATACCGATCCAGCGCGCCTGCCAGCACCGACAGCATCACATCATTCACCGATGCGTTTCGACCGGAGCGAATCGCCCGTACTTCCGCCAACGAAAACTCCGCCCACCCCAGCGTGATTTTGCCGGTGTTTTTGCCGTTAATCGGCAGCTTTCCAATCGGTTTGAGATTGCCATTAACCAGATAGGCCATGCCGATCAGCGCCTTAAGCCTTTTTTCCTTGTCGGCAAAAACGGAAGCCAGCGAGAGCAAATCGCTGCCGACTTTTTTGACCATGTTAAACTTGTGCGGAATATCACGCTTGAACGATTCCACGATCAGATCGCCAGGGCCGGGCAGATAAGGCGGATCATAAACCGGCTTCCTGGGATTTGGACTCACCTCCGGCGTCAGGTCCAGCAGCAGCGTGAACAGTTCAATAGCGGCCAGGCCGTCCACCATACAGTGATGAATCTTGAAGAAAACCCCCGTTCGATCCCCTTCCAGGCCTTCGATCATGTGGATTTCCCACAGTGGCCTGTTACGATCCAACATGCCGGAAACCAGATGGCCTGCCAGTTCGCGCAGTTGTTCGTCCGTTCCCGGCGGCTCAAGCTGCACTCGAAAGACGTGGTTGCCGACATAGAAGTCCGGGTCAAATGCCCACATGGGTTGGCCCAGGCTCAGGGGTGCCTGGATGATGCGCTGCTGATAAAGAGGAACCTGATAGATGCGCGCGTCAATCAGTTTCAGAAACGCATCAAACGGTATTTTTCCCTCAAAGATGGTTAGCGCGCCGATATTCATAGGCGATTCCGGCGTTTCTACCATTAAAAAAGCGGTATCTACCGGACCCAATATTTGCATATGTTTTCCTTGTTTCACCAGATCTTCCCCTTTCTCGCGCAGCAATCAATAAAAGGTATTTCCCGTTCGCGTTCCAAACAGATAAGATTGGCGGGTGAGCAGGTGAACTCAACCCTTTACGGCCAGCAGCGTTAGCTCGTTGGTCATCTATATGACCTCACTGGGTGTTTTATTCAAAGCCTTGAGCGCGGCCAGTTCACCGCTGCGAATCATCTTCCTCTGTGCATCCGGGCTAAACGAAAACTCTGGCGCAGTGAAAAATTCGACATCTTCAGGGTCGGGCTGAATCCAGATAATCTCTTTATCAGGATTCTGCTGTTCGTAAATATGCCGCCATATGGCGATACGTTCGCTCAAAACGATGGTGGCGGACTGCTTGACAATATTCACCCAGCCCAGGTCTTTTACGCTTCCTCCATCTCCCATGTACAGCGGCTGATAGGTATGCGATACGATCACTTTATCGGCCAGACGGACGCCAATATCCGCCGAAAGCGTCTGTTTGATTTCGCCGTCAACGTAATATTTGCCGTTTACCTTGACCGGCTCGAACATACCCGGAATACAGGTGGAAGCGCGCACGGCCTTGTGAATGGGGACGTTGAACATAAAAATGTTTTCGGTATCCTCAAACTCATAGATGCCATTAAAAACACCGCGCTTACGGCAGTCCAGGCAGGTCGCCACAACGTACAGGTCAATTTCGGCATCGGCAAAATCGGTGGACGGCAGCAGCGACTTAAACAGATTTTCCAGCGCGATAGCATCAAAAAAACCGCTGACATGAGACTGGCTCTCGATCAGCCGGTCAAGCGCCTCGGTCACCAGGTCGCGGTTATACAGCATCGGCAGCGAAGCCAGAAAACGCAGCCCGGCATAACCGGTCAGCAAGGACTGCCAGGCGATGTCCTGATATTTGGGTTTAAACAGCATGGTCGAGGTCAGCGTGCGCACCCAGGCATCAAACTTAGGCAGATACACCCGATCCTGATGCAGTGCCCCCAGGAGGTTATCTACCGTCGCGCCGGAAGCGATGAAAGCTCCCACCACTGCGCCGGCGCTTGAACCCACAATAGATGTGATGTTCTCCGGCTGAAGTACCTTAAGCACGCCCAGATGAAAGTAGAAGGCTTTGGTCGCCCCGCCGCTGAGGACAATCGCCGTGCCGGGCTTCTTATGCAGTTGGGGGATTTCGCGCATGACGGCTCCTGAAAATTCTACTTGCGAGTAATTGTATTTTATCCCCTTATTTTAACACATGCTCGCTTCCCGTCTGAGAACAAACATCATACAACCGTTAAATTTTGACATGAGCGCAGATCAGGCTTAGCGCCATGATAAAAATCATCCTCTTTAACTATATTCAGCACTTTTTGTGTGCCTAAATCCCGCTTAATTTGAAAGATATACTACAGCGAAAAGGTTTTAATGTGATGGCTAACTCGATTACAAATCTGGACCGCCGCGCCGTGCTTGACCCATCTATCGTGCCCCTGGAAACCCCGGTTGACCTAACCACCGAACCGGAGTGTATTTTCCTGACCGGTGTCACCGGCTTCGTCGGCGCTTATCTGCTGCGCGACTTGCTGGAAACCACCGGCGCCGATGTTTACTGTTTGGTGCGCGCCTACACCCCCGAACATGCTCTCCAGCGCATCCGGCAAAATCTGGACAGTTATCTGATCTGGAAGGACGATTATCAGCGCCGAATTAAGCCGGTCGTCGGCGATTTGAAGCTGCCCCGGTTTGGCCTCGCGCCGGACGCTTTTGAGAAGCTCGCCGAAGATATGGACAGTTTATATCACTGCGGCAGCAAACTCAGCTACATTGCACCCTACGATTATCTGGAAGCCGCCAACGTCGGCGGCACGCAGGAAGGGCTGCGCCTGGCAACCAGCGTCAAAGCCAAGCCGTTTCATTTTGTCTCCTCGCTGGGGATTCTGCTGGCCTACAAAGACCTCAACGGTGGAAATGAAGCCGATGACCTTGACGAAACCAAGTGTCCCGAAGTAGGCTATTTCCAAACCAAATACGTGGCCGAAAAAGTGGTGCGTATCGCGCGCGATCGGGGCATCCCGGTGACGATTCACCGTATCGGTTTGATCGTCGGGGACAGCCAGACCGGCGCATCCAACGTGGATGATTTTGTCGCCCGCATGATGATCGGCTCCATACAGGCCGGTTACGCGCCGGATATTCACAATCTGATGGATATGACGCCGGTGGATTTTGTGTCAGCAGCGATGGTTTACCTGTCGCGCCAGCCGGAGTCGGTCGGTCAGGTTTTTCACCTGCTCAACCCGACACCTATCCACTGGAGCGACATTTTCGATCTGGTGATCGAGGCAGGCTATCCGGTCAAAAAACTGGCCTTTAACCAGTGGGTCGAGGCCATTGAGGAACGCGCCAACCCTGACTGCAATCCCCTGCATCCGCTGCTGCCGTTCTTCCACATTGACTTCGCGCGGCGGATGCTGGGCGTAAGCGACTCGGCGTATTACGCGCTGGGGACAGCCGCCACCCAGCGCGCGCTGGCCGGGTCGGGGATCGGCTGCCCGCCGATTGATCGCCGGCTGATCCACACCTTCCTGTCACGCTTCGCTCACAATGGCCGCCTGGAATGGGAGCCGATCAGCCCAGAGAAAATCACAAGCCGGGCTGTGCCGGTTGGGTGACGATCAGCACCACGCAGCGAAAGTGAGATTTTCAGTGAAAGCTGTCCGCAGCATCTTGTTCGTCCTGGGACTCCTGGTTCTGTTGGTCTATCGCCTGCGCCGTCACATCCTGGCGTCCATCATGAGACTGCCACCAGTGATGTATCGGGTGCGGCTGGAAGAAGGGCTGCGCGTCCCGGTCGGCGGCGGCCTGGCGCTGGCCGCCGATCATTATTCTCCGGCAGCCCCCGGCAGCTATCCGACCATTCTCATCCGTTCGCCCTATGGCCGCTGTAAAAAAGCCGGAGCATTCGGCTGGCTGCTGAACTTCGCCGCCTTCCGGTTCGCCGAGCGCGGTTATCATGTGGTCATCCAGGATACGCGCGGGCGCTTCGAATCCGGCGGCGTCTTTGACCCCTACTTCAACGAGCGTGACGACGGCCTCGCCACGTTGGATTGGCTGGCCGCACAGCCCTGGTATAACGGCGTCGTCGGCCTGTGGGGCAGCAGCTACCTGGGCATCGCTCAGTGGGTGATTGCCGACGCGCCGCCGGTGCGGGCGCTGGTGCCAAGCATCACCGGCTCGCAGTTGCAGACCATCGTCTATCCTGATGGCGCGCTGGATTTGAGCCTCGCGCTGCGCTGGCTGGCGATTTTCCGGGCGCTCGACCGGGGCAAAAATCTGCTGCACGGCCTCAGACTGCTGCTCAGTATCGAACGCAGCATCAACCCCGCCTATGCATCTCTGCCCATCATCGAAAGCGATCAGGCCGCGTTGGGCGAAGCTGTGCCGTTTTTCCGCAAATGGTTGAGCCATGCCGGGCCGGATGACCGGCTCTGGCTGGACGTTCACGAAAAAACCAGGCCGGAAAGCGCCGCCGCCCCGGTGCATCTCATCGGCGGCTGGTACGATTTTTTCCTGCGCACGACCCTAAGCGATTACGCTGCGCTCCAGGCCGCCGGACGCCAGCCCTATCTGACGATTGGCCCCTGGCATCACTTCAGCGAGATTATCAGCCTGTACGATCTGCGCGAAGGCATTCGCTGGTTCGACGCCCATCTGAAGGGAAAACCCGAAACCATCCGCAGCAAGCCGGTTCGTGTGTATGTGATGGGAGCCAACGAATGGCGCGAGATGGACATCTGGCCGCCGTTGGCGCGCCAAACACCTTACTATCTGCACGCCGGCCAGCATCTCAATCACGAGCTTCCAGCCGAACATGAAGCAGCCGATCACTACTGCTACAACCCCGCCGACCCTACCCCGATGGTCGGCGGCGCGCAGTTCAGCCCGCTGGCCGGCCCGCGTGACAACCGCGCCCTGGAAGCCCGCCCCGACGTGCTGATCTTCAGCACCGCGCCCCTGAATGAGCCGGTGGAAATCATCGGTCCGGTGCGGCTGCAACTCTATGCCGGGTCAAGCCTGGACTGCGCCGACTTCTTCGGGCGGCTGTGTGATGTTTACCCGGATGGCCGCTCAATGAATATCTGCGACGGGCTGTTTCGCATCAAACCGGGACGAATCAAGCGCCAGCCCGATGGAAGTTTCTGCATCGAGATTGACATGTGGGCTACCGCCTACCGCTTCAAGGCCGGTCATCGGATCAGGCTTCAGGTATCCAGCGGCGCGCACCCCCGCTGGAGTCGCAACCTGGGAACGGGCGACTGTCTCAACGGCACGGACATGCAGGCCGCCGCCCAGACCATCTACCACGACAGCCGGCATCCATCGGCGTTGCTGCTGCCGGTCATCTAAAAGCCGGGCAGTTTGGAGCAAACCCATCGCAGACAGTATAATGACCACTGATTGAGCCTTCATACTGAGAGGTGAATAATGGCGGTTGAATTTGGCCTGGCATTGGTCGAGCGGCAGCCACGCGGCCCGCTGAACAACTGGTTGGATGACCTGGATACCCTGCTGCCCATTCTGGACGGGCATTTCCAGAGCCTTTGGATGACCGATCACCTTTTCTGGCAAGATTGGTTCACCTTCGAGGCCTGGACGGCGCTCTGTTTCCTGGCTGCTCGCTGGCCGTCCTATCAGGTCGGCTCGATGGTCATGTGCCAGAGCTACCGCAACCCGGCGCTGCTGGCGAAGATGGCCGCTTCGTTACAGGTACTCAGCCAGGGACGGCTGCTGCTGGGCGTTGGCGCGGGCTGGAAAGAGGACGAATACAAGGGTTACGGTTATCCTTTCCCGCCCCTGTCAGCGCGGAGAGGGCAGCTTGAAGATACACTGGAAATCCTCAAACGCCTGTGGACGGAACCCGGCAAAGTGACCTACCAGGGCAGCCATTACAGTGTGACCGAGGCTTACTGCGAACCCAAACCTGACCCCCTGCCACCTGTCATCGTTGGCGGCGGCGGCGACAAAACCCTGATGATGGCCGCCCGCTACGCCGATTGGTGGAACGTCTCGGACAAAAACTTCCCGGCCTACCAGCAGATGGTTGCCAAACTCCACCAGGACTGCGCCAGCATCGGTCGCGCCCCGTCCAGCATTCGCCTGACCTGGTTCGGGCGTATCGTGCTGGGCGCAACCGAAGCCGAAGCGGTCGAACTGGGGCAATCCGGCCTGCTCAAATGGACGCGCGATAACGCCTTTGTCGGCACGCCGGAACAGGTCATTGAACAGATGCGCCCGTTTGTCGAACTGGGCGTGGATTATTTCATGGTAGAAGTGCTGGGACTGCCGGACAAACGCATCCTGAAGATGCTGCTTGAAGACCTGCTGCCCCAGATCAAACAGATGCGCGTGGGCGGGTAAGCATTTGTCCAAACGCTACGATCAAAGAATTGCCGCGCAGCTCAATCTGCGCCCGCCCCAGGTGGCGGCTACCATCGAACTGCTGGACGGCGGCAATACGCTGCCGTTCATTGCGCGCTATCGCAAGGAGATGACCGGCGGCCTGGATGAAGACCAGATTCGCCGGCTTCTTGAGTCCGTCACGCGGCTGCGTGCCGTAGACGAACGCCGCGAAACCATCCTCGGCTCAATCGAGCAACAGGGCTTACTGACGCCGGAACTTCAGGAACAAATCGAAGCCGCCGAAACGCTCACCGAACTGGAAGACCTGTACCAGCCCTACAAACCCAAACGCCGCACCCGCGCCAGCATCGCCCGCGAACGGGGCTTGCAGCCGCTGGCCGATCTGATTCTGGAGCAGGCGCGCATCAACCAGACCGCCGAACAGATCGCCGCCGGTTTTATCAGCGACGACGTACCCACGCCCGCCGACGCGCTGGCCGGCGCACGCGACATCGTGGCCGAAACCATCAGCGACCATGCCGAAGTGCGCAGGCAAACCCGCCTCAAGGCGCTGCGTTTCGGCCTGCTGCAATCGCACAAGATCAAGGATGCTGCCGACGAAAAGGGCGTTTATCAGCTTTATTACGAATTTGAATACCGCGTTGACCGCATCAAACCCTATCAGGTCTTGGCGATCAATCGTGGTGAAGCCGAGAAGGTGCTGCGCGTCGGCCTGGACATCACCGAACGCGACTGGCGGCAGGCCGTCGAAATGGTCTTCCCCGCCGACCGGCGTTCGCCGCTGGCCGAACACCTGGAACTGGCTATTGAAGACGCGGCCAAACGGCTGCTGCTGCCGGCTATCGAACGCGACGTGCGCAATACCCTGACCGAACAGGCTGAAGAACATGCCATCCAGGTTTTTGCTGCTAACCTGCGCGCCCTGCTAAATCAACCGCCGCTGGCCGGGCATACGACCCTGGGTATTGATCCCGGCTACCGCACCGGCTGCAAAATCGCCGTTGTGAATGCGACAGGCAAGGTGCTGGACACGGCCACGATCTACCCGCACGAACCACAGCGTCAGTGGAACGCGGCGCTGCAAACCCTGGCCGCCCTGGTCGAACGGTACGGAGTCACGCTCATCGCCATCGGCAACGGCACCGCCTCCCGCGAGACCGAACAGCTTGCTGCCGAATTAACGCGCGGCAGCGACCGTGTGCATTACCTGATGGTGAACGAAGCCGGGGCCAGCGTCTACAGCGCCAGCCCGCTTGCCCGCGCCGAAATGCCCGACCTGGATGTGACGCTGCGCGGCGCGGTCTCCATCGCCCGCCGCGTGTTAGACCCGCTGGCGGAACTGGTCAAGATTGACCCGAAATCCATCGGCGTCGGACTGTATCAGCATGACGTAAATCAGAAGCGGCTGTCGGACTCGCTGGATGCGGTGGTCGAGACGGTGGTTAACCGGGTTGGCGTGGACGTGAATACCGCCTCCGCCGCGCTGCTGACCCACGTTGCCGGCATCGGCCCCAAACTGGCCGAGCGTATCGTCGCTTACCGGGATACCAACGGTTTGTTCCGCAGCCGCGAAACCTTGCAGAGCGTCCCCGGTCTGGGGCCAAAAGCCTTCGAGCAGGCCGCCGGCTTTTTGCGAATACGCGACGGTGATAATCCCCTGGATGCCAGCGCCATCCACCCGGAAAGTTACCACATTGCGGCAGGGCTGCTGCGGCGGGCCGGGGTCGAAAACACCCATTCCCCCCAGGAACGCGAGGCCGCACTTGACCGGTTGCAAGGCCAAGTGCCGCTGGACGTGCTGGCCGCCGAACTCGGCACCGGCGTCCCGACCCTGACCGACATCATCGAGCAGCTGCTGCGTCCAGGGCGCGACCCGCGCGCCGATCTGCCGCTGCCGATTTTACGCAGCGACGTGCTTTCGATGGATGACTTGCAGGACGGGATGCGGCTGAACGGCACGGTTCGCAACGTGGTGGACTTTGGCGCGTTCGTGGACATCGGCGTCAAGCAGGATGGCCTGCTCCACCGCAGCCAGATTCCCCAGGGTTATAACCTTAGCCTGGGGGACATCATCGAGGTCGTCATCCTGGGCGTCGAAAAGGAACGTGGGCGCATCAGCCTGGGCTGGCCGACTCTATAAGCGGTTCACGGTCGTACCCGCCAGCACAGACTCAAAATCCTGGCGGGAAAACCGCCCGCCGACGACCGACATGGCATTGGCCGTGCCTGCTGCTGCACCCCAGCGCAGCGCCTCATCGGGCGGCAGGCCGGCGGCAAAACCCTGCACCAGACCGGCCAGGAACGAATCGCCGCTGCCGACGGAACTCATCACTTTCACCGGCGGCGGCTGTGTGTGCCAGCATCCGGTTTCGTGCGCCAGGACTGCCCCCTGCCCGCCCAGCGTCAGCGCCGCGATTTCAGCGCCGCGCGCCCGCAGTTGCGCCGCCGCCAGCGCCGCGCTGTTGATGTCTTCAACGGCCAGCCCCAGCGCCGCGCCCGCTTCATCCCCGTTAACCTTGATATGAAGGCCGGGAACGGCCAGCGCCGCTGCCAGCGCCGCGCCGCTGGTATCCACCCAAACCGCGCGCCCGGCTCCCCGCAGCGTTTGCAGCAGACCGGCAAAAACATCCGGCGGCTGGCCCTGGGGCAAACTGCCGCTAAAACAAACGGCGCTCGCCTGGGCGGACTCGCGCAGAATGTCGGCTTCCAACCGCGACCATTCCTCAGCGGTAACGGTCGGGCCATTTTCATTAATCACGGTCGCCTCGGCATCCGGGTCGGCCACGATGATACAGGTGCGGGTTTCCGCGCCGATCCACGTCCAGACCGCGCCCAGCCCTTCCCGCTCGGCCAGTTCGGCCAACTGCCTGCCGGTGCCGCCGCCGACAAAACCGGCACACAGCGCCGCGCCGCCCAACACGCGCACGGCCCGCGCCACGTTAACACCTTTGCCGCCGGGCGCGGCCAGCTGCGATGTCGGGCGGAACACCGCGCCGGGTTTAAACCCTGGCACGACTAAGGTACGATCAATCGCAGGGTTTGGGGTGACGCATAGAATCACGAGACTGCCTTTCCGGTATACGCGCGGCGGTTCGGCTTCCAGTTTAACGCACCCAACTCGCCCTTAGCAAAACCTCAGCCACCGGTTGGCAGAGGCTGCCGCTCGCAGTACAATGTTGTGCCTGACTCGTCCCAACCTGAGGTGGGATTTTCTTTTTATGGACTCGATTCTAAGGGTAAACAATTCATGCTGAACAAAGCTGTAAGCCGACATCTCGGTTTCGCCCTGCTGCTGATCGGGCTGCTTTCCGCGTGCAGCGGGCTGGCGGGCGAACCGCAGATTATCGCCACCCTACCGCCCGCTACATCCGCGCCGCAGCAGGTCAGTTTTCCTGCCGCTGCCCCCGATCTGGCGCTGGGCGCGCAGATTTACGCCGAACGGTGCGTCCGCTGCCATGGCGCTTCCGGTCGCGGGGACGGCGTGTTGATCGGTACCGGCCAGGATCAGATACCGAACGTCCCCCGCGACTTTACCGACCCGGCCACCACCCGTGACCAGACGCCGCTGGACTGGTACAACACCATCACCAATGGCCGTATACAGAACCTCATGCCCCCCTGGAACGAAGCCCTGACGGACGAAGAACGCTGGGCCGTCGCCTTGTATACCTACACCATGTCCTACACGCCTGACCTCATCGCCGCCGGTCAGCAACTCTGGACAACCGGCGCGGGCGCAGGTGGCGATCTGCCCGCTCAGTCCGAACTGGCACAGTTAACCGACGAGGCGCTCTTACAGCAGGCAGCGGAAGCCGCCGGAGCATCCCAGTACATAAGCGCGCTGGATAACGAACAGCGCCGCGCGGTAGCCGCCTTCCTGCGCTCCGGCGCGCTCGACAGCGTTGAAGTGATCGGCCAGCCGGCGGAAAAAATCGCCCAGGCAGTCACGCCGGTGCCACCCGCTACCACTCCGGAAACGACCGCTGAAGGGGCGACCAGTACAACCGGAGCTATCACCGGCAGCGTCACCAACGGCACGGCAGGCGGCACCGTTCCGCCGGGTCTGATCGTCACGCTGCGCGAGTTAGACGCCGACTTTAATGAGGTCAGCCGTAACGTGGCTATCAACTCGGATGGCAGTTTCCGGTTCGACGACGTGAACATTCGCGCCGATTACAGCTATGTCGTCACGACTGTTTACCAGGATCGCATTTTCGGCAGCAACGTTGTCACGGGCGACCCGACCGCGCCAACGCTGGAACTGCCGGTGACCATCTATGACATCACCGGCGACCCATCGGTGATGTACATAACGGGGCTGGTCACGCAGGTGGTAGCCGCCGAAGGTGTTGTACAGGTTGCTCAGGTTTTCAGTTTCACCAACACGTCCGACCGCGTATTCAGCACCGACCAGTTCTTTGCCGAAAATCAATATGGCTCGTTGACGGTATCTATCCCGCCCGGCGCGCAGTTACGTGGTTTTGCCGACACCCAGCAGCGTTATATGATCGGCGACGACGGCCTGACCGTGACCGACACCGCCCCGGTGCTGCCCGGCGAAGGACACATCCTGCATGTACTGTACGAATTGCCCTATACCGGCGACCTGCAAATCGAGCAGCCGATGAACTACGCCATCGAAGGGCCGGTGCGGCTGCTCATCACGCCCGACAGCGTTACTGCCACCAGCGATCAACTGCCGCCGCTCGGCCCGCAAACCCTCCGCAGCGTTACTTATCAGGGCTACGGCGCGACGTTTTCGCGCCCGGCAGGCGAAACCCTCCGCTTCCGGTTGAGCGGCCAGCCAACAGCGAGCAGCGCAGGCGATTCGGCTGGCATCGTCCCGGTCAATACGCTGGTGCCGGTGCTGCTGGTCGGCGGCGGGGCGCTCATCATCATCGCCGGGTTGGTCATCTATCTGCGCGGGCGCGCCCCGGCGTTGGCGGCCTCGGCTGCGCCATCCCCCACCGACTCCCAAACATTAATTGACGGGTTAATTCGGCAGATTGCCGAACTGGACGACGCCCATGCTGCCGGTGAGATTGATGAGGCGACCTACCACAAGCGCCGAAAACGTCTAAAAACCCGCCTCTCGGAACTCATGGACGAAGACGCCTGACAGGCGGGGTTGGGGGCGATGCATAATCGCCCCCGTTCCTTTGCTAAAAAACATGACGAGTGTCATAATGCTACAAAAATATTCACGCAATTCCAATTGAAATTTGCTTTATTCTCAGATTTTAAACCCGAAATCGGTCTGAAACGACCCGCTCATTGAACCATCAGCATCTCTTATTTGCAGACCCCCGCCTTTAAATCTATCATTAACCGTATACTAATGTTCCAGACGAATCCGGAATCTGGATTTTAATAATCGTTAATTCAGTTCCTTAACTGAGGGTTTGTACATTTTTCAATCGTGTATGCTGTATATGCAAACAGATAGAAAATGTCATCCTGTTCTTGTGACGTTAGTTATCTGCCTCACGCGCAAACCGACCTTAGAATAAAGAATAGGGTTTGCGCGATTCAATGGTTTTCTTTTTCGTTAAAGGATAGGTTATGAGAAGACACCTTCCAGACCGCCGGACGACCTATCTAACTTTTCTGGGCATCGTAGTTTTGTTGATGGGACTGCTGCTGATTTTTGGTCAGGCTGCCGTCCCTGTGCTGGCTCAGGAATCTTCAGACCGCCCCGCGCCCAACTACATCGGCACGGATGAGTGCGAGTCCTGTCATGACGGCGACCTCTGGGATGCCCATGAAATCTCCGCTCATGCGCTCACGCTTCAGCAAGGTAATGATGAGAGCGCAATCGTCGCTGACTTTACCGGTGAAGATGTGCCGCTGGTGCAGTTCCCCGGCGAAACCGAAGCCCGGAAGCTGACGCCGGACGACATCGCCTATACCATCGGCGTCGGTCGTAATTTGCAGAAATATCTCTACGACCTCGGCGACAACCAGTATGCCGTCTTACCGGTCGCGTGGGACGTTCAGGCGCAGGCATGGAAGCCTTATCTGGCCGATCAGCCCTGGCCGGGGCCGGCCTTCGACTGGAAGACCAACTGCGCCGGCTGCCACACCACCGATCTGGACATCGAAACCGGCGAGTGGGAAGAAGACGGCGTGCAGTGCGAAGCCTGTCATGGCCCTGGCGGCGACCACTACGATGCCGCCGATGAAGCCGGACGCCGCGCCAGTGAAGAGGAAATCCTGGAGATTCGCGCCGCGATTTATAATACACCCGACTCGCAGATGTGCGGCCAGTGCCACAGCATGGGCACTGCCACCACTGGCGATCTGCCTTATCCTGCCGACCACATCTCCGTCACGCCGCTGACGGACAGCTTCACACTTTCGCTGCCCGACGACGAAGCCCACTGGTGGGCGACCGGCCACGCCAGCCACATCAACATGCAGTATAACGAGTGGTCGGCGAGCGCCCATGCAACCGCACTTTCGACACTCAAAGCAGGCGAGTATCCGGCAGAGGATGGCTGCCTGTCGTGCCACAGTGCCGACTACGCCTTCCGCCAGCGGCAGATCGCCATCTACGAAGAAGGCGACCGGAAAGACCCCGCGCCCGAACCGGCCAGCGTAGATAACGCAGGTTTCGGCGTGACCTGTATTTCCTGCCATGCGCCTCATACGCTCAACGCCGATAACGAGCGCGTCGCCTTCCAGACCGGCAGCGACGACATCTACGGCCTGTGCGCCTCGTGCCACAGTGATGCCAACAATGCCGTCGCGCATCATCCGGCGCTGGAAATGTTTGAAGGTCGGGAGATTGTGCCGAACGTTGAGGCAATCGCTTCATCCCACTTCACCGAAGAAAACGGCCCGCGCTGCACGACCTGCCATATGCCGCAAGTCCCTACGACCGACGGCCTGGAACGCGCCAGCCACACCTTGCAGCCGGTTCTGCCCGGCGCGGCAATCAGTATCGAGGGGTTGCAGGATAGCTGCCTGTCCTGCCATGAAGAACAGGTCAACGCCGCCCAGATGCAGCAGCTCATAGACGATGTTCAGGCCAGCACGCGCGCGCGGCTCGATACGGCTGCTGCCGCCTTGAAGGACGACACACCGGATTGGGTGCGCACCACACTCAACTTTGTTGAGGGAGATGGCAGTCTGGGCATCCACAATTATGCTTATACCGATGCTTTGCTCGATGCCGCTGAAGCCGCGCTTGGTCTTGACCAACCGGACTCCGGCACCCAGGGCGACGCAGGCAGCTAGGAGATCATACGCCGATGGAGCATCTTAAACGTCGTTTTGTCATCTTCTGCTTTGGAGCGGGCCTGACGCTGCTCGCCGCCGGCCTCGTCCCCTTCATCGCCGGTGGCCCTTATACCAGCGCGCAGGAAGCAACTACGTCAGAGGCCACTGTCGAAGCCGCACTCGAAGTTCTGGTCGAAGCCACCGCCGAGGCCGCGCAGCCAGCCGCCAACAATGGCTACTGTACGGTATGCCATAATCAACCCTGGCGCGCGGTGACCCTTCAGGATGGTTATGTCCTTAACCTGTACGTAGACCCGGACATCATCGCCAACTCGGTTCATGGACACGATAACCCCGAAGGACCAATGGGATGCCTGGATTGTCATGGCGCGGAAGCCTTCCCGCACGACAGCCCGACCCCAGCCGACGCTCGCGCTTATGCCATCACCACCGTCGAGATGTGCAATGACTGCCACGACCAGGAAGCCATTGAACTCGAAGCCGGTCTGCACGAAAAAGCCATCGCAGCAGGCAATACCGAAGCCGCCGTCTGCACCGACTGTCACGGTTCCCACGACATTCAGCCCAGCACCAACCGCCCGCAGCTGGTCGCCGGAGTCTGTGGCGACTGCCACAAAAGCACCTATGACGAATGGCGCAACAGCCCGCACGTAGAGGTTGGCCCGCTGGGCTGCGCCAAATGCCATTCGCCGCACAGCCAGGAACTGCGCGTCGGGGACGTGAACGAGCTGTGTACCAACTGCCACAAAGCGCCCGGAGATATTTATATCCACGAGCAGCACATCGGCAGCACGGCTTCAGAAGTCACTTGCGCCGACTGTCATATGTTCTACGAAAGCGACATCGAGATGGTGTCAGTCGAGTTTAAACCCACCGGCCACAGCATGGAGATGGATGCACGCCCCTGCAACAGCTGTCACGAAGAGCTTCAGGCCAGCGGCGAGTGGGAAGAAATCGCCAACACCGTCAACGAGCGTATCCTCAGCGAACGCGACGAACTTCAGACCCGTGTGACCGAACTGGAAAGCGCGATCAGCACCGCCGAGGAGCAGAGCAGCACCGGTTCGATCCAACTCACGCAGGGTCTCATCATCGGTCTGGGTTTAGGAATCACAGTAGCAGTGGTATTGATACCCCGGTTTAACAGAGGAAATCGAAAAAAAGAGGATAACCAAGAGGATAACGGCCATGAGTGACCATCAACAGTCGCCGGAGCAGCAGCCGGAAGTCCAGGAGCGTACCACCATTCTCACGCGCCGTGAATTCACGACGCTCCTGATTGGTTCGGGCGTGACCCTGGCGATGGCCGCCTTTCTGTCCGAGCCGGTCAACCCGGTAGTTCAGCGTCTGCTGGAAGCGCAAAGCACGCAGGAGGCGCATGGAGCAGGAAAACATCACTGGGTTATGGTCATTGACCTGAGCAAGTGCGTCGGCTGCGATTACTGCGTCTATGCCTGCCAGGCCACCAACGACACCACCGACGACATGCGCTGGAACATCCGCATTGACGACGAAACCGATACCGGCGAAGTCTTCCACATCACCCGCCCCTGCCTGCACTGCGCTCATGCGCCTTGCGTGGAAGTCTGCCCGGTCGGCGCGACGTATCACCGTGACGATGGGCTGGTGGTGATGGACTACGACAAATGTATCGGCTGCCGCTACTGCCAGACCGCCTGCCCCTACGGCGTGCGCGTGTTCAACTGGCAGGAACGCAGTGATGACCCCAACCCGCGCGTGCCTAACTGGGGACGGCCAGAAGTGCCGCGCCGCCCGCGTGGGGTCGTCGAAAAATGCACTTTCTGCATCCATCGTATTGATGCCGGCCTGACGCGCGGTCAGATGCCCGGTGTAGACCCGGAAGCCACGCCCGCCTGCGTCAACATCTGCCCGGTTCACGCCCGTCATTTCGGTGACATCAACGACCCCAACAGCAACGTCGCCCGTATCATCGCCAGCACGCCGACGCTGCGCCTGCGCGAAGACCTGGGAACCGATCCAAGCGTCTATTATATTCCGCCGGAGGGCTTGGCCTGATGACCGCCAGACAACTCACTGACAATCGGCGTTTGCCACTGTTCCTCATCTGGATTCTGCTTCTGGTCGCCGGGCTGGGTATCGGCACGGTTTCGGGCATTCACGTCCTGTTAAATGGCCTGGGCGTGACCAACCTCAGCAACCAGTCCCCCTGGGGTCTGTGGATTGTGGTAGACCTCTCGTCTATCGCGCTCGGCGCCGGGGCATTTACGCTTTCGGCGGCGGTGTACCTGTTCGGTCTCAAACGTTTCGAGGCCATCGCCCGCGCGGCGGTTTTCGTCGGCCTGTTGGGGTACTCGTCGGCCATGATCGCTCTGGCGATGGATATTGGCCGCCCCGACCGGTTCTATCACCCGCTCATCTATTGGAACGTACACTCCGTGCTGTGGGAAATCACCATGTGCGTGGTGCTGTATTCAACGGTGCTGGTGCTAGAACTGGTTCCGATCATCATTGAAAGCACGCCGCTGAAGAAAAATCGCTTCCTGCATTCCCTGGGCCACAATCTGCACCGTATCATGCCGCTCGTGGCCGTCGCCGGTATGGGGCTGTCACTGCTGCACCAGTCCTCGCTGGGCGCGACTTATGGCATCCTCACTGCGCGTCCGGTCTGGTATTCGCCCAGCGCCCCGGTGCTGTTTATCCTTTCGGCAGTAGCGGGCGGTCCCGCGCTGACGCTGTTCCTCACCCTGCTGGCCGGTCTCGTGCTGCGTAAAGAGATGATTCCGCGCGATGTGGTGGCCGGCGTGGCAAAACTGATCGGTTTCGCCTGCTTGGCTTACCTGTATCTCAAATTGTGGAGCTGGGCATCCCAGAACTATTACAGCCGGCTGCCCGAACGCGAGCTGGGGATTCAACTGCTGAACCTCAATACGCCCTACGGCTTCACGTTCTGGTGGGGCGAGGTTTTACTGGGCGCAATCGTTCCGGCCATCATCATGCTGTGGCCGCGCTTGCGCAACAACCGCGCCATCCTGATGCTCGGCACGCTGCTGGTTATCGCCGGGCTGGTGATCTACCGCTGGAACATGACGCTGTCCGGCTTCACCGTTCCCCTGAACTGGAGTCCCGGCGTGCGCGAAATTGCTGCCATTAACACCTATTCCCCCGCCCTGGTGGAATGGGGTGTCGCTATCGGGATTGTCTCCTACGGCTGGCTGGCCTATACGCTGGGTGTTCGTTTTCTCAAGCTCTATCCAGAAGCCAGGGCGCTCCGCCGGGACGCTGCCGAAGTACCCCCGTCCGAACAGCCGCAGCCGCAGCCTGCCGGAACGGACTAATCGGCTGACCGACTGAGCATTCCTCAAACCAACGAACAGAGCGCGTCCAGGGTGGCGCGCTCTGTTTTTTCCTTCATCAAACGTCCCCGCCTTCCGTCGGGGCGCGGGCAGCTCGGCGGCGCTGTCGCCAGCGCGCCCAGGTGCCGACCACCCCTTGCGGGAAAACCAACACCACCACGATAAATACAATCCCCAGGATCAGCGACCAGTTCTGGCCGATGTTGATGGTTGTCGAGCCGATGATGAATTCGCGGTTGAAAACCCGTTCGCTCAAGTGCAGACCGGCGGTGCCGATGAGCGGCCCCGCGTGCGTGCCTACCCCGCCAATGATCGTCATCAGCAGCGGGTCAACCGTGTAGGTCAAACCGAGCGTTTCTGGCCCGACCTTCTTATTTAAGATGACGTGCAGCATCCCTGCCCCGGCGGCCATCATCCCGGCCAGCGTGATCGCCACCAGCTTGAACGTCAGCGTATTGTAACCGATGGCCTGCGCCCGGTTTTCGTTTTCACGGATGGCGAGCAGAACCTTGCCGGTCGGTGAATTTATCAGCCGGCGGATGAACAGAAACGTCAGGACGACCAGCACCAGTGCCAGGTAGTAATAGGTCAGCCGGTTGCGCGTGGAGTTCAAAAGTTCCGGGATATTGTTCAGCGCAAAGCCATCTTCGGCATTCGTCAGCGGCCAGCGCCCGATGTAGATGAAAAACATCTCGGCAATCGCCAGCGTAAAAATGGCAAAATACACACCACGCAGCCGCAGCGATACCAGCCCCATCAAAAAGCCCAGCAGCCCGCAAATGGCAACGCCGATGACACCGCCTATCACCAGACCGATTTCCGGCCCCAGGTCGGTCATCTGCAACACCAGCCCCAGGATATACCCCCCCAGACCAAAGAACAGCGCATGACCAAACGAAATCACGCCTGTGAACCCGAAAATGAGATTGTAGCTCATTGTTAAGATCGCCAGGATGAACACCTCGATGAACACGCTCTGCCAGAATACCGACTGACCGCGTGGTCGCCCGCCCACCCCGAACGGACTGTCTCCGGTTATCCATCCGACCAGATGCGGAAACACGACCAGAAACATCAGCACAGCCAGATACAGCCGGTTGCTCTGGAATACACGACGCCAGCGCGGCAGTGATCGTGTGGATTGCATGGCGTTTACCTGCTTTCTTTACCGAACAGGCCGCTTGGACGCAGCAGCAGAATAAGAATCAGCAGCAGCATAGGGGTGATGCTCGCCCAGACGGTCTGGTTCAAAAACTCGCTGGCGAACCGGGCGACGACAGCCACCGCCAGCCCCACCATAAAGCTGCCTACCGCCGTCCCCATGTAACTGCCCAGGCCGCCCAGCACCACGACCGCGATCCCCGGTAGCAAAAAGGCGTTGCCCATCCCCAGGTTCGCACCCAGGAAGGGCGCGGCAATCGCGCCGCCGAAGGCCGCAACCGCGCAGCCCAGCGTAAAGACCATCGTGAACACGGCGCGCACGTTGATGCCCAGCGCCTCGACCATCTCGCTGTCCTCAACGCCGGCCCGGATGATGATGCCGATGCGCGTTCGTTGCAGCAGCAGGCCGATCAGCACAATCAGCACCACCCCGACGGCAACCACAAACAGGCGGTAAGCCCCAAACTGCCGGCCAAAAATCTCGAACTGGCTCTGGTGAATGCCAAACGATGTGACCGTTGACCAACTGTAACCTTCTGTCCCCCAGATGGCTTTCAGCCCTTCCCCAAAGACAATCGCCACACCAAAAGTAAGTACCAGTTGAAAGATCGGGCGCGCGTACAGTGGGCGCAGCAGACCACGTTCCAGCACTACGCCCAACACGCCGCCGATGATCGTACCCACCACAACGCCCAGGGGGAAACGCAGATTGACATCAATTCCCTGGAAGGCCTCCAAATGGAATAACGAGTACGTTACATAAGCCCCGACCATAAAATATGCGCCCTGCGCAAAGTTGAGAATGTCCATCAAGCCGAAGATAATGGACAGCCCGGACGCCACCAGAAAGTACAGCGCCCCCAGAAACAGCCCGGACAGAAGCGTCGTACCAAAACTACCCAGGTCGCCTGCCGATGTGATGAAGCTGAAAGCCAGCAGGCCGACGGTTAAGGTTAGAATAAGCGCATAGGTTCCGCGCGTTCGCTGCATAGTTGTCCCCCTCAGGCCACGCCCAGGTATCGCTGAACCAGCGCTTCGTCATGTATCAGGTCCTGCATCTGCCCGGACACCACGCTCCGCCCATCGTCAATAATGACGTAGCGGTCGGCCAGGATACTGGCAACGCGGAAATTCTGTTCGACCAGTAACACGGTTGTTTGCGCCGCAAGCTTCCGAATCGCTTCAATCAGATGTTCGATGATAACCGGGGCCAGGCCTTCACTCGGTTCGTCAATCAGCAGCAGGCGGTTTTCCGGCACCAGCGCCCGCGCCACCGCCAACATTTGTTGCTGCCCGCCGGACAGGTTGCCGCCCGGCAGGCTGTAAAATCGCTTCAGATCAGGGAATAATTCAAAGATGAAATCGGCGCGGCGTTCCAGGTCATCCCCTTTTCGCTGGGCGATCACCAGGTTTTCGCGCACCGTCAGATCACGAAAAATCGCCCGGTGTTCCGGCACATATCCCACGCCCATCTGGGCGATGGTGAACGCGCGGCGTCCCACCAATGACTGACCTTCCAGCGTGATGCTGCCCTGGCTGGGTGGCGTTAACCCCATGATGCTTTTAAGGGTGGTGGTTTTACCTGCGCCGTTGCGCCCCAGCAAGACCGTGATGCTGCCCCTGGGGACGACGACGGTCACGCCCTCTAAAATATGGAATTGACCGATAAATGTATGAATCCCCCGGACTTCGAGGACATTGTAAGCATCCGCCATAGTCAGTTCTCCGATGGATTGTATAGCTCGCCCAGATACACGCTCTGCACGGTCTGGTTCGCGCTGATTTCGGCGGGCGAGCCTTCGGCCAGCAGTTTCCCCAGGTTCATCACCGTAATCACATCGGAGATGTTCATGACCACATTCATGTTATGCTCGACCAGGACGATGGTTTTCTGCCCCTGCTGACGCACGACGTTGATCGTCGCCAGCAGCTCCGGCACCTGCTCGGAGGCCATACCGGCCGTCGGTTCATCCAGCAGCAGCACGTCCGGGTCGGGCGCCAGCAAAATCGCCAGTTCCAGTTTGCGCTTACCGCCATGCGGCAGCACGTTCGCCGGATAATCCGCCATGTCGGCCAACCCCACCAGGGTTAACACTTCCAGCGCCCGGTCGGTGAACCGCGTAAAACTTTCGGCGCGGCGGAAAAACTGGAAATTAATCCGGCTCATAGCCTGCACCGCCAGCCGGGCGTTTTCCAGCACGGTGAGATTTGGAAAAATATTGGTGATCTGAAACGACCGCCCCATCCCCAGATGCGCCCGGCGGTAAAGCGGAACCTGCGTGATCTCCTGCCCTTTGAAGAACACCTGGCCGCGCGTCGGTTTGTAGGTGCCGGTCAGCAGGTTAAAAAACGTCGTCTTGCCTGCGCCGTTTGGCCCGATAATCGAGTGAACGCTGCCGCGCCTTACCCGTAGGCTCACATCGTCAACCGCAACCAGCCCGCCAAACTGCTTGCGTAAATTACGCGCCTCTAATATCGTTTCGTCCATAAAGTTTCTTCGTTTTATTAACGGCTCAAAATCAGGAAAAAGGGGAGGCGTACTCTGACGCCTCCCTGAAGATTATCGGTCAGACTAGGCAGGCGGCGTGCAGGTCAGCGTATCGCTTGACCGGTCAGCCGGAGCCTGGCAAGGCGGGGCGGTATCTTCCGCCGACACTTCCGCGTACAGTTCGTACTGCGGCAGCATCATCTTGGTGCCATTACCCAGGTCAACTTCCTCAACGCTCTTGAAGCGAATCAGGTATTGCGGCGCAAGCGCCTGATGATCCTCAGGACGGATGTAATATTCGCCCTTCGGCCCTTCAAAGCGCAGCCCTTCCAGCGCGCCGATCAGCGCCGCCGGCGTGGTATCGCCACCGGTTGCTTCCAGGCCCGCATACAGTGCCTGGGCGCTGGCGAAGGCGCATTCCGTGAACAGGTCAGGCACATCGTTGAACATGGCAATGTGTTTTTCGGTCAGCCAGTCATTGATTTCGGTCTTGGGCAGCGTGTACTGGTACACGATGTAGGCGATGCTGTCCGGGATGGGCGGCGCAAGCACAATCGCGTCATTGGAGTTCGTACCGGAAATCGAAGCGACTTTATCCACCAGCCCCAGTTCAATCGCCTGCTGCGTCCACAGCGCGGTCAGACCACCGGCAAAAATCGGGTTCACCACGTCGGCGCCGGAGTCCAGAATTTGCTGGATGAAGGGCGTGAAGTCGGTCGTGTCCGACGGAACCAGGATGGTGTCCTGAACAAATTCCACCTTGCCTTCGTTGGCTGCCTGGAAGGCCGCCGCCGTCGCCCGGCCAAAGTCGGTATCCACTGCGATCTGTACCCACTTCTGGCCGACCTGGCTGGCAATCGTGGACAGCGACAGCGCATCGTGAAAGGTGTTCCGGCACACGCGGAAGGTGTTGACATTGAAGTTCGCGCCGGTGATGTTGGGCGAAGCGGTCGGCCCGGCCATCAGAATCAGATTGTAGTTATCCGGCGCGATCACGCCTTGAAGCGCCAGCGCCGCGCCGGAGTTCGGCACGCCGTAGATCACTTCCACGCCGTCCGACTCGATCAGTTCGCGCGCCTTAGAAGCGGCGTTGTCGGCGTCGTTAGCGTTATTCTCGCTGCCGTAATCTTTAATGACGAGTTCGACCGGACGTCCGCCAACGCTGACTTCCGCCAGCGCCGCCTCAATACTGTCGTATTCGGTCGGGTCAATCCCGGCGGCATACAGCAGGCCAAGCTGGAAACCATTAACCGACTCGATCCCATATAGTTTCAGCCAGCCGGACAGGTCTTGCAACAGCCCGATCTTCAGTGGCTCGCCGTCCTGAGCGCCGATTACGCCAATACCTAACAAAAGACTAATAAGCAGCAAAACGGAAAACAATTTGCGAAGCATTCATCCACTCCTTTTCCTAAGTTCAGATTGATCTTACGTGGAGAAGGGAGAAATCGCAGTATGCGGCTTTCTCCTCCCCAAGCAATTGTACCCGCGCCAGGATTGAACGCCAAATAAATCAGCCGCCCACAAATCGCTGTCGCAGTTCGCGCTTTAAAATCTTACCAGCTGCCGAAATCGGCAGTTCATCCAGAATTTCCACCGATCTGGGGACTTTGTATTTCGCCAGATGTTCGGCCATATGCTGGAGCAGCGCCTCCGGCGTGGCGGTCTGCCCCGGTTTCAGCACCACACAGGCTTTGCCGACTTCGCCCCAGGTAGGGTCGGGGACACCGATCACGGCGCACAGATGCACCGCCGGGTGGCGGTACAACACCTGCTCGATTTCCACCGGATAGACGTTTTCGCCACCGCTGATGAACATGTCTTTTTTGCGATCCACGATGGTGAAGTACCACTCAGTATCGTATTTCGCCATGTCGCCAGTATGAAACCAACCCTCATCATCCATGACGGCCAGGCTGGCTTCGGGATTATTGTAGTAGCCGGACGACCGTGACGGGCCTTTTAAGACCAGTTCGCCCACCTGGTCGGGGGCGAGCGGCTGATTATCGTCATCCACCACCCGCGCATCCACAAAGAAGTTCGGTCGCCCGATGCTGCCCGCCTTGCGGATCGCATCCTCCGCCGGCAGCGCGAACAGCCCCGGCCCGAACTCGGTCATGCCGAAACCCTGCTTGAAGCGCACCCCCTTCTCCCGGCCAAACTTCTCCACCAGCGCCACCGGCAGCGGCGCGCCGCCGCTGGTGCAAAAACGCAGGCGGCTCAGATCGGCCTGCTCCCAGTTGGGCGCGGTCGTCAGCATCTGGTACATGGTCGGCACACCGCCGAAGAAGGTCGCCTCATACTGCTGGATGAGGTTTAACACCTGCTCCGGGTCGAAGCGGCGCGTCAGCACCACCGTATTGCCCATAATCATCATCGTCATGGTATAGGCAAACAGCCCCCCGGCATGGAACAGCGGGAAAACGTTCACCGTCACATCATCGTGTCGCACGTCATGGATGACGGTGTTAAACGCATTCCAGACGATCTGCCGGTGGCTGATCTGCGCCGCCTTCGGCAGCCCGGTTGTGCCGCCGGTGAACAGCAGGCAGGCGATGTTTTCCTCGGTCAGGCTTTCCGTGACAACCGGTGTCGCCGGCGCAGATTGCAGAACCGTTTCAAAATGTCCGCTGCCATCCACCGCTTCACCTTCGATATGCAGCCAGCGATTCACGAACGGCGTTTCCGGCTTCACCTGGAGGATGGACGGGCCGAACTCGTGCGAAAAGATCATCGCTTGAGGCGTGGTATCCTGCATCAGTTGTTGCAGTTCGCGCGGGTGCAGCCGCCAGTTAAAACAGGTCAGGATCGCCCCCAGCTTGCCGCAGGCGAAAAAAGCGTCCAGGAATTCCACGCCGTCATAGGCCAGGATACCTACCCGGTCATCCTTGCCAACGCCCGCTTCGTCGCGCAGCCAGTTCGCCAGCCGGTTCGCGCGTTCGTTCATCTGCCGGTAGGTGAACCGCCAGTGAGGGTCTTTGCCCGCATCCACGACGGCCAGCGTATCCGGCGAATAAATCTCTCGCCGTCCCATATAATCGCCGATATACATTTTATTCTCCGTTCACACCCACTCAAAGGCAGCAGCGCCGAAGGCCGCGCCGCCGCCGCTGCCGATGAACACCACCAGTTCGCCGGGCTGCGGCCCTTTGCCCAATGTTATGGCATCGTCCAGCGCCATCGGCATACAGGCCGAGCCGGTATAGCCCCACTTGTCCATGATGTTATGGGTCTGTTCCATCGTCAGGCCGAGATCATTCAGGACATATTTGATAGTATTGATGTTCAACTGCGTGAAATAAATTTTGTTGATGTCACTCACCGGGCGGTTGAGCTTCGCCATCAGGTCGCGCACCAGCTTCGGCCAGGCCTGATTGTTGGTATCCGGCGGAAAACGTTTGACAAACTTAACGAACTGACGCGGCGACTCTGGTGCGCCGCCGGTCGGCTGAAGCGTCCCCCCGGCATAGATGCCCAGATAATCGTGGAAGCTGCCGTCGGCCACCAGTTTTCCGCCCAGGAAACCCGGCTTTTCGCCCGCCCGCAGCAGCGCCGCGCCCGCGCCGTCGGCAAACAGCGTGGCCGTGCGTTTATCTTTCCAGTCCACATAGCGCGTCATGCCATAAGCGCCGATGACAAGAATATGAGTATAGGTGGCGTCGGTGGCGATATACCGGGCGGCGATGTCCAGCCCTGTCACCCAGGCGGCGCAGGCGCAGTTCACATCAAACGTCCCGGCATTTTTTGCGCCCAGCTTGTG
This sequence comes from Chloroflexota bacterium, assembly GCA_013388735.1. Classification (GTDB taxonomy): domain Bacteria; phylum Chloroflexota; class Anaerolineae; order Aggregatilineales; family Phototrophicaceae; genus CFX2. Next base: position 20,898 of record JACAES010000079.1, on the reverse strand, counting down.
CTGTACGACCGAGGAAGTCCCCGGTGAGATATAGTCCGGTGTATCGGTGGCGACCACCACCAGATCAATCGCTTCCGGCGTCAGCCCGGCCTTTTCCAGCGCGGCGCGGGCGGCATAAACGGCCAGGTCGGAAGTCACCTGGTCTTCGGCCATCACGCGCCGCTCGCGGATGCCAACATTTTCGATCAGCCAGTCGCTCACCGGCTCGCCTAACATACGATCCAGGTCGGCGTTTGTGACCACCCGTTCGGGAACGTAAGCCCCCGTGCTGACGATTTGTGCGTAGCGCATGGTTTTCCTCTTTCACAGGGGCGGCTGATGAAACCGCCCCTGCCCTTCTCTGTGTTTACCCGGCGATATGCGCGTGGAAAACCGCGTTAAATTCCTCCGGCTTTTCGATGTACGGCGAATGGCCGGTATCCTCGATCACCACTTCCTTGAACGAGCCGCCCGCAGCAGCATACTGTTCCAGCACTGCGCGCGTCTGGCCGACCTGCGGCTGCGGCGGGTAGACCTCCTCGCCCGGCCAACCCGGCACAAAGCCCAGTTTGCCTAACCCGCCGAAGTCAAACAGCGACAGGTCGGCTACGATCTGGTCGTGGCTGCCGCGCACCCACAGCACCGGCGGCTTGGGGTTGATGGCGTACAGCCCTTTGATATCCTTTTGATACTTGGGCGAAACTGCGTTAATCGGCCCCCACAGACCGGGCGCGACGTTCGGCCAGTTGGGGGACGGCACAAAGTCACCGGGATAGGCATCCTCGCCGATATGTTCCGACAGCAGCGATGACAGCAGATCCTCTTCGCGCTTCGGCACAAACGGCGGTTTCCAGTAAAACGAATTCATCACCACGCGGGGAGACGCCTGGGGGTTATCCGTGCTGCGGTCGCCGGCGGCGATCAGCTTTGGAAACTCCGGGTTTACCACGCCGCCGCCCGACCCGGCAAAATCATCATAACAGGGTATACCGTCCAGACCCTTCGTCCCGCCAAAACCGTAGGGTGAACCGGGATTCACCAGCGTAACCGTCTGGATGCGCGCGGGATGCTCCATCATAAAGAGCCACATCAGCGCCCCGCCTAACGAGTGACCAACCAGATGCGCTTTCGGCAAATTGAGCGCGTCCATCAATGCAGCCAGATCATCCGACCAATCGCCCATCCCCCGCGTAGCATCAATCTTTTGCGCGCGGTCGGCGTCGCCGTAGCCACGCTGATCGTAAGCGATGCCGCGAAAACCCTCTGGCAGCATCAGCATCAGTTCTTCCCAGTACGTTGCCGATGAGGCATTACCATGCACGAAAATCACCGGCACGCCATCGTCCGGCCCGCTGAACAAAACCCGCGTCGTCAGGCGGTTCGATGTCACCATTTGAGCGGTAACACCCGGCAAAGTTGGTACAGTCATTCAGATCTCCCTCCTTCAAAATAAATCTTCGCACCATGTTCAATAACCCTGCGGTTCAGCCTTCCGTCACGACACAATCGGCAGCCGAACCGCATCAAACGCACATCCGCCAGCATCCGAGCGCGTTACCCACCCATAATATGGGCATGAAACACGGCATTAAATTCATCCGGTTTTTCGATGAAGGGGATATGCCCGGTGTCTTCGATCACCGCTTCCCGGTACGAACCGCCCGCCGCCGCGTAACGTTCCAGCACCGCTCGTGTCTGGTCGAGCATGGGCTGCGGCGGAAACACATCGTCGCCCGGCCAGCCGGGGAACAGCCCCATCTTGCCAATTGTTCCCATGTCGGAGGCCGCCGCATTCGATACCAGCAGATCGTGACTGCCGCGCACCCACAACACCGGCGGCTTGGGATTGATGGTATACAGCCGGTCGGGCTTCGCCACATACTTGGGCGACAGCGCGTTGGCCGAACCCCACACGCCCGGCGCCACAAACGGCCAGTTTGGAGAAGCCGTTTTGTCGCCCGGTAAATCCTGTTCGCCCAGGTGCGTCGCCAGCATGGCCGACAGCAGTTCTTCCTCGCGCGGCGGGATAAAAGGCGCTTTTACAATTAAAGTGCGAATAGCAGCGCGCGGCGAAAACCGGCTGTCCATGCTCCGGTCGCCCGCCGCCATCAGTTTAAGCAGTTCGGGATTCGCTAGCCCACCGCCCGTCCCGGCATAATCGTCGTAACAGGGTGTACCATCCAGCCCTTTCGTGCCGCCAAAGCCGTAAGGCGAACCCGGCGCGGCCTGCGTCACGGTCAGGATGCGCTCCGGGTAATCCATCATAAAACGCCAGACGACCACCCCGCCGAGCGAATTGCCGACGATGTGCGCTTTTTCGATCTTCAGCGTATCCAGCAGCGCGGCAGCATCATCGGCCATATCACCTGTTCCCAGCGTAGCGTTTATTTTGGCAGATGGGTCAGCATCGCCAAAACCACGCTGGTCTGGTGCAATACCCCTGAAACCCGGCGGCAGCGCCACCATTGTTTCTTCCCACCAGGTCGCCGACGACGAATTGCCATGCAGAAACAACACCGGCACGCCGTCATCCGGCCCGCTGAACAGGACGCGCGTCGTCAAACGCGCCGTCGTAATAACTTTCGCCACAACCCCTTCCATCGTCGGGATGCTCATGCTCTCCTCCTTAAACGCGCGGCCCCCACAGCCAAGACCGATTATCAACCACCATAGGTTTTCAGCAGCACTTTTTTGTCTATTTTGCCGATGGCGGTTTTCGGCATCTCCGGGATAAAAACCACCGATTTGGGAATTTTGTACTTCGCCAGCCGCTCTTGCAAAAACGCCAGCAGTTCCGCCGCATCCAGCGTCTGCCCCGGCTTCACCACCACCAGCGCCCGGCCCACTTCGCCCCATTTTTCATCCGGCACCCCGATGAGCGCAGCCTCGCTTACCGCCGGATGGCCGTGTATCACGCTCTCGACTTCGGCAGGGTAGACGTTTTCGCCGCCGCTGATGAACATATCCTTGCTGCGTCCGATGATGTAGAAGTACCCCTCGACGTCCCTACGAGCCAGATCACCGGTGTGCAGCCAGCCGTCAATGATGGCCTCGGCGGTCGCCTCCGGTCGGTTCCAGAAACCGGGCATGACGTGCGGCCCGCGTATCAGCAGTTCGCCTGGTTCTTCCGGCGCACATTCGCGCCCGTCCGGGTTGACGATTTTCATGTCTATATGAAACAGCGGGAAACCCACCGAACCGGGCTTGCGGCGTACATCCTGGGGCGGCAGCCAGAAGTTATTGGCCGGCGCTTCGGTCAGACCGTAGCCGGTTTTGAAGTCCACGCCCCGCGCCCAGAACTTTTCGACAATCGGCATCGGGCAGGGTGCGCCGCCGCTGATGACCAGCTTCAGGCGCGAAAAGTCCATCTGCTGCCAGCGAGGATGCTGCTGGATCATCAGGAACATGGTCGGCACGCCGACATAATATGTCACCCCGGCATTTGCGATCAGATCAAGCGTCTGATCCACGTCGAACGCCTGGCACATGATGGTTTTGCCGCCTAGATGCACCAGCGGCAGGCAGAAGATGTGCGCGCCCCCGATGTGAAACAGAGGAAGTTGAAGCGGCGCGACATCATCCGCCGTCAGTCCCCAGCCGGTGATGGTATTGATGCAGTTCCAGGCGGCGTTGTTGTGGGTCATGATCGCGCCTTTAGGCAGGCCGGTCGTGCCGCCGGTGTAATAAATCGCCCAGGGTTCGTCGGGGTGCTGCTCCGGGCGATCATCCAGCGTCACGGGGTAGCTCTGCCGCTCGGCAAAGCGCCGGTCGCCGGCGTCAGCCGGGGCGTCCAGCGCGACGAAGTGTCTGACGCTCGGCAGTTTAGAGCGCAGCTGCTGGACGTTTTCCGCCCAGTCGCCAGAATAAATCAGCACATCCGGCGTGGCATCGTTGATGATGCCTTCCAGTTCCGTCACCGTCAGCCGCCAGTTGCAGTTGTGCTGAATCGCGCCGATTTTGCCGCAGGCGAACAGGATGTCCAGGTATTCCACCCGGTTGCTGGAATAAACTGAAACCCGGTCGCCTTTTTTGATGCCCAGCGCTCGCAGAAAATTCGCCGTCTGGTTAGCCTGCGCGTTCCATTCCCGGAAATTTATCTCGCGGCTGCCGTTGAGCGTATCCACCAGGGCGATACGATCCGGGGTAAGTTTGGCGCGTTTGTCCAGCCAGTCGGTAACAAAAGTGGATTTTTGCATTTCCATAAGCTAAACCTGCCTTTTAAAGAAAATAAAAAATAAAATGAGCGGCAGTTTACCCCCAGCGCAGCACCACCGCGCCCCAGGTGTAACCGCCGCCCGCCCCGGACAGCACGATCAGATCGCCGGGTTTGATCTTACCCTGCTTTAAACCCAGTTCCAGCGCCAGCACCTGATCCACGCTCTGCACGTGGCCGTGATCTTCCAGGTAGACGGACTGCTCCGGCGTCAGCCCCAGCGCGTCCAGGATGGCGAGCCAGAACGAGCGTTTCATCTGCGAAATGCCCAGGAATTTCACGTCCGCCAGCATCGCACCGCTGCGTTCCACCGCTTCCTGGATCGTGCCGACGAAGTTCGGCAGCGAAATCTCGCCCAGCCGTTCGGACATTGGCTCGTAGTTGTCCACGTCCAGCCGCCCATAATAACCACCGGGCAGCAGCCCCTCGCCGTCGCCAATCGCGTCCGGGGTCTGTTTGAACAGAATCGTTTCGGACAGACTGCCGTCGGTGAAATACGCCGCGCCCAGAATTTGATTGCGCGTTTCGCCCCGCCGCAGCAGCATCGCGCCCGCGCCGGAGCCGAAGTTATACATAAACCGGGCGCGCGGATTTTGGAAATTAATCAGGTCGTTTTCCCGGCTGGCCGCCGCCAGCAGCACGTATTCCAGCCGCTCATCCGTCTGCATCAGGCTGCGCGCTGTGTTGAGGGCGATCACGCCGCTGGCGCACAGGGCGTAAACCTCAAAACCGTATCCGTATACCGCGCCGATGTTGTGCTGTATTTTGCCGGCCGCATTCCACAGCACGTGGTCTTTAAACTCGCTGCCGTGCGAGATCACCAGGTTCACCTGTTCGCCGCGCACGCCGGCCACATCCAGCGCGCGGAAGGCAGCCTGGGTTGCCATCGTCACGACCGTATCTTCCGGCCCGGCGACATGCCGCTGACGGATGCCCAGTTTATCTCGCAGGACGTTTTCGGGGATGCCGGTCCGTTCGACCAGTTCCGCCGCCTTTTCGATGCGCGCCGGGAAATACGTCCCCCAGCCGACCAGCCCAACCGGAACATTCATCAGCATCCGTCCCCCTGTTGTTTCGCGCCATTTATAGCGCCACGCCTGCCGGCGGCACAGTTACAAACGTTATAACAAAAGCCGCATTCCATCACTTCAGCAAGCGCGGTAAAAAGCGCCCCGCCCGCTCCCGGTAGGCGGCGTAGCCGGGATAAACCTGCATCAGCCACTTTTCTTCAAAGGTGGATTTATAGGTGAAAAACAGCACCAGCAGCAGCGCGAGGCCCAGCGCCGCGACATGCCCGTGTGCCAGCGCCGCGCCGACGCCGCATAACATCACACCCAGGTAAATCGGGTGGCGGATATGGGCGTAAAGCCCTTTTTGAACCAACTGCGCCTGAACATCCGGCTCCGGCGAAATGTTGACCAGCGAGCCGTTGACACGAAAGTGCGTCCACAGCGCCCAGAACACCACCACCAGTCCCACTGCCGCCAGCGCGACACCCACCAACCGCGCCCACCCAACCTGACCCATCGGCAGCAGCAGCAGCACTCCGGCCAGCGCAAGCAGCAGCACCAGTTGAACAGCAACGAGCAGGAACGCCTTTTGTCTGGGTGTCATGAGCGGTTCCGTTCCTTCTGATAAACTACGTCCTGATAAACTACGTCCGGGCATATTGTTTTTTCAATTCACGTTTCAACAGTTTACCGGCGGCATGACGCGGCAGCGGCGTCTCGCTAAAGACCACCTCGCGCGGCACTTTGTATTTTGCCAGATTTTTCCGGCAGTGTTCAATGACAGTCTCTTGAGAAACCACGTCACCCGGCCTGACGACCACCACTGCCACGCCGCTTTTTAACCCCAGCGGACAGCCACCGCGCTCCAGGTGTAGCCGGTGCCTGCCCCTGCCAGCACCACCAGATCGCCCGGCCTGATCTTGCCCTGTTCCAGCCCAAGCTGCAAGGCCAGCGCCTGGTCAACACTCTGTACATGACCATAATCTTCCAGGTAAACCGACTGCTCCGGCGTCAGGCCAACGGCTTCCAGGATTTCCAAGTAAAACGATTTTTTCATATGCACCAGGCCGAGGAACTTCACGTCGGCCAGCGTCGCGCCGCTTTTTTCTGCTGCCTCGCGGATGACCCTCACGAAGTTCGGCAGTGAGGTCTGCCCCAGGCGTTCGGCCATGTAGTCGGCCTGACGCACGTCCAGCCGCCCGCGCAGGTCGCCCAGGCATTCCGGCCCGTCACCGATCATATCGGTCGTCAGCATCACGGTTTCCGACAGGCTGCCATCGGTGAAAGCCGACGCGCCCAGGATTACGTTTCGCTCAACGCCGCGCGCCAGCACCATCGCGCCCGCGCCCGCACCGAAGTTAAACATAAAACGCGACCGCTGGTTCTGGAAGTTGATGAGGTCGTTTTCCCGGCTGCCCGCCGCCAACAGCCCGTATTGCAGCGCAGGGTCGGCCTGCAACATGCTTTTCGCCATGAACATCGCTATCGGCGCGCCCGCGCACAAAGCATACATCTCAAAAGCAAAAGCGTTCACCGCCCCCACGTTATGTTGTATTTTCCCCGCCGCGTTCCAGACCACATGATCTTTGTGTTCGCTGCCATGCGAAATGACAACATTAATCTGTTCCGGCGAAATACCCGCCTGCTGAATAGCCCGCAGCGCCGCCCGCGACGCCATCTCGCTGACGGCATCTTCCGGCCCCGCCACATGCCGCTGCCGGATCCCCATTTTTTCTCGCAGCACCGCTTCGGGAATGCCGGTGCGTTCAACCAGGTCTGCCGCCGTTTCGATACAGGCAGGGAAATACGTGCCAACGCCGATGATGCCAACCGGGATATCCACAACCGCTCCTCGCTGGACAAGCATCCGAATGAAGATAAACCCATACTATAACGTGAATTGAAAGCCGCGTCATATCCCCATCAAACGACACATCGTGAATAACGTCACCTTAACACAGTACATCCATCACATGAATAGTCAGTCACGTTTTACTACCATCAGAATCTAATCAATGGCATTGTTTTTTAACAGATCACCGGGAGATAGGAGTCAAAGTCGTGGCTAATCTCGACCTCGCACGTTTGCAGTTTGCAGTTACTACTATTTACCACTTTTTTTTCGTCCCCCTGACCCTGGGTTTATCCGTTTTAGTCGCTCTCATGCAAACCCAGTATTACCGTACCAGCGATGAAACTTACAAACGAATGACCAAGTTCTGGGGAAAACTCTTCCTCATCAACTTTGCAATGGGTGTTGTCACCGGCATCGTCCAGGAATTCCAGTTCGGCATGAACTGGTCGGAGTATTCGCGCTTTGTGGGCGACATCTTCGGCGCGCCGCTGGCGGTGGAAGCCCTGATGGCCTTTTTCATCGAGTCTACCTTCCTGGGGGTGTGGCTGTTTGGATGGGATAGGTTGGGGAAACGCGCCCATCTGGCTTCGATCTGGCTGGTCGCTATCGCTGCTAACCTGTCGGCGCTGTGGATTCTGATCGCCAACTCGTTCATGCAGGAGCCGGTGGGTTACGCGCTGCAGAATGGCCGCGCCGAAATGACCGACTTCCTGGCGCTGCTCACCAACCCGCATGTGCTGGTGCAGTATCCGCACGTCTTTTTCTCCGGCGTCACCACGGCTGCGTTTTTCGTGCTGGGCATCAGCGCATGGCATCTGCTGCGTAAAAGCAAGAACCTCGACGTATTCCGCCGCTCCGCCAACTGGGCAGTCGTCTATGGTTTTATCGGTGTGGTGATGGTCATCCTGGTCGGCCATACCCAGGCGCAGCACATGGTTCAGGCGCAGCCGATGAAGATGGCCGCCGCCGAAGCCTTGTGGGACAGCGAAAACCCGGCCTCGATGTCGCTGTTCACCATCGGCGACGAACCAGGGCGGAAGGACGTGTTTTCGATCCGCGTCCCCGGTCTGTTGAGCTTCCTCGCCTACAATCGTTTTGAAGGCGAAGTGAAGGGCATCAATGATCTGCAAGCCGAATACGAAGAAACTTATGGCCCCGGCGACTACGTGCCGCCGATTGCGCTCAACTACTGGAGCTTCCGTCTGATGATCGGTACAGGCATGTTGATGCTGCTGCTGGCTTTAATTGGCCTGTATACCGTCATCCAGAACAAAACGGAAAATGCGCGGTGGTTTTTACGGCTGCTGCCGCTGGCAATCTTTTTGCCCTATCTCGCCAACACGACCGGGTGGCTGCTGACCGAGCTGGGGCGCCAGCCCTGGATTGTATTTGGCTTGCAGCGGGTTGAAAATGCCGTTTCCCCCAATGTATCCGCCGAAATCGTCCTGCTGTCATTGGTGGGCTTCACGCTGTTGTACGGCATACTGATGGTCGCCGACATTTATCTGCTGGCGAAATTCGCCCGCGACGACAGCAGCGTTTCGCCCGAACCCGATGGCGCGCAGCCGGTACCCGCCGCCAGTTTCTAATGAGGAGGTTATGATGGATCTCAATACTCTGTGGTTTATCCTGATCGCGGTTCTGTTCATCGGTTACTTCTTCCTCGAAGGTTTCGACTATGGCGTCGGCATCCTGCTGCCTGTCCTGGGTAAAAACGATGAAGAACGCCGGGTGATTATCAACACCATCGGCCCATTCTGGGATGGCAACGAGGTCTGGCTGCTGACGGCAGGCGGCGCGATGTTCGCGGCCTTCCCGCAGATGTACGCCACCATCTTCAGCGGTTTTTACCTGGCGCTGTTTCTGATGCTGGTCACGCTCATCCTGCGCGGCGTCGCCTTTGAATTCCGCAGCAAGGACGTGCGCCCCGGCTGGCGTAATACCTGGGACTGGATGATCTTCCTGGGCAGCGCCGTTCCGGGCCTGCTGTGGGGCGTCGCCCTTAGCAATCTGGCGCGCGGCGTGGCGATTGACGCCAATATGCAGTACGTTGGCACGTTCTGGGACCTGCTCAGCCCCTATTCGCTGCTCAGCGGGCTGGCGTCACTGGCGGCCTTCACGCTGCACGGCGCGCTGTTTTTGACCCTGAAGACCGAGGGCGAAATGGCAGAGCGCGCGCACCGCACGGCATCCCGGCTGTGGATTCCCACCGTCGTCATCATCCTGGTGTTTGTGGTCGCCAGCTACGGCTCGACTGACATCTTCCAGCGGTTAGGCATCAACCCCGGTATCGCCCCGCTGGGCGCACTGGCGGCGCTGCTTTCTATCGGCTATTTCATTCGTGAACGGCGCTACGGATGGGCCTTCGCGGCCTCCGGCGCGAATCTGGCGCTTTCAGTCCTGACCATTTTCTCCGGCCTGTACCCACGCCTGGTCATCTCCAATCTGAATGAGGAATGGAATCTCACCATCTATAATGCGTCATCCAGCAACTACACCCTCCAGGTGATGAGTCTGGTCGCGCTCATCTTCGTGCCGATTGTGCTGGCCTACCAGGCCTGGAGCTACTGGGTCTTCCGCAAACGCATTTCACGCAACGATCTCGAATATTAAACCGCTTTTTCGTCAGGGGCGTTCGTTTGAGCGCCCCTCCTCTTTTGCCTCAAAGCCGGTCAATCCAGGTTCAGCGTGTACACCATACGGCGAACGCGATCCTGATAAACCACCACATTTATCACCCACATAACGGCCAACCCTGCCAGCCCGATACCCGCGCAAACCGGCATCGCCCCGCGCGCGCCTGTAAACAGCCACACCAGCATCCCCAGCGCGATGACGCTCCCTATTATCACCAGGGTCGCAATACACTGGCCGCACAGATCGGACTTTCCGCTGATAAGTGTAGACCACTGGTCAACACGCTTGAGATAACCCTTCACGACTGTTACCGTATGCGTTTGACCAGCCTCGCGGCGGCGAAGCTCGAACGTGTACAGATCATCGTCGCGCCGACGAAACCGCACGCCGAGAGCTTCTGAGCGCGCGACGACGCGCTCCATGTAAGCCATATAATCTTCCAGGCTGGACGCAACGACGATCTCAACCGGAATCCCGCGCAGCGGCGCAAGAAGATTAGAAGACAGGGTTGTTTTTGATTTCTGCATGGCGATCCCCCATTTTTCGTTATAATCCCATTATGGCTGAAATATACTAAATGATACCCCCCAGGATTCCGGTGTTATGCATCTTGAAAAACGGCTGCGGATCGGGCGCGGGGCGCTGACGCTCACGATTGGCCTGGGTGTTATCGCCGGGCTGCTGCTGGTGGCGCAGGCTTTTTTACTTAGCCGGGCGATCAATCTCGTTTTTTTGCAGGGCGCGGCGCTGGCGGACATCCTGTCTTTACTCGCTGCGCTGCTGGGTGTGGGCGCAGCGCGCGCGCTGGCGCTGTGGGGCGGCGAAGCTGCCGCGCAGGGATTGGCCGAAAGCGTCAAAACCGATCTGCGAGAAAAACTGTTCGCGCATATCCTGGCGCTCGGCCCGGCCTACACACGCGGCGAACGCAGCGGCGAACTGGTGAACACGGCGACCGGCGGCATCGAAGCCCTGGACGCCTATCTGCGCGAGTACATCCCGCAGGTGGCGCTGGCCGCCTTCGTGCCGCTCATTATGCTGGTGACGGTGTTCCCGATTGACCTGGTATCCGGCTTCGTGCTGCTGCTGACCGCGCCGCTGATTCCCTTTTTTATGATTTTGATCGGCAAGGCAGCCGGCGCGCTCAACCGCCGCCAATGGCTGGCGCTCAGCCGCATGAGCGCGCATTTCCTGGACGTGCTGCAAGGGCTGACCACGCTCAAGCTGTTCCAGCGCAGCCGGGCGCAGATCGAAATCATTGCCCGCGTCAGCGACCAGTTCCGCAAAACCACGCTCGACGTGCTGCGCGTGGCTTTTCTGTCGGCGCTGGTACTGGAAATGGTGGCGACCATCAGCACCGCTGTCGTCGCGGTGGAAATCGGTCTGCGGCTTTTACATGGCGTGCTGGACTTCGAACGGGCATTTTTTGTCCTGGTACTCGCCCCGGAATTTTACCTGCCGCTGCGGACGCTTGGCATTCGTTTTCATGCCGGCGTGGCCGGGGCAACCGCCGCGCAGCGCATTTTTGACGTGCTGGAAACACAGCCGGAAGTCCCGCCCACTCCAGACGTTCAACCGCTGCCGCCGCCGTCGTTTTACATCCGGCTGGAGGATGTGGTTTATGCCTACGGCGACCGCCCGGCGCTCAACGGCCTGGCGCTGGAAATCCGCCCCGGTGAACGGCTGGCGCTGGTCGGGCCGAGCGGCGGCGGCAAAACGACCATCGGCCAGCTTTTACTGCGCTTCATCGAGCCTCAGGGCGGGCAGATCACGATAGATGGCCTGCCGCTGAACCGACTGCCGGCGGACGGCTGGCGCGAACGAATCGCCTGGGTTTCGCAGAACCCGTACCTGTTCAATGCCAGCGCCGCCGAGAACATCCGCCTGGGCAAACCCTCGGCGACAATGGCGGAAATCGTCGAAGCGGCGCGGCTGGCGGGCGCGCACGAGTTCATTTCGGCGCTGCCATCCGGCTACGATACCCTCATCGGCGAACGCGGCGCGCGCCTCAGCGGCGGGCAGGCGCAGCGCATCGCCCTGGCGCGCGCCTTCCTGCGCAATGCGCCGCTGCTCATCCTGGACGAAGCCACCGCCCACCTCGACCCGGAAACGGAACTGCTGATTCAGGCATCCATAAACCGGCTGATGCAGGGGCGAACGGCGCTTATCATCGCCCATCGGTTAAGCACGGTTTATAATGCTGATCGCATCGCCGTGATTGACGGCGGGCGCGTGGTCGAAACCGGCGCGCACGAGGAACTTTTGCGGCAGAACGGCGTGTATCGTCAACTGGTAACAGCTTATGCGGGAGAACAAGCTAAACCTTTCTAAAGATGAACCAACGAACGATCTTTTTACGACTGCTCCGGCTGGCCGCACCGTTCTGGAAGTGGATGGCGCTGGCGGCGCTGCTGGGCGCGCTGACGATTGCCAGCAGCATCGCCCTGCTGGCGGCTTCGGCCTACATCATCGCCCGCGCCGCCCTGCGCCCTTCGATTGCGGATTTGCAGGTCGCCATCGTCGGTGTGCGTTTTTTCGGCATCGCGCGCGGTGTATTCCGCTACCTGGAGCGGCTGGTTTCCCACGAGGCGAACTTCCGTCTGCTGGCGCGGCTGCGAGTGTGGTTTTATACGGCGCTCGAACCGCTGGCCCCGGCGCGTCTGGCGCACCACCGGGGCGGCGATCTGCTGGCACGCATCGTCGCCGACATTGACACGCTGGAACACTTTTATGTGCGCGTGCTGGCCCCTCCGGTGGTGGCGCTGCTCATCGCTCTGCTGATGGGCGTTTTCCTGTCGGCCTATGATGTGCGGCTGGCGCTGGCGGTACTGGCCGTCCTGGCGCTGGCGGGGATCGGCGTCCCGCTGCTGACGCGCTACCTCTCCCACGAGGTAGGCCAGGCGATGGCGCAAACGCGCGGCGAACTGAACACCGCCCTGCTCGACGGCATTCAGGGCAGCGCAGACGTGGTCGCCTTCGGCCAGCAGGCAGCGCAGTTAGCGCGTGTCCGGGACCTCAACCGGCAGCTTTCGCACTGGCAGCGCCGCATGGCGCGTATTCGCGGCCTGGATGCGGCGCTCGGCGCGCTGCTGGTCAACCTGGCGACGGCGCTGGTGCTGGCGCTGGCTGCCCCGCTGGCGCGCGCCGGGCAGATCGAAGGCGTTGACCTGCCCGTGTTGACGCTGGCGACGATGGCGAGTTTTGAATCTGTGCTGGGGCTGCCGATGGCTTTTCAATACCTGGGTAACAGCCTGGCCGCCGGACGCCGCTTATTCGAGATCGTGGATGAAAAGCCGGTTTTCGCAGCCCAGGACTATCTCCTAACACAGTCCACGCCCTCCAATTTCGACCTGGTGTTTGAAAATGTTACATTCCGCTATGCGGCGGATTCTCCGCCTGCGCTGGATAGTATCAGCTTTACGCTGCGGCAGGGTCGGCGGCTGGCAATCGTCGGGGCCAGCGGCGCGGGTAAATCCACCCTGGTTAACCTGCTGCTGCGCTTCTGGGACTATGAGCAGGGGTTTATTACGCTCGGCGGGCGTGACATCCGCGACTATGACCCTGAACATCTGCGAAACTGGATTGCGGTCGTCAGTCAAAATACCTATCTGTTCAACACTACTATTCGAGAAAACATCCTACTTGGACGCCAAAACGCATCCGAAACCGAGATGGTCGAAGCAGCGCAGCAGGCACAGATTCACGACTTTATCACCGGTCTGCCGGATGGTTACAATACCTGGGTGGGCGAACAGGGTTTGCGCCTCAGCGGCGGCGAACGCCAGCGTATCGCCATCGCCCGCGCCCTGCTGAAAGACGCGCCGGTGCTGGCGCTGGACGAAGCCACTGCCGGCCTGGATGCCGTGACCGAACGCAACGTGATGGCCGCGCTCGACCGTTTGATGGAAGGACGTACCGTATTGATGATTACCCACCGCCTGATCGGGCTTCAGACGATGGACGAAATCCTGGTCCTGCATGAGGGGAAATTAACAGAACGCGGCACGCACGCCGAGTTAATCCGGTCGGAAGGGCTGTATTTTAAGATGTGGTCGCTGCAAAACGAACGGCTGCGCTAGCGGCTCAACCGGCTTTTCCGCCGATCACCATACCCAACCGCCCCTGCGCCTGTGCCAGCCGCGCCCGCGCTTCTTCCGGGGTGATGTTCAGCAAACCGACCACGATGGCGGTTTTCACCTGATTATCGGCCAGCGCCAGCAGCCGTGCCGCCTCATCGGCATCCACGCCGACCACCTCGGACACGATGCGGCGCGCCCGGTCAGCCAGCTTTTGATTGGTGACTTTGACATCCACCATCCGGTTGCCATAGACTTTGCCGAGTGAAATCATGGTGGCCGTACTGAGCATATTCAGAATCATTTTCTGCGCCGTGCCGGCCTTCAGCCGGGTCGAACCGGCGATCACCTCCGGCCCGACCGGCGCGGGGATGGCGATCTGCGCCGCTTCGAGCACAGGCGACGGCGCGTTACAGGCGATGCCGACGGTGACAGCGCCGCGTTCGTTGGCTGCCGCCAGCGCGCCCAGCACGTAGGGCGTCCTGCCGCTGGCCGCGATGCCGACCACTATATCATACTCGGTTACATTCAGTGCCAGCAGGTCACGGCGCCCGGCGTCCGGGTCATCCTCCGCGCCTTCAACGGCCTGCGTCAGCGCAGCCATGCCCCCGGCGATGAGCGCCTGCACCATGTCCGGTTCGGTGCTGAAGGTCGGCACGCATTCGACCGCGTCCAGCACCCCCAGCCGCCCACTCGTACCCGCGCCGACGTAAATCAACCGCCCGCCCTGGCGCAACCGCTCGGCAGCGGCTTCGACGGCGCGCGCAATCGCCGGCAGCGCCGCCTGCACTACCGCCGCGACGGTGGCATCCTCGGCGTTCATGATCTGCACGATCTCCAGCGCCGATAAACGATCAATGTTCATGGAACGCGGATTCGGTTGTTCGGTCAGCATGGTTTTATCCCGTCAGTATGGCAATTAAAATGCTCAGGGTGACGATGCTCGCCAGCGTGCTGACGAGCGTCACGGCGGACGTAAACTCGGCATCGCTGTTGAATTGAGTCGCCAGCGCATTCGCCAGCACCGCCGTCGGCATACTGGATTCGACAATCGCCACCTGGAAGGTGGTGCCGGTCAGCCCCAGCAGCGCCGCCATTGGAAAAGCGATCAAGGGTGCCAGCACCAGTCGAATGCCGGTCGCCAGCAGCAGCGGTCGCCAGCGCACGCTCAGCGACGCCTCCGCCAGTTTAAGCCCCAACAGCGCCAGCATCCCCGGCACAGACGCCTGCGACAGGATGCCCACAGCGCGTTCTACCGGCAGCGGCAGCGTGATCTCGGCCAGATTGACGATTAACCCGGCCAGCGCCGCGTAGGCAATCGGCACTTTCAGCACATTCAGAACGGCTGCTTTCACCGACGCTTCGCCGCGCGAGGCGAAATAAACACCCAGTACATTCCCCATCATCACCGACATCACATAATAAATAATCGCCTGCCGCTCCCCATCCGGGCCAAAAGCAAAACGGTTGAGCGGGATGCCATAGTTAGCCGCGTTCACCAGGATGATGCTTATCAGGAAGGCGCTTTCCAGCTTGCGGTCAAACTTCGCCAACCGGGATACTCCCAGACCGACCAGCGCCATCAGCAGCGACATACCGACCGCGACCGCCGCCAGCCCGATCACTTCTCCACCCCGCAAATCCGACTGCACGATGCCGGTAAACGCCAGGGACGGAATAAACAGGTAAACCAGTATCGTAGACAGGCCGCGCGGGTCGGGATTCAGGCGGCGGGCGATCAGTACCACAATCCCGACGATGATAAAAATCGGGCTGATGACGTTGAGCATGATGCTGAGCAGTTCGGCCATGATGGTTAACCTCGACGTTTTAGCTCATCCAGCGCAAGGATGGCCGCGCCAACAACCGGGGGATGACGCGGCGTGGGGATGCCGGGCAGTTCCAGCAGGTTGCACAGCAGATTATTCAAGAGGTTCGGCACGGACAGCAGCCCGCCGGTGAAGGCCAGCGGCAGCGGCTCCCTGTTCAGCCGGTGTTGAACCGCTCGCGCCGCCAGCGCCAGTTCTTGCGCAGCCCGCTCGACAATTATCCGGGCGGCGCTGTCACCCAGGGCAGCCTGTTCCAGCACCAGACCGGCCAGCGCGGCCACTTCAGGATTACGCGGCGTGTCGGCCCGGTACAGCCAGGCGACCAGCGCGCCCACGTCCGGCAGCCCTAACTGCCCCAGCAGCGCGGCAGTCAGGCCGGTTTGCCGGCTGCGCCCATCGGCGGCGCGCGCCCCCATCCGCAGCCCTTCCATACCTAACCAGAAGCCGCTGCCTTCATCCCCCAGCAGATAGCCCCAGCCGCCAACCCGCACATAATCACCGGCTGAATTCGCGCCACAGGCCAAACTGCCGGTCCCGGCCAGCACCAGGATTCCGCGCCGTTCCCCATGCGCCCCGGCCAGCGCAATTTCATGATCGGAGCTGGCCGCCACCATCGCACCCGGCAGCACGTCCCGCACCGTTTCGCGCAGCCAATCGGCGGAATGCGCCGCATCCGCCCCGGCCACACCGATTCCCACCGCGCTGATCTGCTCCGGCGTTAAGGCGGTTTTCGCCAGCGCCGCCCGCACCGCCGTCTGAATCGTCCCGGCGGCAGCAGCCCTACCGACCAGATTCGGGTTCACTGCGCCGCCGGCGCCCTGCCCCACCACAGACAGATTTTCGTCCATCACGACGGCGCGCACCGTGCTTCCGCCACCGTCAATGCCCACCACGTAAATCATAAGCCTGCCGCCAGCAGCGTATGCAGATCGCGCCGGAATTCAAACGTGCCGGGCTTCAGCCGCCCCGGATAAACGCTGTTGGTCAGCGCCGCCACCACCAGCGCGCGCGCCGGGTCAATCCATAATGATGTGCCGGTAAACCCGGTATGCCCGTAAGAGTCTATGCTGAACAATTCCCCCGCCGACGAGCCTTGCGCCGACTTCAGCGCCCAGCCCAGGCCGCGCCGCTCGCCGTTGGCCTGCTCCTGTTTGGCCGCGCGCAGCCATTCCGACGCAATCCCCAGGCGCGCATCCTCGACCAGCCAACCCTGGCCGAGCGCGGCCACATCCCGCGCCGTCGCAAACAATCCGGCGTGTCCGGCCACGCCCCCTACCCCGCAGGCGTTTTCATCGTGGACTTCACCCCAGACGCGGCGCTTGCGCCACAGCGGGTCATCTTCCGTCGGCGCGATGCGTTCGCGGCTGATTCCGCTCTGCGCCGGGTTGAACAGCACGGTTTCCAGCTTCAAGGGTTCGATCACCCGCGCCGCGATGGCTTTGTCCAGTTGGCCGGATGCGCCGTACAGCCGGGAAACAGCCTCCCCCAACAGCATCAGCCCCAGGTCGCTGTAACGCACGCCGCTGCCGGGTTCGTCCACAAACGGGTAATTCCACAGCGCCGCCAGCGCCCGCGACCAGCGTTCCTGCCGGGACAGCGGTTCGAGGTTATCCGGGGGGGCAGGCGCAGGCCCGGCGGCGTTATAGACATCCCGCCACGCCGCCAGGCCAGACGTATGCGTGAGCAGGTGTCGGAACGTTACACGCGCCGGGTCAACCCGTTTGTGGCGCATGTCGTCCGTCACCGGCAGCGGCTCTTTGCTGTGCGGGTCTATGCCGCCATCCACCGGGCGCGGGCCGGAACGCCCGAACTCCGGCAGCACGGTGATGATCGGGGCGTCCAGACTCAGCCCATGTTCGCCCGCCAGCGACAGAAATGCCGTCACCGTGAACAGTTTAGTGACCGAAGCCAGATCGAACAGCGTGCCGGTCATAACCGGGACAAGTCGGGTATCAGGGTCTATCCAGCCCCAGGCTTCATTCAAGACCACCTGCCCATCCTTGACGACCGTCACCGCCGCCGCCGGAAACACCGTATCCAGGCTGGCGACCATCAGCGCCTGTAATCGCGCAGCGGCGGCAGCGGGCAGATCATTTACCCTGTGTGCGGAAGTTATTTCGTCAATTATCATCATCGTTTTCGTAAAGCAAAAACGGCTTTCGCTGCGTTTTAAATTCGCGCCAGAAAACCGGCCACGTGCCGGATATATCGGACACTTCAGCTCCGGCTTCAATTTGCGCTCGAATCTGCTCCGAACCGGCCAGCCGGTCAAAATGATATACGCCGCCCGGTTCGACGCCCGCTGCCGCCGGCGGCAGCCAGGCAAAATGCGCCGGGTACAAACGGCGAACGGTGAGGATCACACTCAACCAGGTTTCGACAGGCCGCCACACCGCGTTATCCAGCACGTGCGCCTGCACGCCGCCGCAGTCCAAACCGGCCCACTTGCTGGCCGATGGCCGGAAGCTGATCGGACGAAAACGCACGCCCGGCCAATCCTGCGCGTTCAGCGCGGCGGCCAGTTCGTCACCATCTATCCAGGGCGCGCCGACGATTTCAAACGGCAGCGCCGTGCCGCGCCCTTCCGAAAGGTTCGTGCCTTCCACCAGACACGCGCCGGGATACTGCCGCGCTGTGCTGACATGCGGCATGTTGGGCGACGGGGGAATCCACACCAGACCGGTATCTTCCCAGGCCATGCCGCGCCGGTAGTTTTCGCAGCGCACGACCGTCAGATCGGCGGGGAAGCCGTTCCAGAGCAGGTTCATCATCTGCGCCAGTTCGCCCAGCGTCAGACCATGACAGACCGGAACAGGAAAACGCCCAACAAACGACGACAGATGCGGCTCCAGCGGTGGGCCATCTATACGCCCGTTCAACGGGTTCGGACGATCCAGGACGATTACCTCAAGCCCGTTTTCGCCCGCAACTTCCAATACGTAGGAAAGTGTCCAGGTGAAGGTATAATACCGCGCGCCCACATCCTGAATATCAAACACCAGCGCGTCCAGGTCATCCAGCATCTCCGGCGTCGGGCGGTAGGTTTCCCCGTACAGACTGTAAACCGGCAAGCCGGTGCGCGGATCGGTCATTGAGCCGATTCGTTCGGCGTCCGGGGCTGCGCCCGCCAAACCATGCTCCGGCGCGAACAGCGCGGCCAGTTTCACCCCCGGCGCATTTCGCAGCAGATGGTAGGCGCTGCGCAAGTGCCGGTCAACCGCGCTGGGATTCGTCACCAGTCCGATGCGGCGTCCCTTCAGCCGGTCGAAGCCCTGCACGGCCAGCACGTCCAGGCCGGTGCGGACGCTCACACCGCCTGCTCCCAGGCCACAGGAAGCCGTCCTTCCGGAACATAACGCCCCATCAGCGCATCCACCGCCGCCTGAAGCGAAGGCGCGCTGTCGCCACAGGTGCATAACACCGCCGCCGCGCCGGTCAGCGCCTCAGCATCATAGGGATTGCGCAGGCACACCAGCACGACACGCCGCGCCAGGCTCATCAGTTCGCGCGCCATCGCCAGCTGCTCCGGGATGATGTGCGCGCTGCGGGTCGCCAGCACCAGCGTCCCGGCGTTCGCCACTGCCTGGCGCGCGCGCGCCAGCGCGTCCGGGTCGGTATCCACCGACCGCAGCGAAATACACTCTGCCTCCGGCAGATCGCGCCGGAACAGCGTCAGAAATCCGGTCAGTTCCCCGCGTTCGACCACGCCGCTTTCAAGGTACGACGCAAATTCGACTGCCGCCAGCCCCGCGCCGGTTTTCAGGGGCAGCAGATCAGGGTCGCCCCGCAGCAGCACCGTCCCGGCGCGCGCCGCCCAATCCATCAAAATCAGATGATCGCGCCGCCGGAGATTGTGTGTTTCGGGCGGTCTGGCCGGGAAACGCGCTTTCATGGCTTCCAGCCGCGAGACCGCCTCATCTACCCGCTCGACCGGCAGCCGCCCGCCCCGCGCTGCCGCTAACAGCGCCTCGTAAGCAGCTTCCTGGTAGGCCGGCGTATGCGAGAAGAAGATCACATCCTGCCCGGCCAGCGCCGCCAACACCGCCGACTCGCCCGCGCCATAGTTTTCCGTGATAGCTTTCATCTCCATACAGTCGGTGCAGGCCACCCCGTTAAAACCGATTTCGCCGCGCAAAATCTGCCCGATGACCGCCGGCGACAGCGTGGCCGGATATTCAGGGTCTACAGTCTGAAAACGGGTATGCGTCATCATCACGGCGGCTACGCCTGCCTCCACCGCCGCTTTAAACGGCAGCAGGTCACGCCGCAGCAGCGTTTTAAGCGGCTCGTTGATGACCGCCAGCGCCTCATGTGTATCTACCGGCGTATCGCCCAGACCGGGGAAATGTTTGGCCGTCGCCGCCACGCCCGCCGACTGGAACCCGCGCACCTGCGCGGCAGCCAGTTGACTCACATGGTCTGCCTGATCGCCCAGCGCGCGTGTGCTGATGCTTGGATTGTGCCGATTCAGCGCCAGGTCTACCACCGGCGCGAGATTCCAGTTAATGCCCAGCGCAGCCAGTTCATCACCCATCGCCGCCGCCACGCGCTCCGCCAGGGCTTCCGAACCGGCAGCGCCCAGCGCCATCGCGCCAGGGCTTTCCATAAATCCTTCCGCCGCCCGCAGCCGGGCGACCATACCGCCTTCCTGGTCAACCGCGATCAGAATCGCGCGCGGCGCGGCCTCACGGCAGGCCGATATAAGCTCGGCCACCTGCGCCGGGCTGGCGACGTTCCGCGCGAACAGAATCACCCCGCCGACGCGCCCGGCAGCCAGCCATTCCAGCAGATAATCCGGCGGTTTCAACCCATCAAAGCCGATGGCAAGCATCTGCCCGATTTTTTCTTCTAAAGACAGCATTCAGTTATCCTAACCGGCATATTTACCGGTACCCCGCGCGTGCTTTTTCCAACCGCGTCAGGCTGTCATCCAGGCCGCCCGGACGATTGCGCGCCAGCCAGATGTCCCGGTAGCGCGCTTCTATCGCCAGCAGATCATCGTTCAGGCCGGCCTTGTCTGCCGACGAATCGCCCAGGATGAGCAGCAGTCGTTTCGCGCCGTGCCGCAGCATATCCGCTGTCAACCGGAGTTCATCGGCAACCAGCGCCGCATCGGAACCGGCCATTTGCGCGCCTTCCAATGGCGTCATCACGCGATTGATGTAATCCAGCGTATCGCGCAGTTTATCCGGCAGACCGGCTGCGCTCTGAAGCTGATGACGATGCCAGTCCATCCACTGGCCGAGAGTGGCGGACAGCATATCTGTCGGGTAAAAATACGCCCAGAACAGGACGCTGCCGT
>JACAES010000006.1 GCA_013388735.1 Chloroflexota bacterium | reverse complement strand
TTGTCCTGAGCGTGGCTGTTCAGATGCCGGATTTAACATTCGCTTAGCGGCGGACTGCACAACCCGCGCGCCGGAATTGCATAAACAGAACAGGACACGCATAACAACAGGAGCAGCACGCCATGTCGAACGTGATCCTCGTCACTTACGCCAGCCGGACCGGCTCAACCGCCGGCGTGGCGGAAGCCATCGGCAAGACGCTGACCGAGGCCGGCGCGCAGGTGGACGTCCGCCCGATGGGGGACGTAACCGACTTGACGCCCTACCGGGCAGTGGTGGCCGGCAGCGCCATTCAGAACAAACAATGGCTGCCGGAAGCAATGCAGTTCGTCCAAACGCACCGGGCGGCGCTGGCGGAAAAACCCTTCGCCGCCTTCCTGGTGTGCATGACGATGGCGATGAAAAATGAAAAGTGGCGGGAACAGGCCAATATACCGGAGTGGCTCGCGCCGGTTCGGGCGCTGGTCAAACCCGTGAGCGAGGGGTATTTCGCCGGGACGCTGGACATCAGCAAGGTCGAGCCGCGTTCGGCGCGTATCGGTTTCCGGCTGAGCGTGATGTCCGGCTTCTGGTCAGAGGGCGACCATCGTAACTGGGGGGACATCCACGCCTGGGCGCGCGATCTTGCTGACAGGCTGAGTTAAAACGAGCAGTCGAAACACGCTTTTAGTGCGTCTATCGGCCAATTCAAAGACAACGAGGGGGGAAAAGTGAATCGAGCGACGAAGTTCACGGCAGCGGCCTGGGGTATTATCCTGGGCATCAGCGGCCTGTCTCACGGCTTCTTCGAGGCGCTGCAAGGCAGCACCCCGACGGAAGGATTGTTCATCAACGCCATCGGTGAAACACACCGGATGTGGGAACACGGCGCTGAACCGGCGATCACCATCATCCCCAATTTTCTGATTACCGGCCTTGCCGCCATGCTGGTCGGCCTCGCTATCATCATCTGGTCGGCGCGGTTTCTGGACAGGCGGCACGGCGCGACGGTGTTCCTGCTGCTGGTCGTGCTGCTGGTGCTGGTCGGGGGCGGTATCGCGCAGGTGGTGCTGTTTCCCGTCGTCTGGGCGGTGGCGACCCGCATCCACAAGCCGCTGACCTGGTGGCGCAGGGTGCTGCCGGAAAATGCGCGCGGGCTGCTTGCTCGCCTCTGGCCCTGGGTGTTGGGGGCGAGCGCGGCGCTGCTGCTGCTGACGCTGGCTGTTGCCACCTTCGGCTACTTCCCCGGCGTGAACGATGACGAGCAAATCCTGAATATCATGGCGGTTTCGCTGGTCGGCGGCTTCGGGCTTTATTTCGTGGCGGCTCTCTCCGGCTTCGCCTACGACATCCGGCGGCAGGGCGCGTAGAGTCTGTAGTCGGCAGTTGTCAGTCAGAAGACGTATACAAAAGCCCTCCCCAAATCCGGTGAGGGCCTAATGCACTCCGCACGATGCCGCTTATCGTCCCGTCCAGTCGCGCAGGTAGAGGAAGTCGTGGCCGATGCTGCGGCGGCTGAGTTTGGCGATGTTGGGCATAGTGCGTTTGTAGTGGTTGGCCTTCACCCGCCGCCAGACGTTTTCGACAAAAGCGCGGTCGAAGCCTTCGTCCACCACTTCGCTCACCGTAAAACGCTCGTCCACCAGCAGGAACAACACCTGATCCACGTCGTTATAAGTGAAGCCCAGTTCGCCCTCGTCGGTCTGGCCTTCCCACAGATCGGCGGACGGCGCTTTGTTGATGATGGCCTGCGGCACGCCCACCGCCGCCGCCAACTGGCGCACCTGATATTTGTACAGGTCGGCAATCGGCTGGAGCGCCACGCCGCTGTCGCCGTAGATGGTGCTGTAACCAAGCAGAAATTCGGTCTTGTTGCTGGTTCCCATCACCAACCCGCCCCAGGCCGCCGACTGGTCGTACAGCACGATCATACGCAGCCGCGCCAGGATGTTGCCCTGGCGAATCCGGTTCATATCCGGGAATTGATTGATGAGCGGGTCGGCCATGTCGGTGATCGGCACGGTCAGGCTGGGCAGCCCCAGGTCTTGAATGACCGCTTCAGCGTCCAGCAGGCTGGCTTCGGACGAGACGCGGTAGGGCATCCGCACTGCCAGCACGTTTTCCGCGCCCAGCGCCTCGGCGGACAGGTAAGCCGACAGCGCCGAGTCAATGCCGCCGGACAGGCCGACGATGGCGCGTTTCATGCCGGCTTTGGCGATCTGGTCGCTGATGAAGCCGGTGAGCATTTTACGGGCGATGCCGGTGTTGATGTCCAGGCGGGGCAGGATGCTGGACGGCGCGGTTAAGGTCATGGGGGTTTCTCCTGGCTGGCTGACGGGTTCCAGTATAGAAGGGACTCGGCGCGCCGACAAGGCGAGTCGGTTATAACCAGGGGAGCGCCGATGTGCGCCCCCCTGCGTAATCAATCAGGCTTCCTGGCTGACGGCGCGCCCCAGCAGCGTGTCAATTTCCCGCATCTGGTCGGCGGCCAGCGGGCCGAAGCGCAGCGCGCCGGCGTTTTCTTCCACCTGCGCCACCGTGCGAAAACCCGGAATCGGCAGCGTTTGCGGGCTGCGCGCCCACAGCCAGGCCAGCGCGCCCTGCGCCAGCGTGCGCCCGCCGCCGGTGAGGATTTCGCGGATGGCGTCCAGCCGCGCCAGCCATTCGGGGTTCGGCTTGCCGTCTTTAAAGTAGCGCATCCAGTCCGGGCTGTGTTCGCCGCGCACGTCGTTCTGGGCAAGCTTTGAGTTAGCGGCGTATTTGCCGGTCAGCAGGCCCATCGCCAGCGGCCCCCGGTTGATAGCCGCCAGGTTGAACTGCTCGCACAGCGCGATCAGGGGCGGGTTATCGGTCAGCACGTTCATATCAAGCTGGATAGCGGCGCAGTTCGGCCCTTCGGCGAACACGCGGGCGCGTTCGGGAAAATCGGTACTCCAGCCATAGCTGCGGATTTTGCCTTCCTTAACCAGCGCCTCCAGCGTATCGCGCACGTCGCCGGACTGCTCGGCGGGATAATCGTTAATGTGGAACTGGTACAGGTCAATCACGTCGGTATTCAGCCGTTTGAGCGAGGCTTCGCAGGCGCGGCGGATATAGCCGGGCGAAGCGTCCGAGCCGGTGATCTGGCGCGTCGTTTCGTCAAATAGATTGCCGAACTTGGTGGCGATCACCACTTCATGGCGGCGTCCGGCCAGCGCGCGGGCGATCACCCGTTCGCTGCGGCCCGTGCCGTATACGTCGGCGGTGTCCAGGAAGTTCACGCCCAGTTCCAGCCCGCGATGAATGGCGCGAATCGACTCCTCGTCGTCCACTTCGCCCCAGCCGACCGGTGTCTCACCCGACCAGAACGGTCCGCCAATCGCCCAGCAGCCCAGGCCAACGGCGCTGACCTGGATGCCGGAACGGCCCAATGTGCGGTTCAAAACAGCGGTCATGATTTTTTCTCCTTTAACATTCGGCGTCGCATGATGTCGTAAATGTGCCGGTGATCGGCTTGGCGGTGGGCAGTGCCGGGCGGCCCGGCAGCCTTAACGGCAGCCTGAGCTAGGCCAGAAGCCGGCGCAGCGATATGGAATTTCCGGCAGATGGTACAGCGGCGGCCTGTTCAAGCTGGCGCTGCTCAAATTCAATACGTACCCGCTCGGTCAGCGGGGTCATCGGTGGAAACATGATAACCTCCTGTAACGTAACTTAGGGCCGGTTAATCAGGGTGTTCGTTCGGCGAGTAATTCCCCGTACAGCTCGATTTTGTACTGGATGACCTTCAGATGCTCCTGAAGTTCGGCCATGTGCGCTTCGACATTCCGCCGGAGTTCCTTCAGCATTTCCAGCCGTTCGGGCAGCGTTTCGTCGCCCATCCGCTGGAGTTCGGCATAACGCAGCATCTGGTGGATGGGCATCCCGGTGGCGCGCAGTTTTTTAAGGAACTCAATCCAGCCAACGTCATCCATCGAATAGCGGCGGTGCGTGTTCTGCGCCCGGCCAATCGAATGAATGAGGCCGATACGCTCGTAATAACGCAGCGTATGGACGCTCAAACCGGTGGCTTCAGCCACTTCCTGGATAGTGAGTAACTCGGTTTGTGTGTTCATGATTCAGACTCTACAACTTAGAGCGCACTCTAAGTCAAGACCCCAATTTGAGGAATTTTTCCGGGCGCGCGGGGCGAAAAAACCTGCCGACCGGCGGCGTTTATGATGGGGGTTCTTCGGCATCTGTTTCCACTTCGCCCCAGGCAACCAGCGTGAGGCGGTGCGGAAAATCTTCTTCGACGGCGACTTGCAGGGCATGATACCCGCCGCCCTCCTGCGCCTGCACCAGGGCGATCACCTGATGTTCGGCGATACCCAATACCTGCTCGATGCGCAGTTTGCCCCACTGCTCAAAACGGTCGCGCAGATCGGCGGTGCGCGCGTCGGCGTCCTGTTCCGCCAATGCCGCCGGGGCGTAATTATCGGCGATATAGGCGCGCAGGCGGTCAAAGTCGCCCCGGTTGTAGAGCGTCAGCAGGGCGATTAATCGCATCCCGGCGCTGTTGCCGGTCAGGTACGCCTGGGCGCTCATGCCTCCTCCTGGGGCGGCTGCGGCGGGAAGAGGTCGCGCAGCGGCAGCGTGAAACCGGGCAGCAGGCCGCCGCCATCCAGCGCGCCGGCGGCATCCACTTTGTGCAGGTTCAGGCTGCCGTCATCGCTGCGGCGGCAGATGTAGGCCACCTGCCTGTCCGGGTACACAATCCAGACGATCTTCGCGCCGGATTCGAGATACGACTCGGCCTTGCCGAGCAGCTGCCGCTCCCAATTGCTGGGTGACGCCACCTCAACGGCCAGATCGGGCGCGAACTGAAACGCATCCGGCAGCGGCCAGCCCTGCCGCGCTTTCGATACAAACGACACGTCGGGGATGAGTACGTCGCCGTTGGGCAAGGTATAACTGACTCCATCGCTGAAGACAAAACCCATCTGCCGAGGTTCGACAAAGTTCGTGAGAAAAAGCACAAGGCGCGTAACAATCCAGTTATGTAATGGACTTGCTGGTGGCACTTCGATGATCTCCCCGTCGAGCAGTTCAAAGCGTTTTTCGGCGTTCTCCGGCTGGTCGTAGAGCGCGGATAAATCCTCACGGGTGAAACGCTGTTCGCGGATAACCATAAGTCTTGCCCTCCTCAGTTCGGACAGGGAGATTGACCTGCCTGTCTGCAATCGGTGGTGGCTGCTCGTTCGGGCTGTTGACCCCACCCCCCTCCCCGAATTCAGGGAGGGGGCTTAAGAATATTCTGGACAAGGGTGAGGAGTCGTGCAACAGCGAGCAGCGACCGTTACAGGTATTTTATCACGCGCCGTCCCGGCGGAGGATACGCCCCATCTCGCGCAGCACCAGTTCCGGGCGTTCGTCGCGCAGCAGCGGCAGACGGCTGCGTGTGCGGTGAAGCTGGTTGAGGTCAATCTCCCGCACGATCAGCGTTTCGTCGAAGTAACAGCCGTGAGTCAGAAATTCGCCGTCGGGGTCAACGATGGACGAACCGCCCCAGAAGTTTTTGCCGTCCTCGTAGCCCACGCGGTTGCAGTGAATGACATAGCTGGTGAACAGGCTGCCGTATGCCTGATTGACCAGTTCCACCCAGCGCGAGCCGGACAGCCGGTCGCCGGCGTCCAGTCCCCGGCTGGGGCTGGCGCTGTGAAAAATGAGGATGTCCGCGCCGTCCTGCCACAGCAGGTACGGCGGCGACATATGCCAGAAGTCCTCGCAGATCAGCATCCCGACGCGGCCATAGCGCGTGTCGAAGGCACGCGCGTGTTCGCCCTGGTCGAAGTAACGCCCTTCGTCGAACATGGCGTAGGTCGGCAGGTAGATTTTCTGGTGAATGTGCAGACATTCGCCCCGCGACAGATAAGCCGCGCTGGTGTAAAACCGTTCGCGGCGGTCTTCCTGCACGAAGCCGAACACGATGTCCATGTGCTGGCTGGCGTCCAGCAGGGCGCGGAAGGCCGCGTCGTCCCGGCTGGCGCGGATCGCCACCTCCGGCACCAAATCCTGCACCTGGTAGCCGGTCAGCGACAGTTCCGGGAAAACCAGCAGATCAACGCCGGCCTGGTCGGCCTGCTCGATGTAGGCCAGGTGTTTGTCCAGGTTGGCCGCCACGTCGCCCAGCTTGGGGTACATCTGCGCCAGTCCGATCTTCAACCGCATACCATCTCCTTAAAAATTCAACACAGAGGCTCAAAGGCACAGAGAAGATTCTCTTTTGTGCCTCTGCGTCTTTGTGTCTCTGTGTTATGCATTTCTCTTCCAGCCGGGGCCGCGCACGACCCGCCCCGGTGTCGCGCCGGTATGCTCGCCGTCGTACAGCACCGGCACGCCGTTCACCAGCACGTAAACCATGCCGGTGCTGTACCGGTGCGGCTGCTGCGGCGTGGCGTGATCCTGCACCTTGTCCGGGTCGAAGATCGCCACGTCGGCGGCGTAACCGGGCCTGAGCCAGCCGCGCCCTTCGATCTTCAGGTTGGCCGCCGGGAAGGATGTCAGCCGGCGGACGGCTTCTTCCAGCGGAATCAGCCGCTCGTCGCGCACGTATTTCGCCAGCACACGGGCAAACGAGCCGTAGGCGCGCGGGTGCGGGTTGGACTTCAGGAACACGCCCTCCGGGGCCTGCGACCCGGCATCGGAGCAGAAGCTCACCCAGGGCAGCGCCGCCTGCCGCCGCAGGTTGTCCTCCGACATGCTGAAGTACATGGTAAAAACGCGGCTGTTGTCCTCCACGATCAAATCCATCAGCGTATCTTCCGGGGACGTGCCGCGTTCGGCGGCCACTTCCGCCAGCGTTTTGCCGGTCAGCGGCTTCAGGCGTTCGGTCTTAAAACCGGCCACCATGATGCGGTCGGCCCAGTTTTCGGCGTACATGTTCTCCCACTGGTCGGCGGGCTGGACGATTTCGGCCCTGATGCGGGCGCGGGTTTCGGGGTTTTTCAACCGTTCGACCAGCGCGTTATGGCCGCCCTCATGCGCCCAGGGCGGCAGCGACGCATCCAGCCCGGTGCCGGAAAACGGGTAAGGGTACATATCGGCGGTGACGGGCAGCCCTTCGGCGCGGGCGGCCTCGATGCGGGCGATGGCCGTTTCCATCTTGTGCCAGTTGGAGCGCCCCGCCGCCTTGAGATGATAAATCTCGCCCCGCACGCCGGCCTGCCGCACGATGGTGAAAAATTCGTCCAGCGCCTCTAAAAACGCGCTGCCTTCGCTGCGCAGGTGCGAGATGTACAGGCCGTCGTATTCGGCGACCACGCGCGCCAGCTCGACCAGTTCTTCGGTAGTGGAATAAAATTCCGGCGGGTAAATGAGCGCCGTTGACAGGCCAACCGCGCCTTCTTCCATCGCCTGCCGCAGCAGCGTTTTCATCTGTTCGCGTTCGGCGGGCGTGGGGCGGCGGTCGTCGTAGCCGACGGCGTACACGCGCAGCGTGCCGTACCCAACGAACGAGGCGATATTGGGAGCGACGCCGCGCCGTTCCAGGTAGTCCAGGTATTCGCCCAGGGTCGTCCATTCGATATCGTAACGGATGTCGCCCTGGCGCATGAAACCGCCGGGCGAGGTGTCTTTCATCTCTTCGGTCAGCGGCCCCATAGACGAACCTTCGCCCATGATTTCCAGCGTGACGCCCTGGCGAATCTCGCTCTGCGAGCGGCCATCTTCGATCAGGGACTCGGTTGACCAGCTGAGCATGTTGATGAAACCGGGCGCGACCGCCAGCCCGTCGGCGTTGATGATCTGCTCGGCGCTGGCGTCCTTCAGGTCGCCGACCGCCGCGATCTGGCCGCCGTGTATCGCCACGTCCGCCCGAAAGGGCGCGCCGCCGCCGCCGTCATAAATCGTGCCGCCGCGTATGAGGATGTCGTAGTCGGGCATAAAACCCCTCCCTAAATCCCTCCCCGTACACGGAGAGGGACTTCAAAATGCAAAATCTTTTTTCACTGTGTACGGGGCTAACTCCCTTTGACCAGCCGCCAGAGGCCCGGCGCCAGTAGCCCCAGATCGAACCACTGGTCGAGCCGCAGCCCGATCACCATCGAAACCGCGTCGCCCCGATAAAAGCCTATCACAAACATGCCGGCGCTGAGCAGCACCAAGACCAGCCAGAAGCGCCGCCGGCGCAGCCAACCGCGCCACAGCAGCAGCCCGGCCAGCAGCAGCCCGCCCGCCGACAGCAGCAGCCCGAAAAGCTGCGTATTATAACGCGGCGCGACGATGCCAAAGATGTCGGGATTTTCCCCGGCCACCAGCGGGGGATAGTCGGCCAGGGTGGGCAGTTCCAGGCCGTAACCGCAGGCGGCGGCCATGCAGCCCCACCAGCCGGCCAGCCCGATCAGCGGCAGGCCGGGCGTCAGCGCATCCAGCAGGGGAGCAGGGTCGGCACGACGCAGGCGCGCCGCCGCATACAGCCCGACCACCCCGCCCAACACCGCGCCGTGCCAGTTGAGGCCGCCCAGTTCCAGGCGGAAAATTTCGCTCAGGTTGTTGCCGAAGTAGTCCCAACTGAGCAGGACATGGCCCAACCGCGCCAGAATTACCCCACCTACCAGCGCGCCCAGGTAAACGTCGGCGGTGAGGGCGGCGCGCAGCAGGGGGCGGGTTTCGCGGCTTGCCAGCAGCGCGCGTTGGATGCCGATGGCCGCGCTGGCGAGGATGGCTATCGCCAGCAGCAGGGTAAACGTCTGCAACGTCCAGGGGCCAATCGTCGTAAATAAACCAGGCATATGTGCATCTTCCGGTTGTGCTGAGAGCCAGGATGAGCATACCCCTAATAAAGGGGGGATCGTATGGGTAACGCACGCATCAAATGTTATAATACCCTCGATTTTGCCATAGCTACAGATCAATCGGCGCAAAAATCAGTTTGTAAAGGAGTGAAAACATGGGTGGAGTCAGTGCCATCATCGGTACATTGGCCCTTTTAGGCTTCCTGCTGTTTCTGGTCGGCGCGGGGCTGGCCGTGATGGCCGCCTCGCAGGGGCGGCCCGCCCGCGGCGGCGTGCTGCTGGCGGTCATCGGCCTGCTGGCCGGGTTGCTGCTGAGCCTGATCAGCCAGGGCATTTTAATCGTCGAACCGACCCAGGTGGCGGTGGTCGTCAATACCCTGACCGGTACGCTGGAGGAACCGGCGCGCGGCGCGGGTACATCCGTCGTCATCCCGGTCGTCCAGTTGTATTATATCTATCCCATCACGCAGCAGCAGTATACGATGGCGGGTAAAGAACTGGAGGGCCAGGTGCGCGGCAACGATGCCGTGCAGGCCCGCACGCGCGACGGGCAGGAAATTACGATGGACATCACCGTTTTGTACAGCATCAATCCCGCCAAGGTGAATACGGTGCATACCCGCTGGCAGACCGGCTATCAGGATAACTTCGTGCGCCCGACCGTGCGCGGCATCGTGCGCGAAGTGGTGTCCGGCTATGGCGCGGAAGAAATCTACGGTACGCAGCGCGGGGAGATGGAAAACGAGATGCAGCGGCGGATCGCCGAGCGTTTTGACCAGGAAGGGCTGACCCTGACCGACCTGCTGGTGCGCGACATCAGCTTCTCCGAGCTGTTCCGGCAGGCCATCGAGCAGAAGCAGATCGCCGATCAGGAAGCCCAACGCGCTGAACTCCAGATCCGCCAGCGCGAAAATGAGGCCGCTCAACTGCGCGCCCAGGCCGAAGGTGAACGCGATGCCCGCATCGCCCGCGCTCAAGGCGAGGCACAAGCCATCGTGCTGCGCGCCCAGGCCGAGGCAGAAGCCCTGCGGCTGGTCAGCGAGCAGATCGCAGCCAACCCCAGCCTGATCCAATACCTGTACGTGCAAAACCTGAGCGATAACGTCAATATCGCCCTGGTGCCGTCCAACAGCCCGTTTCTGTTCGACTTCAGCAGCCTGGCACAGCCGAACGCGGATTTCGTCGCGCCCAACGTGCCGGAGGTTATCATCCCGCAGGCCGAGCCGGAAGCGACGCCGCAGCCGGGCGGGTAAACATAACACGCGGTAATGGGTATGAGGGCGGGTTTCTAAACCCGCCCTTGTGGGCAGCCGTATCCTTCAGGGTAGGGCGGCGCTGGCCGCAGCGTTAACCTGATGCCTGTGGGCGCGCACGCAGGCGCGCCGCTTCGCGTCTTTTTCGCTTTGTGTTCTTTGCGTTGGGGGTTTTCTCCGCCTCACGCTTTCACGCTTTTTCCATCCGGCGCGCGGCGCCTTCAAGGCTCGGCGCCGCGCTTTGTTTCTTCGGCGCGGGCAGCGCCAGCCATAAAAAGCTGGCCGCCAGCGTGACGACGCCGATCACCTGGAAGGTCGCTGCCGCCCCGATACGGTCGGCCAGGTCGCCGATAATCAGATTGCCGACCGCCCCGGTAGCGAAGATAAAACCGAGAATCGCGCCGGATGCCAGGCCCTTACGCCCCGGCATCAAAGCCTGCGCCAGCACTACGATCAGGCTGTGCGAGCCGCCGCTGAGCGCGCCGATCACAATCGCCAGCACAAAAGCCAGGCCGCCGCCCAGCGCCGGCAGCAGGAAGATCGCCGGGGAAGCCAATGCCAGGCCGCCGGTGATGATGAAGCGCAGGTCGAAGCGGTTGGCGAGGTAGCCGAACAGCACGCCCGCCACGCCGGACGCAATCCAGAACGAACTGGTCAGCAGGCCGTATTCCGCCGGACTCCAGCCTTTAAGCTGGAACAGACGCGGAATGAAGCTGACGGTGGCCGGGTTCGCCAGGCTGCGCAGCAAAACCGCCATCGCCAGGATGAGCAGCGCCTTCATCGGCAGCGACAGGCGCGCCGGGCCGTCATCGGCGGCGGGACGCTGCGCCGCCTGTTCGTGCCGGCGGCTGGGGATGACCAGCGCCATCAGCAGCGGCGCGGGGATGACCAGCAGCCACAGCAGCAGAACGGGCGTGACGCTGCCGCTTTCGATGAAGATTCCTTTGAAGGCCGGCCCCAGCGCCGGCCCGAACAGATCGTTATAGCGCGTGTGGGCGTTGTTCAGCAGCAGCCCGGCCAGCGCCGGGCCAAGCCCCAGGCCGACCTGCCCGAACATAAAAAAGATGGCCGTATTGCTGGCGGCGCGCAGTTTGTCGGATTCGGCGGCGTGCATCGAGCCGACGGGATGAAATGCGCCGCTGCCCAGCGCGGCCAGCGCCAGCGGGATGAGCATCAGCCAGTAGCTGCCGCCCGCCGCCACCACCAGCATGGCGATCATGATGCCGGAAACCGTCCAGGCCACGCCCAGCGCGCCCACCCAGCGCCCGCCGGTTTTATCGGCCAGCCAGCCAAAAAACGGCTGGCTGAACGCGCCGACCAGCTCCCCGGCGCTGATCGCCAGCCCGATCTGCCGGTTGCTCATCGGCAGCACGTAGGCGCTGATGAAGGCCAGCAGCACCGAGCGCATACTCATGAAGATGTCGTTGGTGGTGTGTCCCAGGCTGACCGCCCAGAACAGCCGTTTGGAAGGAAGTCGCATAAAGTGTCCTTAACAGGTGTTGTGCGCTTTTGCGGCGCACATGCTACAGTTGTCGGCGCTCATAACCTGGCGCAAAGGATAAAACACACATGCTCGAAAAAGTCGTCACGTTTTTCATCGGGATTCTGGGCGGCCTCGCCGTCGGCCTTCAGTCGCCCATCGCCGGCGGCATGAGCCAGCAGATCGGCGGCGCGGCCAGCAGCCTGATCGTCCACGTCAGCGGCGCGGTTTTTTCGGCGCTGCTGCTGGTGGCGCGCGGCGGCGAGAACATCGGCGCGTGGCGCAGCCTGCCCTGGTATATGCTGGCCTCCGGCGTTTTCGGCCTCATCCTCTATCTCACCCTCGGCCACACCCTGCCCCGGCTGGGCGCGGGCGCGGCGCTCGCGCTCATCATCCTCGGCCAACTGCTGATGGGGCTGCTGATTGACCAGTTCGGCTGGTTCAACGTGACCCCGCGCCCGATTGACCTGACCCGCGTGCTGGCCGTCGTGCTGCTGCTGGCGGGCGGCTACCTGATGACGCGGGCGTAAGCGCGGTACCGTTCCAGGTCGTGCCGCGTGACCACCATCAGGCCGTCCGGCATCTCGTCCGGCGCGAACCAGCCGATGACCGAACACTTCTCCGGCTCAAGGATCGCCGGCGTGCCTTCCAGTATCCGGCAGACGAACGAGGGCTGAGTTCCGAGTTAAAAACACGGCCTGGAAGCCGAACAGGCCGTTACGGCTTTTGCTGCCCCTCAAGCCGTTCCATGATACGTTCGTAGGCTTCGTTGATGGCCTGCATCTGCGCCGTCGCGTCCGGTGATGTATTTAAATCCGGGTGATAGCGGCGCGCCATCCGCCGGTAAGCCAGCTTGACCGTTTCGGCATCGGCGTCGGCGTGCAGTTCCAGCCGGTCATAACAGGCGTGCAGCGCGGCGGGAACACCCGGCGCATAACGCCTGCCGTCGGAAGCCGCCTGCTGGCCGGCGGCAAAGTGCGCCACCCGCCACGTGCCGGCCAGGTGCGGCCCGCCCGGCGAAATGGTCTGGCAGCCCAGGTCGGCCATATTGAGCGTATAACCGTAGCGGATATGGCGGTAAGCCCCCTCGCGCTCGAAGTGAACGGCGAACACAAACACGTCGCTGCCCGCCGTTTCGTAAGCGTAAATACGATCCTGGTACAGCGCCAGCAGCCCCAGTTCCCAATCGTAAGGTTTGACCAGATGGCCTTCCGGCGGCAGCAGCAGGTCACACCACAGCAGGAACAGCGTATGATAACCGCGCCGGGCGTTATCGTTCAGGATGCTTTTGATCTCGTACAGCGCAATCAGGCTTTCGATCAGGTGAAAGCTGACGATTTCGCCGGTCGGCAGTTCGGCCAGAATGATGTCGCCGCCATCCTCGCGGATGGTGACGCCGGCGAACTTTAACTTCCACACCAGATACATTGCCGATTTTATGGTTTCAAAACGCATCATGCACCGCCGGGACTACAGAGTTTAACGATCAACAGCGCCGGCCAGACCCCCTCATCCCAACCCTTGTCCTCCGAATTCAGAGGAGAAGGGCTAAAAGCAGGTATACCCCGTTCCCCCCGAATTCGGCGTCCAGACCGGAGACAAATTTACCCTGAGGGAAGGTCTGTAGGGATACACTGCCGCGTATTCGGGATAGAACCGAACCGCCGCTAACGGGTTTAACTATAGAGTATTCGCGCCGGACAAACAATCCGGCCACGAATTAGATGGTCTTAAACGGCATATTTTTACGCCGGCATTTTTGATAGAATGCGAGAATGTAGGGGCGTGCCTTGCGCCCCTACCGCCGTTTTAAGGAGGGAAGGCGATGACGACACCGGCTGTGCCGCGCTCACGGATTTATCTGGCTTTTGCCGCCGTTTACCTGCTGTGGGGATCCACCTATCTGGGAATGCGGTTCGCGCTGGAAACGATGCCACCGTTTTTCGCCGCCGGAGGGCGCTTCGTGATCGCGGGCGCGCTGCTGTACGTCATCGCCCGGCGCAGCGGCGCGCAGCCGCCGGCGCGGGTTCACTGGCGGGCGTCGTTTGTGGTGGGCAGCCTGCTCTTTTTAGCCGGCAACGGCGGCATCATGTGGGCGGAGCTAACCGTGCCGTCCGGCCCGGCGGCGCTGATCGTTGCTACTGTGCCGCTGTGGATGGCGCTGCTGGGATGGCTGTTTTTCGGTAACGGGCGGCCTGGCTTCCGCGCCTTCGCCGGGCTGGCAATTGGTTTTGCCGGCGTCGTGCTGCTGATCGGGCCGGGGGAAATCGAACATCAAGTCAACCCGGTCGGGGCGTTGGTGCTGGTATTTTCGGCTTTCGCCTGGGCGACCGGTTCGCTGCTGTCGCGGCGGCTGCCGGCCCCGCCGTCGGCGCTGCTGGGCGCGGCCATGAACCTGTTCGCCGGGGGCGTGCTGCTGCTGATCGCCAGCCTGCTGGCCGGGGAATGGGGCAGCCTGCGCCTGGAAACCTTTTCGCTCAAGTCCTGGCTGGCAGTGGGCTACCTGGTCGTTTTCGGTTCGATCCTGGGCTTCACCTCGTATATATGGCTGCTGAAGGTCGTGCCACCCAACCGGGTGGCGACCTATGCCTACGTCAACCCGGTGGTGGCGGTTTTTCTGGGCTGGGCGCTGGGCGGTGAAGTATTCACGCCGCAAATGCTGGCGGCGGCAGCGGTGATCGTGACGGCGGTCGTCCTCATCACCTCGGCGACGGCCAGCCGCAGCGCGCCTCGTTTGAACCTGTCACCGGCTGCGCGCGTCCCCCAGACGGGCGAAAGCCCGTCAACGGTTTAGCATGTGTATCGCCAGCCCCTACTGGCGCGGGAAACTGCCCTGAATCGCGCTGCACAGATCCGGCGCGGTGGCGGCATATACGTACTGCAAGTTTTCGCCGTTGGCGGTAAAACTGCCGGAGCCGCCGCAGGGTTCAATCGTCGCCCCCTGCGCCTGCGCCTGTGCGCCGCCGCCGGTGTTTAACACGCAGCTAAACAGGTTGCGCTGGAGGCGGGTGGTGTTTACCACGCCCACCACGCCGATTTTCGGCACGCTGGCGGCGGTGACGGCGCGAACGATGTCCTGTTCGGTGTAAACGCGAACCGCCACTGCGCCCACATTCTGATAACAGCGCAGCGTATCGTCCAGTTTGGCGATGGCCGCCGCCAGCGGCAGGTTGCCGGACAGCACCGACGCGCCCGCGCCGACTTTGGTCAGCGCGTCCTGGATGTTACTGGCTTCGGTCGCCGCGTAGCCGCTGAGGTTGGGCAGAAACTTCTGCGCGGCGGCGGCATCGCTGGAACTGTCGCCCGTCCCCGGCACGACCTGGCAGGCCGCCACAGCCATCAGAACCAGGATGACGGTTACGATCAGCAAAACGCCCGATTTACGCATGTTGATTTCCCTATCTATTGCGGGTGCGCTCACACCTGTATAATATCGGCGCGCTCGGATTACCGCAAATCAGGACTGGCTCATGCCGATCTTCAGCCACAGCATCCAGAACCCGACCCCCTGCCCGGACAGCCCCGACCTGGAAACCGTCGTGTGCGACTGCTGCGGCGGCAGCCGGACGTTACCGCTGGCCGTTCTGCCCCCGGTGGACGAACTGGCGCTGCCGATGCACCGGCTGGGCGCGGCGGCGCTGCGCTTTCAAACCGGCGCGGTGCGCTTCTGCCGCTGCCAGGACTGCGGCCTGGTGTACATGAACCCGCGCCTGACCGAAAACGCGGTCGCCCGTTTTTACGACACGGTGTACGCCGTCAAGGGCGCGGCGCCGGCGTTTGAAAGCGATCAGGCGCGCCGGACGAACCTGTATCTCGACCGGATCGCCGCCCTGCTGGCCGTCCCACAGCCGCATGTGCTGGACATCGGCTGCGGCGCGGGGCAGTTTCTGCATCTGGCGCAGGCGCGCGGCTGGACGGTTTCCGGCAGCGAGCTTTCCGGCGTGGCGGCGGAAAAAGCCGGCCGGCTGCTGGGTGTGCCGGTGTATCATGGCGACTTCCGCGAGATGGGTTTCGCGCCCGCCTCGCTGGATGTGATTACGCTGTTGAGCGTGCTGGAACACCTGCGCGCGCCGATGGACACCCTGCGCGACAGCGCCGCCCTGCTCAAACCCGGCGGCGTGCTGATGTTCAACGTGCCGAACCCCGACTCGTGGGAATACCGCTTGTCCCGGCTGACTGGCCAGCGGTGGCGCGGTTTCATCATCGAACACCTGTATTATTTCACCCCGGCTTTCCTGCGGCGCTGCCTGACGGAACTGGGGCTGGACATCCGCGTGATGTCCAGCTGGAATCCGGACTCGCGGCTGCCGAATCCCCTGCGCGACCTGCGGGCTGCCCGCGCCGCAGCACCCGCGCCAGCCACCAGCGTGCCGATGATTCCGGCGGCCAGGCCGGTATCGCTGCCCCGGCGGCTGCTGCGGCAGGCCAATCATTATCTGCTGGATGCAGTTTCGGCGCTCAGCGAAGGGCGGCAGGGCGGCGGCAGTGTATCCGGCAATGCGCTGTTTGTGTGGGCGCAGAAGCGCGGCTGATTAAACCGGCGGAGCGGCGTCTTCCGGGGCGGCGGCCTGGCGGCGTTTTTCGGCGCGTTCGGTGCGCCAGCTGTCCACGAACAGCAGAATCACACCCAGCACAATCGCATGGTCGGCCAGGTTGGAGACATTTGAAATGAGGCCGGGAATCTGGTAATGGATGAAATCCACCACGTGGCCGTATTCAAGCCGGTCAAGCGCGTTGCCCAGCGCCCCGCCGCACACCAGGCCGGTAGCGACCTGCATCAGCCAGGCGTTTTGCGGGATGCGCGGATAAAAACAGACCATCGCCAGCACAACGACGATGGCGATCACCAGGAACAGATCGCCGGCCTGCGGCAAAAAGCCGAACGATGCGCCGGTGTTCTGGCTGCGGGTGATCTGGAAAAAGGGGCTGAACACCGTCTGGATGGACGCGCCCAGCGTGACCTGACCGACCACCGCCCGTTTGCTGATCTGGTCAGCCGCCAGCACCAAAACGATGACCAGCAGCAGCCGAAGCCATTTCCGCATCAAAAATGCCTCCTTACCCGGCACAGCAAAACGGCATTTTAACACCGGCCTGCCCGCCGGTCACGGGGCGGTTTCCAGGACGGCCAACAGCGGCAGATGGTCAGAGCCGAGGCGCGGCCCCTGCTCGGCTTCGATGGCGCGGAAATGGTCGCTGTACCAGATGTAATCCACCCGCAGCAGCGGCGGAATAAACGAAGGGAACAGGGTGCCGGCAGCCGGAACCGGCCAGCTTCCACCGAAGCCGGAGCCGGCATTGAGGAAGGCGTCGTTCATGTGCGCGGCCAGCTGGTTGTAGATGAGCGTGGAACTACTCATGTTAAAGTCCCCGGCTACGATGAACGGCTGCGGTTCTTCGCTCACGCGCGAAATGAGGCGTTCGATCTGATAATCGCGCGTGGTGGCGTCGTAACCGGCCACCAGTGTATTGAGCGGGGCGCTGAGCAGTGGAATCTGAAAACGCACCTGCCCGACCGGGAAGGCCAGGTCTACGTTATAGACAGCAAGGTTCTGGCCGTCCACGTCCAGCAGGTAACGCTGCTGCGTGTTGGGTGAGCCGTCGCCTGTTTCGTCCAGATTCTCGGTATCCAGAATCGGGAAACGCGACAGCAGCAGATTGCCCCAGGGCGATTCCGGGCTGAGCTGTGCCGCCCGGTACGGGTAGCTGCCGGCGAACCGGTCATTCAGCGTTTCAATATAATCGTCCGGCGCTTCCTGGAGAAAAATGAGGTCGGCACCGGTGGACTCCAGCCAGCCGCTCACCGCGTCGAGCCGGTCATTGGCTTGGTAGACGTTGAACGTGACCACCCGCAGTGTGCGCGTTTCGGTCGGCGTGATGGTGCGCGGCAGGGTAATCGGCGCGAACGACAGCATCCCGATGGCCGCCAGCGGCAGGACGATCAGCAGCCCCGACCGTGAACGTGTCACCAGCCCCAGCGGGATGAGGATTAACAGGGGCAGAAAACAGCAGATGGCAAAGTTGCTCATCAGCGCCACCGCCCAGAAACGGTCGCCGATGGCGAAACGCGCCGCCAGATAGCCCACCAGCGCCAGCCCGCTCGCCCACGACAAAAACGTCACGACCACGCGCGAGACTTCATCCACCAGTTCCCGGCAAGTGACCATAAAAAACCTTCCAGACGATCCAACATCCGGTTTGTTTTTACCATAGATGGCGCAAACTCCGAAAGCCCGGATGCTAAAATCGCCCGAATGATGTAAAAATGTGGCGATATTGAAGCGACCGGAAAGGTTTTGCGATGGCGGAACAAAATTATTCCATCGAACGCGATCTGAAGGAAGCGCGTTCGATGTCCGAAGCCCTGATCCCCTACATCTACCGGGATGAACTCTACCAGACCCTGGGCGGCAGCCTGCCAAGCCTGACGCTTGGGGCGCTGCTGATGCGGCTGCGGCGGCTGCGCCTGCAACAAAACCGGATGACCAAAGCCCAGCTTGATCTGTTCCAGCAGGTGGAAGCCAAACACGACGCCGTGCGCGCAGAATGGCAGACACACTACACCAGCAAAATGCTGCGCGAAGCCGAATCGCGCCTGAACAACCTGAACACCTACTTCAAGGAGTGTGACGACGACCCGCGCCTGTGCGCCAATGCTTACCTGCCGGAGGCGCTGCGCCGCACCATCGTGCAGGACATCCTGGACGAAGCGCCGGCAGAGGCGGTACGGGAGGCCGGCCTGATCGCCAGGGTGCAGAAAACCGACGCGCGAATGCGGCGTTACGTGCGCCCGTGCGGGTTCATCTGGGACGCGGCGCTGGAAGCGGCCTACCCGGAGACGGTTTTCTGGTGGCTGTACAGCCGCCCGCCGCAGCCGGATGATAACGGCGGCAACGGCGATACCGGTGAGGAGTTGTGATCGCGCGACCGGCGCGGGTGATGCTGGCGAGCCTGGCACTGCTGGTCGCGTTCGCGCTGGCCGCGTCCGGCCTGCTGGACGAAAGCCTGTGGAACGACGAAGCATGGACGGCCTGGGCGGTTCAGCCGCCGTATGTGGCCGATACGCTGGCGCGCGTGCGCAGCGACGTGCATCCCCCGCTGTACTTCCTGCTGCTGGACGGCTGGACGCTGGCGGCGGGCGATTCGGTTTTTGCCCTGCGCCTGCCGTCGGCGCTGTTCGGGCTGCTGGCGCTGGCCGCGACCTATGCCGCCGGTATGCGCCTGTTCGATGCACAAACCGGGCTGCTGGCGCTGGCGCTGGTGGCGACCGCCGGTTTTTTCGTGTATTACACCCGCGAAGCGCGCATGTACAGCCTGCTGCTGGGGCTGGGGACGCTTTCGACCTGGGGCTACCTGCGCTGGCGGGCGCGCCCGAACGTCCGGCGCGGGCTGCTGTATGCCGGGCTGCTGGCGGCGCTGCTGTACACGCACTACGCCGGGGCGCTGCTGGCGCTGGCGCAGCTGGTTCACCGGCTGGTTTTCCCGCCCTGCCCGGTACGGCGGTCAGGACGGCTTGATTCAACGGCGGCGGAAACTTCGTCTGACCACTATTCCACCCCAAAAGCCGGCGATGCCGGCCTTAAAGCCTTTCTGCACAGGATGGGGAGGGGTTGGGGAGGGGTCTTGCCGTTCGCGCTGGCGCTGGCGCTGTTTGCACCCTGGCTGCCGGTGTTTGCCGACCAGATGCGCGCCAACCCCAACGGCCCGCTGGCGCTGCCCGTGCCGACCGACTGGGGGACGCTGGCGGCGCTGGCGCTGATCTTCACCGGCGGCCACTGGCTGCTGCCGCTGCTGCCGTTCGCGCCGGGACTGGGCGCGCTCATTCGCCCGAAGCCGCGCGGCGCGCTGCCGCTGCTGGCGCTGTGGCTGCTGCTCACCCCGGCGGCGCTGCTGGCGCTCAATGCCTGGGCCGCGCCGGTGTACCAGGTGCGCTACACCATCGCGGCGCTGCCGGCCTGGGCGCTGCTGCTGGCTTACGGCCTGCGCCGGACGCGGCTGCCGGTGATGGCGGCGCTGCTGCTGGCGCTGGCCGCCGCGCAGTTGAGCGCCTACCCGTCGCTTTGGCCGGGCAAACCGCCCTGGGAAACGGTCATCCGGCAGGTGATCGCCGCCCGCGACCCGCTCGAACCGGCCATCACCGATCTCGCGCCGTACAGCCCGGCGGCTTTTTATGATCGCGCGCTGCATCTGCGCCGGGGCATTTCGCTCGATCTGGCGTGGCGGCTGCACAATGCTGAAGAAGTGCGCGAACGGGTTGCGGTGTTCGACGCGGTGGAGTCGGTGTGGGTGGCGCTGCCGGTGAACACGGCCAAAACCTGGCACATCGTCACGCTGCTGGATGCGGAACGGGGGTCGGGCTACCGCGCCGCTTTGATGAACATGATCTTTTACCGTTTCGACCGGGGCGCGGCGGGCGACCTTCGCTTCCGGTTTGGCGATCAGGCGCGTTATGTGGACGGCCCGGACGCCGGGCAGCAGTTCGACCTGCGGCGGGGCGACAGCCTGTGCAGCGACTTCACGCTCCAGGCGCTCGAAACCCTGGATGGCCGCTTCTCGACCGGGCTGCATCTGGTGGATATCACCGGGAGCAGGTCGGTGGCGCAGCAGGACGCCGGGTTAGGGTCATGGGCAGCAGGTGCTTTTATACATGTTTCGCCCTGTCTGGACATCCCACCGCAGGTCGCACCGGGGTATTATCATCTGGAGCTGGCGGTTTATAACTGGTCAACCGGTCGGCGCCTGCCCGTCATCGAGGATGGCGGGGGCGAAGGTCTGGATTGGGGCGACGTTATGCGGCTGGCGGCAGTCAACGTCAGCAAGTAGGAGGCAGTTATGGCAGTAGAGCAGACCGATGTGCTGGTGATCGGCGGGGGCATGGCGGGACTGATGGCCGCCGGCACTCTGCGCGGGCGCGGCCTGCGGATCACGCTGGTGGAAAAAGGCGTGCGCGTCGGCGGGCGGCTGGCGACGCGGCGCATCGGGCCGGGGCGCGGCGATCATGGCGCGCAGTTTTTTACGGCCCGTTCGGCGGAGTTTCAAACGCTGGTGGCCGGCTGGCTGGCGGAGGGCATCGCCCTGCCCTGGGCAAACGGCTTCGGCGACGGGTCGAGCGACCCGATACCGGCCAACGGCCATCCCCGTTATATCATCCAGGGGGGCATGAACGCGCTGGCGCAGCACCTCGCGCGTCGGCTTTTGCCGGAAGTGACGATAGAAACTAGCCTGCATCTGGCGGCGCTGACGCCGGCGGGTGACGGCTGGCAGGCGCGCGCCGATGATGGCCGGCTTTACGCCTGCCGGACAGTAGTCCTGACCGCGCCTGTCCCCCGGTCGCTGGAACTGCTCGACCTGGACATCTTCACCGAAAGCGACCGCGCCGCGCTCCAGCGCATCGAATACGCGCCCTGCCTGGCGGGGCTGTTCTGGGTGGATGGCGATGTGAACCTGCCCGAACCCGGCGCGGTGCAACGCCCCAACGAGTGGATTAGCTGGATAGCAGACAATCGGCGTAAGGGCATTTCGCCGGAAGCGACGGTGATTACCGTCCATACCGGGCCGCAGTCCAGCCGCGAACTGTGGGAGACGACGGAACGCGACGCGCTGGCGACCCTGCAGGCGGCGCTTGAGCCGTTTTTAGCGCCCGGCGCGGGCGTGCGGGAAGCGCAGCTTAAAGCCTGGCGCTACGCGCTGCCGACCGTCCTGCATCCTGAACGTTATCTGCGGGCGGCGGGGCTGCCGCCGCTGGTTTTTGCCGGGGACGCTTTTGGCGGCCCGCGCGTTGAGGGCGCGGCGCTGTCCGGCCTGGAAGCCGGGCGGGCGCTGGCGGCATTGTTAGAGACCATCTGAAAAGCTTGCGGGCGGGTTTAAAACCCCACCCCTACACTTCAAAAGAGGTGTGCATTGCGGCATTGTCGGGCAGGGTCTGCGACCCTTCCCCCGAAAACCCGCCGACAATAATCTGCTTTTCAAATGGCCTTTTGGGGATTTAATCGCTGGTTCGGAGAGGATATTCACACTATGAGCGTGGTCTGTTTTGGCGAACTGCTGATTGATTTTGTGGCGCAGCAGCACGGCGTCAGCGTGGGGGAAGCCTTCAGCTTTCAGAAAGCGCCGGGCGGCGCGCCTGCTAACGTGGCCGTCGCGGTATCGCGCCTGGGACACGAAAGCGTCTTTCTGGGGCAGGTCGGCAATGATCCGTTCGGGCATTTCCTGGCCGATGTGCTGGAAGCCGAAGGCGTGGACGTGGCCGGCCTGCGTTTTTCGGAGCAGGCGCGCACGGCGCTGGCCTTCGTTTCGCTGACGGCGGAGGGCGAACGCAGCTTCGTTTTCTACCGGCATCCCAGCGCCGATATGCTGATGCGCCCGGAAGACGTGGCGGTGAACATGATCGCCGGGCGAAAAATCTTCCATCACGGTTCGATCACCCTGATCTCCGAACCCAGCCGGTCGGCTACGCTGGCGGCGGTGAAGGCTGCCCAGGACGCCGGGCTGATGATTTCCTACGACCCAAACCTGCGTATGTCGCTGTGGCCGGACGCTGAAGCGGCGCGGGCAGGGATGCTGGCCGGGCTGGAACACGCGCACATCCTCAAAATCAGTGACGACGAGCTGGAATTTCTGACCGGCGGACGCGATGTCACCCCGCTGTGGCGTCCGCAGATGCAGCTTATCGCCCTCACCTTCGGCGCGAAGGGCGCGACCGCCTACCCGCGCGGCGGCCAGCCGGTTCATGTGCCGGGCTTCAGCGTGCGTTCGCTGGATACAACCGGGGCCGGTGATGGTTTCGTGGCCGGGCTGCTGGTGAGTCTACTGGAACACGGCGCGGATTATATCAACCGGCTCGATTCGATTCTGCGTTTTGCCAACGCGGTCGGCGCGCTGGCGACCACCCAGTTGGGCGCGATCCCGTCGCTGCCCAGCCGCGCGGCGCTGGAAACATTCCTGCAATCGGCGTCCTGACTTCCCAGGGGCGGGCCGCCGGTTCGCCCCTTTCAGGTTTCCAACCCGTCGAATCTTTTATGCTTGCCAACCTTATTTCGGCGTACACTGGACGTAGCATAATCAGGAGTTCAGGGTATGTCGTCATTTCTCCAGCGCCGGATGAGCGAACAGAGTAAAAAAGCGGCGGAGGAACGCGCCGTCCAGGAGATTGACCCGCCGGCAGCAGCCGTTACGCCGTTGAAAGCTGAGGAAAAACCGGCAGCAGCCCCTGCGCCGGAAGCCAAAGCGGCAGAAAAGCCGCCAGAACAGCCCGCCTACCAGATTCCGCCCAAGCAGCGCACCACCCCCAGGGTCGCCCAACTGCGCAAGCAGCTTCGACCTAAACTGCTGGCAACCCCGGACGAAGCCGACCAGTGGCGGCGCGGCGACACCGAAAAGGAAAACCTGCTGATTGGACGCCTGACGACGGTGCTGCAAAAAGCCGGCATCACGCTTTCGCCGCCGGAGTTCGCAGAACTGAAAGAAGCCCTGCTCAACGACCTGATGGGTTTCGGGGCAATCGAACCGCTGGTGCAGAACAAAAACATTTCGGAGATCATGGTCACGGGCGCGGACATGATCTTCGCCGAACAGAAGGGCAAACTGCGCGAAAGCGAAGTCGTTTTCGACGACGAGGAACATGTCCAGTGGACGGCGCAGCGCATCGTGCGCCCGCTTCAGCGCGCGCTCAACCGCTCTAACCCGATGGTGGACGCCCGCCTGCCGGACGGCTCCCGCGTGCATATCGTTATGCCGCCCTCGGCGCTGAAGGGTACAACCATCACCATCCGTAAGTTTCCGTCCAAGCCGCTCACGGTCGAAGACCTGGTGCGCTTCGGTTCGTTCACCCAGGAAGTGGGCGAATTCCTGCAAGCCTGCGTGGTGTCGCGCCTGAATATGGTCGTCTCCGGCGGCACCGGCTCCGGCAAAACCACACTGCTGAACGTCCTCAGTTCGTTCATCCCGGAAGAAGAACGCATCGTCACCATCGAGGACGCCGCCGAGCTTCAGCTTACACAACGGCATGTGGTCGGCCTGGAAACCGCCCCGCCCATCCCCGGCGGCGACGGCATCGAAGGCCGCCTGACCATCCGCGACCTGGTGAAAGGTTCACTGCGTATGCGCCCCGACCGCATCGTGGTGGGCGAGTGCCGCAGCGGCGAGGCGTTGGACATGCTCCAGGCCATGAATACCGGCCATGACGGCTCGCTGACCACCGTCCACAGCAACAGCCCGCGCGACTGCATGTCCCGCCTGGAGACGCTGTGCCTGATGGCCGGCATGGATCTGCCGGTGATCGTCATCCGGCGGCAGATCGCCAGCGCCGTGAATCTGGTCATCCAGCAAAGCCGCCTGAAGGACGGCAGCCGCAAGATCGTGCAGATCACCGAAGTGCAGGGCATGGAAGGCGAAAATATCACCTTGCAGGATATTTTCCTGTACCGCACGCCGGGGCAGACCGGGGCGGGTTACTCGCACGCCGGGGGCGGCCAGCTTGAGCCGACCGGCTTCCGCCCGAACTTTGAAGACCGGCTGAAGGAACACGGCTTCAAACTGGGCAGCAGCATTTTTGGCGGCGGCGGCAAATTCAAC
Source organism: Chloroflexota bacterium (assembly GCA_013388735.1). GTDB lineage: Bacteria > Chloroflexota > Anaerolineae > Aggregatilineales > Phototrophicaceae > CFX2. Next base: position 4,502 of record JACAES010000006.1, on the reverse strand, counting down.
AAATAGGGATGCGCCTGCGTGCGCGCCCGGCAGGCTGTTATGTGCTTTGCCACTCCAGCAGGGCGCTGAAACGGCTTTTTACGCCGGCCCGCTTTTTGCCCTCACCCCCATCCGCTGTCCCGAACGTGCCTTCGACACCGGGAGAGGGGTGAAAACGCACACAAACGCGCTTTCCTCCCCCTCACCCAGCCACGACGTGGCGGTTGCGAAATTACAGTTCGATGCGTTTGCCCTGCGCTTGTATCCTGATTGCATTCCCCGGCGGCTGGCGGTAAGATAAGCTCATCTGAATCAAAAAGGATGCGCGATGGTTGAAGACCGCGCGGCGGCGCTGGCCGCCATTGCCGACGAGGTGCGCGCCTGCCGCCTGTGCCGCCTGTACGAAGGCACGACCAACGCCGTGCCGGGCGCGGGCAGCCCGGACGCTCAGATTATGTTCATCGGGGAAGGGCCGGTCTTTCACGAAGATCGCCTGGGGCTGCCGTTCGTCGGGCGCTCCGGCGATTACCTGAACTATCTGCTGAATTTAATCGGCCTCAAGCGCGAGCAGGTGTTCATCGCCAACGTCGTTAAACACCGCCCGCCCGATAACCGCGACCCGCTGCCGGACGAAATCCTGGCCTGCAAACCGTATTTGGATCGGCAGATCGCGGTCATCAACCCGCTGGTGATCGCCACGCTGGGGCGCTTCAGCATGGCGCGCTACTTCCCTAACGGCAAAATCACGCAGATTCACGGCCAGCCGAAGTTCGAGGATGGCCGGGCATATTATCCGCTGTTCCATCCGGCGGCGGTGCTGCGTAACCCCGACCTGCGCCGGGGCATGGAAGAGGACTTCAAACGGCTGCTGGAGGTGCTGGAACAGGTCAAACAGCAGCGCGCGGCCCAGACGAAGCCGGACGCCGCGCCCGCCGAACCCAAACCGCCGGAAAAACCGACTCAACTGCGCCTGTTTTAAAGTTTATAACCGGCTGATAAACCGGATGATGCGCTCCACGTCGGCATGGCGAAGCTGGTGGTGGAAGGAAGTGCTGCCGATGGGCGACGTGAGCATGGCGCGCAGCGCGTCCGCCAGTGTTTCGCCCTGGCTCCACCAGGCGAACAGATACAGACGGTGGCCGGTTTTCAGCGAGATGAACATAGCGGGGCGGTGATCGAGCAGCACGTCGCAGACCTTGACGATGTAGGTGCTGGGGATGCTGGCCGGCGCATACGGGCGGCGCGTCTGCGGCTGCAAGATCAGCCGGAAGTTGGTGATGGCCGCGTTGAGCGGCGGCACCGTACTCGTCCAACCCGACAGCGTGTAACGCGCAATCGTCACCTGGTATTGTCCAAGCAGGTGTTCACCGGGTATGAGGGTGGGCAGAGGCGCTGGCACGATTGGCTCGCTTCTCACTGTGCGTTCTTTTTACCATTGTAGGCGAAGTTCGCTGCGGCTGGCCGGTTTGGCCGGATATTATAACCGCAATCCAACCGACAGCCGTTCACGAAGGCTGCAACCGGGGAGCAATGCGCGGCTTGAGCGGGGGCGTTAGCATTTCGTTGATGTCCTTCACCAGCTTGTTACCCTGGCTCCAGTCCACCAGCATATACAGGCGGCAGCCATCCTTCAGCTTGACCATCACGCCGTCGCGCCGCCCCAGGCACAGATTCCATACCTGCTTGATCTGCTCCGGCTCGATGCGCCGGGCGGCGTCCCGCTGCGTGCCGGCATCCACGAACAGCAGCAGCCGGCGGTTGGTGACGATGACCTTCAGCCAGGGGCCAACGCCAAACCATTCCCCATTGCTCCAATCGGCATACCGCACTTTATAACTGCCCAGCGCGTATTCACCCTGTTCCAACGACGATTTACCCATGATAAATCCTGTAGAGGCGTTTTGACAACCGGAACTAAACTATCTATTAACAGTATAGTCCCAAAAACCTTGCCGCGAACCCCTCAAACTGAGGGGTTCGTTTACATTTTTCATTTTAGCGACCGGCAGCTTACATGCAAATAAAATTTGTGGGCTTTTAGTCCCGGTTAAGGTTTACAAACCAGTTCGGAGGGCTGCGTGGAAAGGCGGCTGTGTGTGGGATGGCGCGCCCGCGTACAGCCGACACCACCTCAGTTAACCCTGTTGGCGGCTGTGACGCGCGGGTATAATGTGACCTGTCTGGGGGTGGATGTGTCCCGGTGGATGCCCCGGTCTTCAAAATCGGCGGCGGGCTGCGCAGAGCAGGCCGCGATGGGTTCGACTCCCATCTACTCCCGCTGGACGGGGCGGGTCTGCAAACCCGCCCCCAACAACCAACCGGCCTTTGAGCCGGAAACCTCTGCGCCCGGTCTAACCTTCCCCCCATAAATCGGTGTGCGCCAACCCCTGTACCGTTATATACTCAGAACAGTCTTACAGACTCCGGCCAGACCAGGGGGAAACCATGCCCGATTCGGACGTTAACCGGCTTAACGCGGTCAACGCCAACTTCGGCACGCAGATTTTTTACGGCGCGGTGTACATCGTCGCGCCCGCGACCGCCGGCGCGCCGGCTGCCGCCCCGCCCATCCGCGTCTTTTTTTCCTACGCCCGCGCCGACGATGGCGAGGACTACGACGACCCGGACAAATCGCTGCTGCGGCGGCTGAGCAGCGACCTGACGGCGGCGGGTTTCGCCGTCTGGTGGGATCGCGTGTCGCTGCCGTCGCGCAGCCTGTCCTTTTCCGCCGAAATCGAAGCCGCCATCGCCAGCTGCGACCGCTTCCTGCTGGTGGCCGGGCCGGGCGCGAAGGACTCGGAATGGGTGCAGGCGGAGATGAAGTGCGCCCGCGACCACTGCCGCCCGATCACCGTCATGCTGCGCGGCGGGGACTTCGGCCACATCCCGGACGATCTCGCGTCCGTCAACGCGATTGACTTCCGCCCGCCGCGCGCCTATGCCGCCGCCCTGGGCGACCTGTCGAACCGGCTGCGGCAGCCCGCCCCGGTCGCGCCGCTGCTGAACGTCAAGCCGCTGCCCGGTTTTTACCTCAACCGCCCCGCGCCGTTTAAGGCCGCCCGCGACGCCCTGTGCGCCGACTCCATCGCGCCGGCGGTCATCAGCGCGCCGCCCCGCGCGACCGCCCTGTTCGGCTACGGCGGCATCGGCAAAAGCACCCTGGCGGCGGCGCTGGCGCACGACTGCCAGGTGCGCCGCACCTTCCACGACGGCATCATCTGGCTCGAAGTCGGCCAGACGCCCACCCCCGCCGCCCTGCTCGCCCATGTCGGCGCGACGGTTTTTAATGACAGCCGCGACAATTACCAGACCGAAAATGACGCTAAACTAGCGCTGGCGAAGGTGCTGCAAAACAAAACCGCCCTGATCGTGCTGGACGACGTGTGGGATCACCGCGTGGTGGGATTTTTCCCCATCGAAGGCACGGCCTGCCGCCTGCTCATCACCACCCGCAGCGGCGCGCTGGCGCAAAAAGTCGAGGGCGCGGACATCCGGCTCGACCTGCTGACGCCCGACGAAGGCGCGGCGCTGATCGCGGGCATAACCTCACCCCCTGACCCCCTCTCCACAGCGGAGAGGGGGAGTCTGGATCGCTACCGCGACATCAGCGAGCGGCTGGGCGGGCATACGCTGGCGATTGAACTGGCGGCGCGGCAGCTGAAAAACGGCTACGCCGACGACGCCGACGACCTGCTGCGCCTGCTGACCAAAGGCGACAACCCGTTCGCCCACCTGAAGCTGAGCGAGGACGACAAAAACGAAAACCTGGAAAAGTCGCTCTGGCTCAGTTATGACAACCTGGGCAAAGACCTGAGCGACGAGCAAAGGGACGACTTGAAACGGCGCTTTAGGGCGCTGGGCGTGCTGGCGCTGGAAGGCTCGTTCGACCGCGCGGCGCTGGCGGCGCTGTGGGGCGACGCCGACCCGGACGCGGCGCGCGCGCCGCTGCGGGCGCTGCTGGACGCCGGGTTAGTGGAAGCCCTCACCCCCGGCCCCTCTCCCGAACGCCCCTCCGAGGCTGGGAGAGCGGAGGCGGCGCCGGCCAAACCGCGCTACAGCCAGCACCGGCTGCTGCGGGCCTATGCGCGGGCGCTGCTGGAAGAACGCGGCGAACTGGAGGCGGCAGCCGCGCGCCATTTTGACTATTTTGCCGATACGCACGGCCAGAAACGCGACCATACCAACACGGACTACCTGCAAAGCATCACCGTTGATGTGGACAACCTGCTGGCGGCGTTAAACTGGGCGCTGCAACATGCAGTTGAGCCGGCCTGTGATCTGCTTAACGCGCTGGATAATTATTTCCGCGTTTACCAGTCCACATCGGTATATCGCCCGCTTCTGGAACAAGCGCTCACCAGCGCGGAAGCAGCCGGGTATGTGCCGGGTCTCGCCAATACCCTGAAGGCCTTAGGCGACTTGAGCGTGCGGCTGGATGAACTGGACGCGGCGCGCGCCTTCTACGACCGCGCCCTGCCGCTGTATGAGCAAATCGGCGCCCGGCTCGGTCTCGCCAATACCCT
>JACAES010000107.1 GCA_013388735.1 Chloroflexota bacterium | reverse complement strand
GAAATGGTCGCGCTGGTAGACCGGGGCGGCGGTTTTGTCCTTCCCAGGGCAGTGCAAGCGCACATTTACCGCGAGGCGCTGATGCTGTTCATCGGCAAGGCCAGCATTTACCTGAAGGCGATGAAAAAGCCGATGCCGCAGCAGTGGCAGGAATGGATTGGCTAAACGGCTGAATAGATAGGGCGGGGCGCAGCCGCAACAGCCGCGCCCCGTGTTGGTGATTTGTTCGATTAGGCTTTCAGGAAATTGCGCAGGACGGTATGGAGGATGCCGCCATTGCGGTAGTACGCCATCTCCACCGGCGTATTGATACGCACCTCGACCTCGAAGGTTTTGACCGTGCCATCGTCGGCGGTGGCGTTGACCGTCACCATCTGGCGCGGCTGGAGGCTGTCGTCCAGGCCGAGGATGTCAAAGCGTTCGCGCCCGGTCAGGCCGAGTGTATCCCAACCCTCACCCGCCTTAAACTGCAAGGGCAGCACGCCCATCATCACCAGATTGCTGCGGTGGATGCGCTCAAAACTTTTGGCGATGACGGCTTTCACGCCCAGCAGATAGGTGCCTTTGGCGGCCCAGTCGCGGCTGGAACCCATGCCGTAGTCAACGCCCGCCAGCACCACCAGCGGCGTGCCGTCGGCAATGTAGCGCATGGCGGCATCATAGATGCTCATCTGCTCGCCGGTGGGCAGGTAAAGCGTGACGCCGCCTTCGCTGCCGGGGATCATCTGGTTGCGCAGGCGGATATTGGCGAACGTGCCGCGTGTCATGATGCGGTCGTTGCCACGCCGCGCGCCGTAAGTGTTGAAGTCCGCTTTTTCGATGCCGCGCGCCCGCAGGTATTCCCCGGCAGGGCTGTTGACGGCAATATCGCCAGCGGGCGAAATGTGATCGGTCGTCACCGAGTCGCCCAGGAGCGCCAGCGCCGCCGCGCCGCTGATGGGCTGAATCGGCTGCGGCTCAAGCGACAGGTTGACGAAAAAGGGCGGCTCCTGGACGTAAGTGCTGGCGTCGTCCCAGTTGTAAACGGCTTCGTCGGTGCTGGGGATGGCGTTCCAGGTTTCATTACCGGTGTAGACGTTGCCGTACTGTTTATTGAACAGGTCAGGCGAGATGGCCTGCTGAACAGTGTCGAAGATCTCCTGCTGGCTGGGCCAGATGTCGCGCAGGTAAACCGGCTGGCCGTCCGTGCCGTAACCGAGTGGTTCGGTTTCCAGGTTGATGTCCACCGTACCAGCCAGAGCATAGGCCACCACCAGCGGCGGGGAGGCCAGATAGTTGGCCTTCACCAGGGGGTTGATGCGGCCTTCAAAGTTGCGATTCCCGCTGAGGACGGCGGCGGCCACCAGATCGCCTTCCTGGACGGCGGAAGCGACCTGACCGGGCAGCGGCCCGCTGTTGCCGATGCAGGTGGTGCAGCCATAGCCGACGGTGTGGAAACCAAGCTGTTCGAGGTAAGGGGTCAGCCCGGCTTTATCGAGATATTCGGTGACGACGCGCGAACCAGGGGCGAGGCTGGTTTTGACATATGGCTTGCGCGTCAGCCCTTTTTCGACGGCTTTTTTCGCCAGCAGCCCCGCGCCAACCATGACCGAAGGATTGCTGGTGTTGGTGCAGCTGGTGATGGCGGCGATGACGACGACGCCATGACCGACCTCGGCGCTGTGGCCGTTGTCCCGGATGGTGGCGGTGCGGCTGACACGGGTTTCATCCAGGGCGAAACCGCGCTCGTTGACCGGCGCGCGCAGCGCCTTTTCAAAGCCGGCTTTCATATCGCGCAGCAGGATGCGATCCTGCGGGCGCTTCGGCCCGGCCAGACTCGGCTCGACGGCGGCCAGATCAAGTTCCAGCGTATCGGTGAATTCCGGGTCGGGTGTGGTCTCGGTACGGAAAAGTCCCTGTTCTTTGGCGTACCGCTCAACCAGTTGGATGAGGCTTTCGTCGCGCCCGGTGCGGCGCAGGTAGCTGAGCGTTTCGTCATCCACCGGGAAGAAGCCCATCGTCGCGCCGTATTCGGGGGCCATGTTGGCGATGGTAGCGCGGTCTGGCAGCGAAAGCCGGCTGAGGCCGGGGCCATAAAACTCCACGAATTTGTCCACCACGCCTTTTTTCCGAAGCATCTGCGTGACGACCAGCACCAGATCGGTCGCGGTCGCGCCCTCGCGGAGCTGGCCGGTCAGCTTAAAGCCGATGACCTCCGGCATGAGCATATAAATCGGCTGGCCGAGCATGGCGGCTTCGGCTTCAATGCCGCCGACGCCCCAGCCCAGCACGCCCAGGCCGTTAATCATGGTGGTGTGGCTGTCGGTGCCGACCAGCGTATCGGGGTAAGCGACGGGCTGGCCGTCCTCGCTGCCGGTCTGGACAACTTTCGCCAGGTATTCGAGGTTAACCTGATGCACGATGCCGGTCGCCGGCGGCACGACCCGGAAATTGTCGAAGGCGTTCTGTCCCCAGTGGAGAAATTCGTACCGTTCGCGGTTGCGCTTGAATTCGTATTCGGCGTTGATACGCAGCGCGTCTGGCAGGGCGAAGCTGTCCACCTGTACGGAGTGGTCAATCACCAGATCAACCGGGATGATCGGATTGATCTTCTGCGGATCGCCGCCCATCCGAACCATCGCGCTGCGCATGGCGGCCAGGTCTACCACGCATGGCACGCCGGTGAAGTCTTGGAGGACGACGCGGGCGGGCTTGAAGGGGATTTCGACCGGCTGCGGCGCGGCGGCGGCCCAGTTGGCGATGTTCGTGACGGCGGCCTCGTCCACCTGGAAATTGTCCAGGTTGCGGAGAGCGTTTTCCAGCAGAATTCTGATGCTGAAGGGGAGGCGTTCGACGTGGCCGATGCCTTGCGCCGCCAGCCGGTTCAGGCGGTAGATGATCGCCTGACCGCTTCCAGTATCGAACGTGCCGCGCGTTCCAAAGCTGTCCAGGGTTTTGCTCATCGTT
>JACAES010000078.1 GCA_013388735.1 Chloroflexota bacterium | reverse complement strand
GTTATAAATAAACTCGTTATTAACCGCATCAAATAAACCTTCCCCGCAGTTGATGATCCGGTTGGATGATCGGTAGTGCATAAAGGCGCGTCCCGTCCAGCCTGTTGAGTCTATAAAATGGTAATCCTGGTTGGACAATACTGTGCGGGCTTCGTGCATGGTTGTCACCCCCGGCACAATGCCGTACCAGCAGGGCTGCGGTTTGTCCTCGCAGTCTGCTATAAACCCTGTCAGCACCGGATTCGGCGGTTGCCATGTGCCGACTGCGCGGGCAGCCGCCGACAACGCCGCGAACACGACCAGCAACAGCGACATGGGTATGAGCAGGAAACGAGTCACGCAGGGATACCTCCGGTGCGTTTCCGGTATAATATATCTGGACAGGAGACGAGGCGCGATGAATTTGCCCCGAAACGCTGTTCCCCGGCCCGGCGCTGCGGATTGGCGACCTGTTCGCGCTGCCGCAGCTGGAAGATTACCCCCTGGCAACAGTCCGTATAGTCAATCACGGAAACCGCGCTGCCGCGCCGCCTCGAATAAAATAACCGCCGCCGCCGCCGCTGCGTTAAGCGATTCCGTCGCGGCGGCCATCGGTATGCTGATGCGAGCGTGTGCCAGTCGCATGGCTTCGTCGCCTGCGCCGCGCGCCTCGCCCCCGATGATAAGCGCCCAATCCGCCGTCCAATCGGCCTGATGGTAGCCGATCTGCCCGGCGCTGTCTGCCAGGTAAACGGTCAGGCCACGGCAGGCAGTAGTGATGGTTTCCCAACCGGCTTTGATGATCGGCACGCGAAAATGCGCGCCCATGCCGCCGCGCAGCGCCTTCGGGTTGTAGGGGTCGGCGCAGGTGGGCGAAAGCAGCACGGCGTCCATGCCGGCAGCCGCCGCCGTCCGCAAAATTGTCCCCAGGTTGCCGGGGTCGCGCAGCGAGTCCAGGATGAGCAGGCGTTCCGGCAGTGAGGGCAGGACAGGCGCGGGCAGAGGGAATACGCCCAGGATGCCCTGCGGCTGCTGGGTATTGCTGGCGTGGCGCATCACCTCGGCGCTGACGGGGTACAACGCTGCGCCCAGGTCGCGCAGCGGTTCGATGGCCGCTGTGTCGGGATTGTAAAGGATGAAGTCCGGCAGTTGGCCGCTCTGGAGGGCATCCCGCACCAGTCGCAGGCCTTCCAGAACGATCCGGCCTTCCTTGCGGCGCGTCCTGGCCTGGTCTTGCAGGGCGCGCGCCAGCTTTACTTTTTCGTTTTGCAGGCTGGTTATCATGGTCGAAGGTTTTATTTCGCTGTTCACATTATACCGCCGCGCGGAATCAAAAAAAGGGTACGACGTGCGTACCCCGGTTCAGGCAGCATATCACCGGCTATTGGTGTTGCAGGCTGAGGGCGACCAGCTTGGTGAAGGTCTGCGGGTCGCGCACGGCGATGTCCGCGAGAATCTTGCGGTCAACTTCGACATTGGCTTTCTTCAGCCCGTAAATCAGACGGCTGTAGCTGAGGCCGTTCAGCCGCGCGGCGGCGTTGATGCGGATGATCCACAGGCGGCGCAGGTCACGGGCGCGCGCGCGGCGGTGGCAGTAGGAATACCACAGGTTCTTGAGCATAGCCTCGTTGGAGCGGCGGAACAAACGTCCGCGAGTTCCCCACTGGCCTTTCGACATCTTGAGGATTTTTTTATGGTGGCGTCTTCTGACGTACCCGGTTTTAGTTCTAGCCACGAAACCTACTCCTGTACAACAAACACCCGGAGTGGACACCCCGGGGTTCGCGCTTCAATAAAAAGCCGGTTTTAGCCGGGGGGGTTCTGGCGGTACAGCCTGAGATACGGGGCCAACCGCTTCACGCGCTTGGCGTCGGTGCTGTTCTCCAGAACCAGCATCTTCTTGAACTGGTGCTTAGTACGCTTGGGCGTGCGCCGCCGCAGGTGGCTTTTGCCGCCTTTGGTGCGAACGACCTTGCCGCCCCCGGTGACGCGGAAGCGTTTGGCCGTTGCCTTATGCGTTTTGAGTTTGTATTTCTTAGCCACGCTTTTGCTCCGAAGTTATTTTTTCTTGTCCGGTATAGGCGCAAGGACCATCAGCATCGTCATGCCTTCCAGCGTCGGCGGCTGTTCAATCATGGCGACATCTTGCAGTTCGTGAGCGACCTGTAGCATTCGATCTTGTGCGATGTCAGGATAATCCCGCTCGCGCCCCCGAAAGCGCACTCGTACCCGCACCTTCATCCCTTGTTGAATCCAGCTTCGCGCATCACGCACTTTGAAAGAGAGATGGTGTTGGTCAGTTTTGGGGCGCAGTTGAATTTCTTTGATCTCAATCGTCTTCTGCTGTTTTTTCGCTTCGCGTTCCCGGCGGCGCTTTTCGTATTGAAATTTGCCAAAATCCATGATGCGGCATACCGGCGGATCGGCGTTGGGCGATACCTCAACCAGATCAAGCTCTCTGGCCTCGGCCATTTCCAGTGCTGCCCGCAGCGATACCACCCCGATGTTCTCATTGGTGTCGGTAATGAGGCGAACTTCACGTGCGCGTATCTGCTCGTTTACGCGGTAATTTATCGAACTGATGGCCTTTCACCCTCTCTGCAATCAAGCTGACACAAGCCATTTGGTGCAAAAAAGTCTAGCACAGCAGATTAATGAAGTCAATATAAGCCTGATTGAATGCAGAACTTTCGCATCAGGAATATCGGCTACATCGGCCCTTCCCAGGCGGGGCAGGCCGGGCTGATCGTCAGCCGGTCTCCGGCGCGGATGAGGCCGCGATTGGTGATCTGCGGATTCGACTCCAGCAGACAGGCCAGCGAAATACCCAGATCACAGGCGATAAAATCCAGCGAATCGCCCACCTGGACGATATAGATACCATCGCGGACGATGCGGCCAGGATTGCGGTCAAAGGCGCAGACGCGGGCTGCCGTATCTTCGCTGGTCGTGTCTTCCTCGCCACCGCCGCCGCCCTGGCAGCTGACCGTGATGACGAGTTTCTGGCCGATATAAATCAGATTGGGATTCACGATGCGGTTGGCGCGGGCCAGGCAGGTAACGGTCACGCCGAATCGTTCCGCGATCTTGATGAGCCGGTCGCCGCTGACGACCGTGTAGGTTATATCTTCCAGTATGGCTTCTGGGGTGGCCTCGGCGGTGGCTTCCGGCGTGGCTTCGGCGGCGGCTTCCGGTGTAGGCGTGGCCGCTTCCTGGGCGGATAGAAGCCCTGTGCCGGTGGACAGAACCAGCGTAAGCAGCAAAACGGCGGTAATAATCCGGCGGCGCATATATCTCTCCATTCGTTTATTCCGGGGGCGCGGTGGGTTCGAGGCCCAGGTACAGCCCGCGTCCGGTTAATCCCTGCTCATTATAAACACAAACGATTTGGAGCGAAAAGACGGCCTGCCGGACATTATCCCTGAGCGAAGACGCGCCGCCGCGCCGGGCGCGTGCCGCCCCGCGTGAGCAGTGTCGCGCCCAGGCCAAGCGTCGCCAGGACGATGGCGCACAGCAGGTCAACCAGCAGGCCAAGCGGCGTCAGCGCCAGCGCGTAACCGATCAGCAGCAGCGCCAGGCCGCCGAACAGCGCCGCCACCAGCGGCGGCAGCGGCGAGGCGGCGAAACGCTGCGCCAGCCATCTGCCGACTATCAGCGCCAGCGTGATCCAGCCGGTAGCCGCCAGCAGCAGCAGCCCGATCAGCAGCAGCAGCGCGACCGGAAGCAGCACCAGTCCCAGCGGCGGCATCAGCGCCAGCAGCAGCAGCACGCCGGCGATTGCGCCGAACGCGGCCAGCAGTGTCAGGCAGCCCGCCTGTACCAGACGGCGCGGCGCCGACCGGACGGCTTCTTCGATGCGAGCGAGGCGGCGCGGGAAAACCGTCACTACCAGCGCGGATAGTGCCGCCAGCCCCAGGACAACCGGCAGCGTACTCGCCAGGCTCGATGCCGGAATGCCGGATGCGGCAGTCTGTTCGGCCAGCAGCCGGAGCGCGCCGAAAACGCCCAAGGCGTCTTGTTCGCTGCACCGGCGCGTCTGGTCGGAACCGGCGAAATCGCCGTTGAGCGTGCCGACGCAGGCGGTAATCTCGCCCATGACGGTGGCATTCGGGGCGATCTCCAGCGTCGAGCCGATGGCGGTCAAGCTGCCCTCAACCGCGCCTTCGACGGTGAGCGTTCCTCCCATGAAGGCGAGGTCGCCGGCTACACGCGCGCCCGGCCCGATCACCAGCTTATCCCCCATCACGGTTAGACTGCCGTCAACTTGACCATCCACGCGCGCGCCGGCGCGGCCCACCAGCGCCGCGTCCCCCATAACGCGGCTGTCCGGCGCGAGCCGGGCGGTTTCGGCGATCACCACCAGCGCATCATCTATCACGCCGGAAAGCTCATAATCGGTCGTGAAGTGAATGTTATCCGGCGGAGCAGCCAATTGGGGCAGTGCTGATTGGCGCAGCACCGCCGCCAGCAGAAAAACACCAAAAGCGGCGGCGAAAAAGATCACCCGGTTAAGACCGTTACGCATCTGTATGTCCTTTGCAGCGGCCAGCATCCGGCAAACCGCTACCCCTGTTCTCGATCTGACTCATCCGACTGCTGGTTAAGCGCATAGCGCATCAACCAGAACAGCGCCACCGGCACCAGCGCCACCAGCAGAACCGGCACCTGTGGATATTCGGCGACGATGGTTTGCGCGTTCTGGACGAAAATTTCCAGGATGCCGACCATCACCGTCAGCAGGCTGACGATCTGCTGGATGAGGCTGCTGAGAGCAGCGGCGCTGCCGACTGCGCTCAGAAAAAGCCAGGCCGAGGCCACCAGCAGGGGCAGCGCCAGCAGCACCACCAGCGATAAACCCAGCGCCGTCGCCAACCCGGACGTGCGCGCCAGTTGTTCTTTGGATTTGAGCGTTTCGGTCAGGCGTGCCATGATGCTCAGGGCAAGACGCTGCGGGGCGCGCTCCAGGGGCGCGCTGTGAAGCAGTTGGTCTACCTGGCGCAGGCGCTGGTACTGCGCCGCCGCGTCAGGTTCCTGGTCGAGTTGTTTGAGGAGTTCGTGCTGCGCTTCTGCCGAAAGCTGCTCGTCGAGTGCCTCCTGCATCTGCATCAGCCGTCGGTGCTGTTCGTTCGCCATCAGAAACTCTCCAGTAGCGGGTTGATCGGGCGGGCGGTTGGTTTGCGGGCATCCAACCTCTCGGCCAGTGTTTGCCGGGCGCGGAACAGGCGGCTCTTGATGGCGCTTTCGGTGGTATCCATGATGTCCGCAATTTCCGCATACGAGTAATCGTACCAGTAGCGCAGGACGACTACCGCCCGATATTCCGGGCTGAGTTCATTCAGCAATGTCTGGACGGCCTGGCTGTGTTCCCGAAGCAGCGCCGCATCCTCCGGCTCTGGATCGTTGCTGCTGAGCGCCAGCCCGGTTTCGGTCGGTTCGTCATCCAGCGAAAGCCACTGCAAACGCCGCCGGCGCAGGCGGTCTATGCAGTAGTTCGACGCGATGCTGAGCAGCCATGTCTTGAATGAACGCGAAGGATCATACCGCTGGAGATTCAAGAAAGCTCGCAGGAAGGCTTCCTGGGCAGCATCTTCGGCTTCGGTGCGCTCGCCGAGCATCCGGTAGCAGAGGTTGTAGACCGCATCCTGGAAGGCATACACGATCTCGGCGAAGGCATCCTGGTCGCCATCGAGCGCCGCGCTCACCCATTCTAAAACGGTTGGATCAGACATTATTGCATTCCCAACGTAGTCTACCGCTCCAGCCCAGAACTCGGCTGATCTGGTACTTACCCTGTTATACGTAACACAGTCGGCGAAGTTGCTGTCAGGCATACCAATCATCGAGTTCATAGGAGCGCCTTCACTGTCGAGGTGAAAAAGTCTGGAATCTGTTACTGATATTATCCTCGGCGTTCAGCCCGCTCACACTGGTCACATGACCAGTCTTTGCACTCCCTCCGGGTAGGGTTTTTAACCCGGCTCTAAGATTGGTATGACCTGGCCGTGTTTGCCATCCGGGTACGGCAGGCGCAGCTTATTCTCCACCATGTCTCACACTTTGAGCCAGATGGTGCAGCATGACAACCACATTCTAACAAATTGGGGCTGTAATAAACAGACTTGGCAGGGAAATCAAAGAGCGCGCCCGGCGGCGCGCCCCTTCTGTGGCAGAAAATGTTACCGTGATTGCTAGTCCCCACCCCCTGCCCCCTCCAAGTCTTGGAGAGGGGGTCAAAACAGGTCGCTGCGGGTTTTTAAGTCCCCTTTCTATTCGATGGTGAGGGGATTTAAGGGTGGGGAAGGTTCAGAACAGAACCAGCAATTACAGTAATGTTATATCAGCCCGGCCTCACGCTCGGCCTGCGACAGCGACCGGTCGAACAACTCCAAACCCTGCTGCACGGTTTCGCGCTCGATCATCAGCGCCGGGCAAAAGCGCAGGGTATTTTCTCCGGCACCCAGGATCAGCAGGCCGTTTTCCAGCGCAATCCGTTCGACGCGGTTGCGAAGGTCTTTGGCCGGGGTGCGTTTTTCGTCCAGCACCAGTTCCGCGCCGACCATCAGTCCCAGGCCATCCACGCGGCCATGTTTCAGCGACGGGTGTATCGTTTTCATCTCTTCCAGCGCATCCTTGATGTACTGCCCCTGTTCGACGGCGTTCTGCATGTAGCCGCTTTCGATCAGGCCCAGGGTCGCCAGCGCCGCCGCGCACGAAATCGGGTTGCCGCCGAAGGTCGAGCCATGCGCGCCGGGCGGCCAGCTCATGACGTGGCTTCGGGCGATGACCGCGCCCAGCGGCATCCCGCTCGCCAGCCCTTTCGCAGAACATACGATGTCCGGCTGCACGTCGTGATGTTCGACCGCCCACCATTTGCCGGTGCGCCCGATGCCGCTCTGGATTTCGTCGGCGATCAGCAGGATGCCATGTTTATCGCAAATCTGGCGAAGCTGCTGGATGAACCGTTTATCCGGCACCAGATACCCGCCTTCGCCCTGAATCGGCTCGAAGATGATGGCGGCCACGCTGTCCGCCGGGACGACACGCTTGAACAGGACATCCTCGATATAGTCGGCGCAGATACAGTGTTCGCGGCAGTCCGCTTCGCGCCGCCCGTGCATACAGCGATAGGGATTGTTATACGGAACGTGATGCACACCGGGCAGCAGCGGGAAGAAACCGTCGCGCTGGATGACCTTGCTGGCCGTCAGCGAGAGCGCGCCCAGGGTGCGCCCATGAAACGCGCCATAAAAGGCGATGATGTGCTTGCGTTCGGTGTACCAGCGCGCAACCTTGATCGCGCCTTCCACCGCTTCCGTGCCGGAATTGGTCAGAAAGACCTTCGCGGTTTCGCCGCCAAATGGCGCGATTTCCACCAGTTTTTCGGCCAGGCGCACCTGCACATCGTAATAGTAGTCCGTCCCGGCGATGTGAATGAACTTCTGCGCCTGTTCGGTGATGGCCTGTACCACTTTCGGGTGGCAGTGGCCGGTAGCAGTCACGGCGATGCCCGCCGCAAAGTCTACATACTCGTTGCCGTCCACGTCCCAGACGCGCGAACCAAAGCCGCGTTCGATAACGAACGGGTAGCGAGGCGTGAGCGCGCCGGTCATAATGGCCGAATCGCGCGCGATGATCGCCTGCCCTTGTGGCCCGGGACGGGTCGTGATTTCTGTAAGCATAATGGAAACCCCCAGAAATAGATAAGTGAGCGAAGCTGGCTTGCTCAGTGTGTGAATTGGGGATGAGTATAATTTGCCGGATAGCGCGCTGCAATGGCCGCTGATGGCCGGTTATAACATCGTCGGGCGGGCGAGGCGCTTAAGGCTCAGGGCTGCGGTCTTGCAGCAGACGCAGGATGATAAGATGCAGATCGCCCAGCGTGCCGATACCGGCCAGGGTGGCGACCGCCGCCGCAATCAGCGCGATCACAAAACGCCCGGCGTCCGGCGCGTTCAGCGCCCCCAGCAGCCCGACCGCCGCCGCGCTCCAGAACACCAGCGCGGGCAGCCCGGCGACGAACACATACTGGCGCGTGGTGACGTCGGCAGGGATTTCAACGTGGCTGCGCGTGAACGAAACCGCTCGCCGCCCGATCAGCCACAGGGCCAGCAGGTGCAAAAATTCGTGCGGGGGGCCGAAGAGCCGGACGAGAAGGTTCACGACGCGCTTTTAATAGTCGGGCTTGAACGGCAGCGCCTCGATAGCTGCCGCCGCGCCGCAGTCTTTGGCGGTGATTGTGTTCCCGGCGTCGTGGGTCGTAAAGCTGACGATCACTTTCTTCCAGCCGATGATGATGTCGGGATGATGACCCAGCCCTTCGGCCAGTGTGCCGACGGCAGACGCGAACGCCAGCCCGGCCAGATACGAGGGCAGCTTATACGTCTTGACGATTTTGTCGCCGTCGCGCTGCCAGCCCGGCAGCCCCGCCAGCCGCTCGGTGATTTCGCTGTCGGTGAGTGGAATATCTGCCATTTGTCACTCCTCAAAGTCTCGCTTACTTTCGGTCTGAACACCCTGATCGCCCGGCGCTACCTGGTCTGTAATCTGTTCCGGTTGAGTTGCAGCCATTGAAGGCCGATGATCGTCTTGGCATCCACGATTTTGCCGCCGGCGATCATCCCCAGCGCCTCGGCCAATTTAATGGTCAGGACGCGAATATCTTCGCCCTCGCCGATGATGCCGCCGCCCTCAGCCGCTTTATCCTTTGGCGATACCTGGGTGTAATACAGGTGGATGCGTTCCGACGTGCCGCCGGGACTGACGTAAAACGTGCAGATATGGCGCAGCGCCCGCGTGCTGTAGCCGATTTCTTCCATGATCTCGCGGCGAAGGGTGACGGTAGGATCGCGGTTTTCACTTTTTTCAATCGTCCCTGCCGGGATTTCGAGTATCCAGCCGGGGCCTTTTTCATAGGTCGGGTAGCGGAACTGCTCGGTGAGGATGACCGAATCCTTCGCGGTATCGTACATCACAACGGCTGCGCTGTCGCCGCGTTCGAGATTCAAGCGCAGCAGTTCGTCGCTCATTTCGCCGTTGTACAGCTCGTGTTTGAAGCGAGCCTCTTCCAGCTTAAAGAAGAATTTCTTGTAGGCGATAACTTTTTCGATAATCTCGACGCGGCTGGGCATAATATCCTTCCTGGTTGGCAATACCCCTGACACTGTGAACTATAGCATCATTACGCTACATCCGGCCAGAAGTCGCGCTTTAAAATGCAAATCAGTACAATGATCTCAGATTATGTTGATCGGCAAAACCCCGGAGGAGTGCAGCATGATACGGGCAACCAAAATTTTCATCAGCTACAAAACCGGCGAAGATGACGGCCTGAACTTCATCGCCAACACTATCCGTCAATTCCTGGAAAAACCGGCGCCGCCTGACACACTCAAGCCGGCCTACAAAGTGTTTATGGATGTGACCAGCCTGAAAGCCGGCGAACCCTGGGACCGGCAGATTTACGATGAAATCCCCCAAAGCGATATTCTGCTGCTGCTCATCACCGGCAAAACCGCCGAGTCGGACTGGGTGAACCGGGAAGTGGATTATGCGAAAGGGGCGCGGGTGACGATCCTGCCCGTGCTGACCCGCCGGGACTTTGACATTAAAGCGGCGCTGGAACGTTTCGATCTTCAAACGCTGCAATATGTCAAACTGCTGAACGGCACCGAAGCAGAACTGGAAGATTTAGTGAATGCCATCGAGGAACTAAAAAATAAAACGCGCCAAACACAAAAAGAGTGGCTGGATAAACTGGTTGCCGGGCGGCGTGGCAAGCCCCACGAGACCAATCAGGAATACGCCGTTTATACTTACAAAGCCGAGGCGGATGGCAAAAAGCCCAGAGAATTTCGCATCTATCTGGCCGCCGGAAATATGTTCGATATGAAAGATATTGACGTGTACGTCAACACCGAAAACGACTACATGCAGATGGCGCGGGTGTTCGACTCGACCAAAACGGTTTCGGCGCTTATTCGTTATTACGGCTCGTACCTGGATGATGCCGGGCGTATTTTGCAGGACACCGTTCAGGATGAACTTGACCTGATAATTGACAAAAATCCTGAATTCAAAACGCGGCCCGTTGGCCTGGGGACGGTCATCGCCACCAGCGCCGGGCATCCGAAAAGCGCGATGCGTACAGAGCGTAAGGCGCGCTACGTCTTCCACGCGGCGACCGTTTCGGTGGTCGGTGAAGGCCCGGACAAATACATGGACTGCGTGTTAAACGAAGCCAGCATCAAACGCTGCGTCCGCAAGGCGCTGCAAAAAGTGATTGATGTCAACGAGAAGAAAGGCGTCATAGCGCCGGAAGGGACGCCGGAGCATGAGGAGCAGCAAAAAGCGGCTGCCAAATATGTGCCGCTCAAAAGCCTGATCCTGCCGATTTTCGGCGCGGGACACGGCGGACGCCCGTCTGAGGAGATCATCCCCGGCCTGGTGAAGGGCGTCAAGGAATTTCTGGTAGATTATGCTCACGACCCGGATTTTACGCTGGAGCGTATTTACATGTCGGCCTTCCTGGCCGAAGATGTGGAATTCATGAAAACCGCGCTGGACAAAAACTTCACGCCGCCGGAAAAACCCGCCGGGAACTAAAGCGCTGTCTCCGGCGTCCTGATGAGTAGAAACCCGAATGGTCTTTCCGAAACGCGATCAGGACACCGGAGGTCATCATGAAACGCCTGCTGTATCTGTTCCCGCTTTTGCTGTTTGTTTTTGTTTTGCCGGCTGCCGGGCAGGATGTCCCCTGCCCGATAGCGCCGCCCTGCACGGTTGATCCTTGCCCGACCATGCCGCCCTGCATACCGGTGCAGCCCGGCGTGTTCACCAATCCCGAATGGCTGAAGATCAACTATCACCGCGTCAACATCATGGTCGAGAACCAGATTGCCACGACCGACGTGGACATTCAGTTCGTCAACGAAGGCAACGGCCTGGCGGAAGGCACATTCATGTTCCCACTGCCGCAGGGCGCGGCGGTGGACAAACTGGTGATGTTCATCAACGGCGTCGAGATTGAAGCCAAAATTCTGCCGGCAGACCAGGCGCGCAGCATCTATAACGAGATCGTGCGCCAGTACCGCGACCCGGCCCTGCTGGAATACGTCGGCAGCAGCGCCATCCAGGCCAGCGTGTTCCCCATCCCGCCGGGCGAAGCGCGCCGGGTGCAGATTCGCTACTCGCACATCCTGGAAGTGGACAACGGCCTGGTGCATGTGGTGTATCCGCTGAAGGTGACGAACCTGCTGACGCCGCGCCCGGTCGAGGCGATGAGCGTGGCCGTGATGGTGCGGGGCAACGACCCGATCAGCAGCATTTACTCGCCCAGCCACCCGATTTCGATCACCCGTGACGGCGACGACCGGGGTTTCCGCACCGGCTACGAATCCAGCTTCAGCGTGCCGCAGGATGATTTCAGCCTGTACTACGGTATCGCCAGCGAAACCATCAACGTCAATCTGCTGACCTACCGCGAGAGCGCCAACGAGGACGGCTTCTTCATGCTGCTGGTGCAGCCGCCCCTGCGCCAGACGCAGGACGCTGTCATCCCCAAAGATGTGATTATCGTCCTCGACCAGTCCGGCAGCATGGAGGGTGATAAGTGGGATCAGGGACGCAGCGCGGCGGAATACGTGCTGCGGCATCTTAACCCGTCCGACCGCTTCAATCTGGTGCTGTTCAGCACCGGCTGGCGGGTGTACAGCAGCCGCCTGGAAGGGCCGGAACAGGCCGAAGGCGCGGTTGACTGGATTCGCGGCCAGGAGGCGCTGGGCGGGACGGACATCAACGGGGCGCTGACGACGGCGCTGGGCATGGCCGACGCCGAACGCCCGACCACACTGCTTTTTATCACCGACGGCCTGGCGACCGAAGGCGTGACCGAAACGGCGGCCATCCTCGCCAACCTGAAAACCGCTGCCCGCTCGAATGTGCGTATCTTCACCTTCGGCATGGGCGATGACGTGGACACCTTCCTGCTGGACTCGATTGTGCGCGATTTTCGCGGGGCGGGGTCTTACGTGCGCCCGACCGAACGCATTGACGAAGAAGTTGCCAGTCTGTTCGCCAAAATCGGCGCGCCGGTGCTGACGGACATCGCGCTGGATTTTGGCGGCCTGCTGGTGCAGGATGTATATCCGGCGGGGACGCTGCCAGACCTGTTCGCCGGGACACAGCTTACCATCGTGGGGCGCTATCGCGGCGAGGCTGAGGACATCAGCGTGCGCCTGAGCGGCAAAGTCGGCAGCGATACACAGCGCTTCACTTACAGCAGCCTGGACTTTCCAGGGCGTGCGGGCGGCGAACCGTTCATCGCGCGGCTGTGGGCGACGCGGCGCATCGGCGACCTGCTGAACAATATCCGGCTGAACGGCGAAAATCCCGAACTGGTAGACAGCATCGTGCGCCTGAGCGTGCGCTACGGCATTATCACGCCCTACACCAGCTTCCTGATCGAGGAGGATGACATCCTGTCGGCGCAGGGGCGTCAGCGCGCCGCGATGGATCTGAGCGAAGGCGCAAAGGCGCTGTCGCTGGAAGCGTCCGGGGCGCAGGCGGTGGGCGCAGCAGATGCGTTCGCCGGCCTGGCCGCTGCCGAAGCGCCGGCGCCTGCCGCCGCGCCGACTATGGAGGCCGTCCCCTTCGCTATGACGGCCACACCTCCGGGGACGATGCTCCCGGTGGGGCAGGAAGAACTGGAGATGAATGCCCCGCCTGTTAACCCGCTGCAAACCGTCGGCGGCAAAACCTTCCTCTGGCAGGATGGCGTGTGGACGGATACCACCTTCGAGTCGGACACCATGCAGACGCAGAAAGTCGTGTTCCTGAGCGACGATTACTTCGCCCTGCTGGACGAAAAGCCGGAACTGAGCGAGTACTTCGCCCTGGGTGAACGGGTGATCGTGGTGCTGGACGGCGTGGCCTACGAGGTAGTGGCGGAATAAGCCGGCAGGCCTAACGCTGCGCCTCGAACGCGCGGCAGCTGGCAGTTTGAATGACAGACGAGAAGACCTCTCACGGGAGGTCTTCTTCATGATCGGTCAGGGGTGATTATCGGCAGGGGAGGGTTTAGAAACCCTCTCCTGTGGGCGTTTCCAGCAGAACCGGCGCGATCAGGTCGGCCAGCCGGCGCGACCCGGCGGGCGTTAAATGCACCGGGCTGTCGGTAAACTCGTCCGACGCGATGGCGTCCCACACGTCCAGCACCGGCCAGCCGTTCGCCTGCGCCCGCTCGAATAAGCGGCTGCGGTAGGCGTCGTAAGCCCAGCGCGGATACCAGAAGTTGTAGCGCAGGTCGCTGTTCTGGCCGCTGCTGATGAACACCGGCTCGTTGACCAGCAGCACCGGCACATCCCCCGCCCGCGCGAAAAACGCCTCCACCACATCCCAGGCCAGGAAATCCTCCGGCAGCCCGGTTTCCGGCGCTAATCCCTGCCAGGCGGCGTCCGGCTCGAAGTCCGAGCGGCGCAGGTCGTAGGTTTCCGGGTAAAACTGGTCAATGCCGGTGGCGGCCCAGGCCGCGCCGTAAAGCTGCAAGCGCAGCAGGTCGGCCAGATCGCGCCGCCGCCCGACCAGCGTTTTGTCCAGGAACGATTCGTCCAGCAGGCGCGGGTCGGCGGGGTCAAGCGCCAGATCGTAAGCGGCGATCAGGCGGCGCACGGCGGCGGCGTTGTGCTGCACCAGCGGCGCTTCAAGCTGCTGCCTGCGCGGGAACGATTGTAACGTCACCGGCCACAGGATCAGATCGGGCCGGTAGACCATCGCCGCATCCAGCAGCATCAGGTCTTTGGTCAGCGCCATAATCGGATGGCCGAGGTTGTAAAAGCGCATCGTTCGACCATCCGGCGCGACGTAACCCCCGGCGTTCAGATAAGCCGCCAGCGTTTCGTCCGGTCGCAGCAGCACGCCCCACACGCTGGAGTCGCCCATCACCAGCACGCGGAGTTCGTCGGGGGCTTTTGGCCGGGCGACTTCGTGCGATTCCAGCATGGCGTTCAGGTTCCACAGGCTCAGGTTATACGAACGCGCCGGGTCTTCGCCGTAGGGCAGGCGAGGGCGTCCGGGGAACAGGCGGTTGTAGAGCGAAAGCTGGCCGAGCGCCGGCAGCGGGTCGAGCAGGGCGAAGGCGGCGTTGAGCGCGGCGAACAGCAGCGCCGCTTTGACCAGCACCCGCAGCAGAAAACCCGGCGTATACGGCACGGGCGGGCGTTCCAGCCAGTCCCATTTAGTCATTCATCACCTCGTCCAGCAGCAGTTGGAGCAGCTTCAGCGCCGTCAGATTGCGCATGGTGTAACCGTAGAGGCGGTTTTCCGGCGTAAAGACCGCCGCCGCGTCCCGGTCGGGCGGGGTGGAGGGATGTACCCCGTCGCGGCTCAGGCCGTCGTTGGGCAGGCCGCGCAGCGCCAGCGCGTAATTCCACAGCGGGACGCCGTGCGCCGCCGCCGTCTCCACGATGATGCGGTTGAAGGCGCGCGCTTCATCTTCATAGCCATGCAGCGTGGGGATGGTGCTGAGTACCGGCAGGACGCCAAAACGCAGGCTGGTTTCCACGATGCGCGACAGGCCGCGCCGGTAGTCATCGGGAGACTTTTGCACCACATCGTTCGTGCCGATCATGATGAGCGCCACCGCCGGGCGGGCTTCCCGGTATTCACATTCCAGCGGCGATTCGCCCGGCCAGCAGCCGCCCCCGGCATTGGCGGCCAGCAGGTCGGCGGCGCGCCAGCCCACGCCCGCCGCCTGCGACCGGCGGCTGAAGGGATTATCCGCCCGCCCCGCGCCAAAGAATTCCAGCGTCGGGCTCAATTCGGCGGCATATTCGCCCAGGTCGTAAACACCTGCGCCGAACGGGTGCAGAAACGCCGCGCTGACGGTGATGCTGTCGCCCACTTTCGAGAACCAGTTTGCCCGTCCCCCCTGTTCCTGCCCGTAGGCGAAAATCTCCCGCGCGAAGGGCGTCACGTTCCAAAACAGCACGCCGTCCAGCACCATCTCCGGCGAGACATCCACTACCGGCAGGCCGGAAATATCCAGGCCGGTCTGCACTGCGTCGGCGCGCATCCAGCCGCCGCCGGACGCCAGCGCGATCTGCACCCAGACGGCATCGGCGCTGCGTCCGGTCAGCGCCACCGGCGACGATTCCAGCCAGAACAGCGGCGGGCTGGTCGCGTCCGGCAGGGCATAAACCGGGTGCATTCCGTCGGCGTGGGCGCTGTAATCCTGCGCCGCCGCTGCTGCCGGCAGCGCCAGCAGCAGGCCGATCAAAGCAAACCATCTGCGTTTCATGGCGTCATCCCGAATAATTTCCAGAACACCGGCCAGGCCGACTCCAGCGGCAGCGCGAACCACACCCAGCCGAGTGTCACAAACTGGAAGGTGATGAAAACACCGGCTGCCGTCCAGGCGGTTTTCAGGCGCGGTTTTTGATTCAGGCTCAGATACCATTTGCGGGTGCGGTCGCTCCACCATTTATGAACGAACAGCCCCAACCCGTGCCAGATGCCCCAGACGATAAAACCGCCGCTGACGCCGTGCCACAGCCCGATGATGAGCATGGTCGCCATCTGCGCTATAAATACCGCCGACTGCGCCTTCACCTTACGTTTGAGCAGCGCGCGGGACAGCGGCGAAAAGACGTAAAAACGCGCCCAATTGCTGAGGGTGATATGCCAGCTTTGCCAGAAGGCGGCCAGATTATTTTTAAGATAGGGGCGGTCGAAGTTCTCCGGCAGTTTAAAGCCGAGCAGGATACCCAGGCCGATGGCGATGTCCGTATAACCGCTGAAGTCGAAAAACAGCCGGAAGGCGTAGGCATACAGCAGCAGCCACAGCGCGCCCGCCGACTGCGCCTGTCCGGCATTGGCGGCGCTGAGCGCCAGCAGCGCCAGACTGTCGGCGATGACGAACTTTTTGAACAGCCCCATGCCGATGCGTCCCCCGGCTTCGGCCAGGCGCGGCGCGGTCAGCAGACGCGCGGCGGGGTTTTCGCCCGCCGGCAGCAGCGCGCGGTCGTCCTTGATGAACCGTTCGGCGCGGTCAATCGGGCCGGCAGTGATGGCCGGGAAGAAGATGATGTAGGTTACATATTCGCGCAGGGACAGCGCCGGCAGTTTGCCCATCTGCCGCTCGCGCACCGTATGGATGAAGCGGAAGGCGATGTAGGAAAAACCCAGCCATTCCAGATCAAGCGGGGCGGCCAGCGCCTGATTTTGCCCGGTCAGCCCACGCAGCGCGGCGGCCAGCCCCGACGCCAGTGGCGGCGTCTTGAGGATGATGAACAGCCCCACCAGGGCGATCAGCGCCGCCGTCAGTCGCCCGTGCCGCGCCCGGATTGCCCGGCTGATGAGCCATCCGGCCAGCCCCAGCAGCAGCAGCGCCAGCGCCACCGGCGGCACATCCGGCGCGCGTGAGGCGGTCGGGCGCAGTTCCGGCGCTAAATAGCGCGTGGCCGAAAGCGCCAGCACCAGCCCGGCCAGCAGCGCCAGCGCCAGCCGGTCGTCGCCGTCCAGCGCCGGGGTTTCCGGCGGGCGCGTCAGCCACCACAGCGCCACCGCCAGCGTCAGGGTGATCGTCGGCAGAGCGAAGTCCAGGTAAAAAATCGTCAGCGTGGGCTGAAGCCAGTACAGCGCCACTACGCTGGCGGCCATCAGCAGCCAGCCGCGCAGCCGGGACGGGCAAAATCCGGCGAAGATCAGCCCGCCGGCGGCGAATATGACGATGTGCGAAAGCTGCATAGGTGAGTTCCGAGTGACAAGTTTCGAGTGCTGAGTAGGGGCGCGCCTGCAAAATAGCTGCTGCTTCAGCTTCGATCTGAAAACGGCTTAAAACCCCTGATAAATCCACAGCGGCGCGGAGTCGGTGGTGACGATCAGCAGCAGGATCACCAGCAGGCACAGCGCCAGCGCCAGCAGATTTTCGCGCGAAAACAAACGCCGCATTAACCGGCCTCCCCGCACCACTTCCAGACGCCGCCTTCCAGCACCACGCGGTAGGCTGTCAGCGGAAAGTCCAGATTTTCCGGGCCGTAGGTGGCGACGATTTTACCCTGGCAGCGCACCACGTTGGTATCACCGTCGCGTCGGCAGTCCATACCTTCCAGGCGGGCTTCCACCCCCGCGAACGATCCCGCCTCCCGGTCGAAGTCGGCTTCCATGTCGCTGCACAGCAGGGCGCGCACAGCCTCGGCGTCCGCAGCAATTTTGGCCTGTATATACCGCTCGACGGCTTCCGCCGGGTCGCCTGCGCCGCTGTCCCCCCCGGCGCAGCCCGCCAGCAGCAGCACCACCAGCGCCGCCAGGACTCCTTTCCTCATGAATCCGCCTCCAGAATAATTTTGTGATAAATCTCATCCAGCATCTTCAGCGTCAGCAGATTACGCAGGCTCGTGCCATACCAGCTTTCGTGTCCGGTGGAAAACTTAAGATAGGTGAACCCGCTGTTTTTCATATGGACTTTATCAATGTCGAGGCCGTAATCCGGCAGTGCGCGCGCCGCCGCCCACAGGTTGATGAGCGGCACATCATACCGGGCGGCCACATCCAGCAGCCCCAGGTTGAGTTCGATGGACTGCTGCCAGTAGGTTTCGTCCGGGTGGGCGCTGAAGGTGGACAGCACCGGGATGATGCCCCGGTTTAGCGTCTCGCTTACGATTTTATCCATCTGCTCGGTGTACTTCTCACGGGTGGTATGGCGCGCGTCGTTTGGCCCAAACAGGATGAAAGCCACGCTCGGCTGTTTGCGCCGGTATTCGCAGTCCAGCGGCGGTTCGTCCGGCTGGCAGAGCGTTTTGTCGGCCCACATCGGGTCGAAAATGACGTAGGTCGCCAGCGCCATGCGGGCCGCCGCGCTGCCCCCGGCGGTGGACGGGCCGAAGTAAAGCAGCGCGTCCTCCAGATAATCATACGGCCCCAGGTCGTAACGTGCGTCGCTCATCGGCTCCAGGTACATGGGGTTAAAGGTCAGGCTGTCACCCACCTTCGTCACCACATCGCTGTGGTTGCCCAACTGCTGCCCCAGCGCATACACCTCGCGCATGGCCTCGCTGATCGGCGAAATGACCGGCGCGGCGTACAGCGCCGCCAGCGAACGACTGCGCACGGTGGATAGGTCAGCATCCGCCAGTTCGGTGTTAACCGGAAGCCGACTGAAGCGCAGCTCCGCCGGGTGATTCAGGTAGCCCATCATCACCCAACCGTCCAGCTTAACAAAGCCGTTGCGGTCTTTTTCCTGGACGTGCAGCCAGTTGCCGATGTTATTGCGCTCGATGATCTGGACGGCATTACCGGCGCGCAGCACGGCCAGCTGCCGGTAGCTGTCGCCCGGGCCGGCATAAACCACCGCCGCCCGGTGTGCGCTGGTTTCCAGGGGCGCTTCCTGCGCTATGACCGGATGCCCGGCCAGAACCCATACTATCCCTGCCAGGAATAATCCTCTCGCAAAAAACATATTCTGCCGCCTGCCCTGGCTGTGAATGAACCGAGTTTGTTCATTATAGCCCCCCATGCGACGGCGGAAAAGCGCCGCGCTTAACGCGCCTCGGTGCGGTAGTCGTCGCGCGGCGGCGAAAACACGTCAATCAGCAGCGAGTCCACTAGCACCCGCAGGCTGTGGACGATGCCGCCGGGGATGGCGTAGCTGTCGCCGGGCTGGCAGATGCGCACTTCTTCCCCGATGCGGAACTCCACCCGGCCAAAGACCACATACCCCACCTGGTCGTTGAGGTGGCTGTGCGGCGGCACCACCGCCTCACGCTTCATAAAGAACTCGCATAACATCGCCTCGTCGGTCGTACCCATCGTGCGCCGATAGATGCCCGGCAGCATTTCCACCTGCGCGCTGTCGGCTGGGGTGATATAAAAATCGGCCATGATTTCCGCCTGTCTCCTGAGTAAAGATTTTTTTAGAAACTGTCGTAATTATCCAAACTTGTGGTAAGGTTGTCATCACACCAGCGAACCAACTGCGCTTATGGGCGTAAAATAGAACTGTACGCATCGGTTGAACCTTCCCGTTTACATAGGAGACCGTAGTGACTTCCTGGCCGCTCAAGCCGCTTATTTATGAAATTAACACCTGGGTCTGGCTGGACTCCCTCAGCCGCGATTACAACTGGCCGGTCACGCTGGAAAACGTGCCGGATAAAATCCTCGACGAGTTGGCCGGGTACGGGATGGACGCCATCTGGCTGATGGGTGTCTGGACGCGCAGCGCAGCGGCCCGCGCCAGCGCGCTCAAATATGCTGCGCAGTACAAACCCGCCCTGCCTGACCTGACCTATGATGACATCATCGGCTCGGCCTATGCTATCGGCTCGTACCAGGTGGATGAAAACCTGGGTGGGCGGCGCGGTCTGGCGACCTTCCGCAAACGCCTGGCCGAACGCGGCCTGCGCCTGGTGCTGGATTATGTGCCGAATCACGTCGCCTCTGACCATGCCTGGGTGCGCACCCACCCGGATTATCTGTTGCTTGGCACGCCACGCGACATGGAGAAACAGCCGGGCAATTTTTTCTCTGCGCGCGACGCTACCGGACGGACGATTATCGTGGCGCATGGACGCGACCCGTATTTCCCCGGCTGGGTGGATACCGCTCAGATCAACCTGTTTCATCCTGGCGCGCGCCAGGCCATGCTGGGGACGCTGCTGGACATCGCCGATCAGTGCGACGGCGTGCGCTGCGACATGGCGATGCTGGTCGTCAACAGCGTTTTTGCCCACACCTGGCAGAACTACGTCAGCGCCGCCCCACAGCACGAGTTCTGGGAAGAAGTCATCCCGCAGATCAAAGCAGCCTTCCCTGATTTTTGTTTTATCGCCGAGGTGTACTGGGATATGGAAGCCCGCCTGCTGAGCCTGGGCTTCGACTTCACCTACGACAAACGCCTGTACGACCGTATCATAGAAGGCAAGATCAAAGACCTGCGTGACCATCTGACGGCGGCGCTGGCGTTCCAGCGGCGGCAGGTGCGTTTCATTGAAAACCACGATGAGCAGCGGGCTGCCGAAACGCTTGGTCTGCGGCGGTCGCGCCCGGCGGCGGCGCTGATCTGCACGCTGCCTGGCGCGGCGCTCATCCATGACGGCCAGCTTACCGGGCGGCGCGTCAAACTGCCGGTGCAGATTGGCCGCCAGCCCTACGAGCCGCCCAATGCCGACCTGAAGAACTTTTACCTGAAGGTGCTGGCCGAAACCCGCGATCCGGTTTACCATCACGGCGAATGGCGGCTGATGCCGGTGACGAAGGCCAAAGACAACCACACCCACGAAAACCTGATCGCCTACGGTTGGCGCTATGAGGGCGATCACCGGCTGATCGTCGTTAACCTGAGCGATCATCAGTCACAGGCGCATATCAACCTGGCCGCCTGGCCGGAGATCGGCGAAGCCGACTGGAACTTGAACGATACGCTCAACGGCGGTCGTTTTTTGCGGAAGGGCGAACTGATCGAAAACGTCGGCCTGTATGTAGACCTGTGGCCGTATGGGGTGCATATCTTCCGCTTCGAGCCGGCCTGATGCTGCATTTGCCCCGCCCCGGACGCCGCGCTCGGCTGTTCGCGCTGCCGTTCGGGCTGGCGCTGCTGCTGTGGCTGAGTCTGGAAGATACCCACATCTGGCCGGTGGCGCTGCTTGGTCTGGGCCTTTCGGCGCTCTTGAACCTTTTTTTTGTGCTGGATAAACTGGGGGGACAGGCCATCCCGCGTCGGTATGCGCTGCCGCTGGCGGCGCTGGCGGGCGTGCTGATTGGCCTGGGGGCGAGCATCGCCGCCGCCGGGCTGATGTTTTTCAAAAACGCCCTACACGCGCACGTGTTCCTGGACTTCCCGCCGGGGCTGATGCTGGCGATGCTGGAACGCGCGCCGGCCTGGGCGCTGGCGGGCGGCCTGTTCGGTCTGGGTTTAGCGTTAATCGGGCTGATGTTTAGCGGAAAAGCGCCTTGAAAACGACCGTCCAAAACTGGCTGCGCGACCATCTTTTACGGCTGGTGAGTGTCCAGCGCTGCACGCTCACGCCGCCGGCCGCCGCCGGCGACCCGGTGCGTCAGGCCGACCTGACGGTATTAACCTGGGCCGGCATCGTCGTCCATATTCACCTGATAGACGAACCGCTGAAACCGGCCCGGCTCAAACGGATCGTCGAACACGCCACCGGCGCGGGCATCAATACCCTGTTCCTGGTGGACGCGCGCCTGCTGCCGCGCCCCGGCCAGCGCGTCCCCGCCGACCGCTGGTACATGGCCGTCCATGCCCTCAGCCGCGACCGCCTGTATGCATACTACCTGAAGCCGGACGACACGCCCGCCCTGCGTCTGGTGGATTTCGTCCCGGTCAGCCGTACCGAAGTCGAAACACGCGGCGGCCCGGCGGCGGCAGTGGACAATCTGCGGTACTTCCGCCACACGGTCAAGTACGGCCCGGTCAAAGGTTACTGGATGCTGGCCGATTTTGAGCCGGAAGCCGCGACCCGCAGCGCCGGTTTTCGCCCGCCTGCCGTCGGCAGCAGCCCACCCCCACCGGAACGCGACCGCCCCGCAGCGCCGCCGACGCGCCTAGAAGCCAGCTATGCCCTGCTGGGACTGCCGCCGGACGCCACCCGCGAGGCCGTCAAAGCGGCTTTTCGCCGGCTGGCGTTTGAGGTTCATCCGGACGTAAGCCACCTGCCCAAAGCCGAAGCCGAAGCGCGCTTTAAACGCCTGAGCGAAGCCTACGACATCATCAAGCTGGCGAAAAAGTGGGGATGAGCGGCCATTTTCTGGTATAGGGGCGGGTTTCAAATCCGCCCGCAGTCTGGCGACCGGAAACCGCAAGGCGGGGTTGGATGTTCAGCCGTTTTCTGTGCAGGCAACCGCCTCGCCTGTCACCATCTCGTAACCGAAGGCCGCGCCGAAGTGGTGGATCACCCGCCGGGCGGCTTCGTCCTCGTCCACATTTGCGCCGCACAAACGCGCCAGGCTGGTGACACCTTTGTCGCGGATGCCGCAGGGGATGATGCCCTCGAAGTAACTCAGGTCGGTGTTGAGGTTGAGCGCGAAGCCGTGTTTAGTGACCGCGCGCGTAGTGACTTTGACGCCGATGGCACAGATTTTCTGCTCGCCCACCGGCGTATCCACCCACACGCCGGTTAAACCGGGGATGGTTTTGCCGATGAAGCCGTAATCGGCCAGCACGCCCAGGACGACGTTTTCCAGCCGCCGCACGTAGACCAGCACGTCGGCGCGCAGGCCGTCCGTCCGCGCCAGCCGGATGATCGGGTAAGCCACCAACTGCCCCGGCCCGTGATAGGTGATGTCGCCGCCGCGATCCACGCGCAGCACTTCGATGCCGCGCCGCGCCTGTTCTTCCGGGGGCAGCAGCAGATGGTCATCATGGCCGGACGAGCCGAGGGTGTAGGTATGGGGATGCTGTAACAGCAGCAGCCGGTCGGGGATTTCGTCGCGTCCGCGCGCGTCGGCCAGGCGGTTCTGCCAGTCCCAGGCGCGCCGGTAGGGAACGCGCCCCGGCTGGCACACTTCGCAGCGCATCAGTAGACCGGCCCGGACACCGGGCGAATCGGCCCTTGCAGAAAGTCGTCCAGGAAAGCCAGTGTTTTGTTCAGGGCGGTGCGGCCTTTTTCGCGCTGGGCTTCGGTGGCATGGTCGGAGAAAAAGTCGCGTCCCACGCCGTCCAGGGTGACAACTTCATGCGGCAGAGTCGTTTGCGCCAGTTCCTGCCGCAGGCGCGCCACCACCGGCGGTAGGACGTGGGGTTCCTGGCTGCCGTAGATCGCTAAAATGGGCGTGTTGGCATCCTTGAAGCGTCCCAGGTAACGCTGAGGAAAACCGTAATAGGCGACGGCGGCTTCCAGGTCAGGGCGCAGGATAGCGGCTTCAAAGGCCAGGCTGCCGCCCATGCCGATGCCAACCGCCGCCACGTCGCCGTTGGTATTGTGGTGTGTTTCCAGCACGCCCAGTGCTGCATTGATGCGCGGGTAGCCCTCTTCTCCCAACTCCTTCACCCGGTCAATCGCTTCCTGCGGCGTGGTCGCTATCTGCCCATTGAACAGGTCTGGCACGATGACGTAATAACCGGCCTGGGCGAACAGGTGCGCCATGCGCCGCACGATGGGTGTGATGCCCCACCAGTCGTGGATGAGGGCGATGGCCGGGAAAGCCTTGCCGACATTGGGATGCGCCCAATAGGCAGGCAGCTGCGCGCCGCCCTCCACTACGATCTGGATGTGGCCGCTGGTGATGCCATATTCAACGCGGTTGGGATCATAGAGAGGCATGAGCGTTCCTGTTCAGGTAGGTATATTTCAGGTAGGTATATTACGGTATTGCCGATCCCCTCCCTCTGTCCCCTCCCCAAGTCTTGGAGAGGGGATTAAAACGGATCATAACGGGCTTCTAAGTCCCCTCTCTATTCATGGGGAGGGGATTTAGGGGTGGGGATGGTTCATGACGAAACTAGCAATCAAACTATATTATAGCGCGTTAAACGGCTGCGGCATAAACATCCTGCGCGTAACCGTCCGGCTCGGCTTCTGCCCCCAGGAGGGCGGCGGCCTCGTCCGTTACGACCATCGTCAGCGTGCGGTAGCCTTCGCGGTGCGCCCAGTCGCGCACAGCGGCCAGTATTTGCGGCGTCAGCGGCCTGGGCGACCAGACGAACACATCGGCGCAGCGCGGCAGATAAAGCTGCTGCTGGCAGTAGACGAACGCCTCCTGCCCGGCAACCGAAAAGTGCAGGCGGTGGGTGCGCTGGTTTCGCAGTTCCGGGATGGCGAACCAGGTGCGCGGCCACAGCGTTTCCCACTGCTGGCGGGCGCTGCCCAGCCGTCCGACCGGCATATACCACTCGCGGATTTGCTCAGGACTGTCATTAAGGTGTTCGGTCGCCCGGTAAAAAACCTGGCCGGTTTTAGCCGGAAGGCTGAAACGCCGGACGCGCGCCAGCCTTTGAAAGCCGTGCTGCTGGTAAACCGACCGCGACTGGTCATCGCTGGCGACGCAGCTCACCGTCACCTGCGCGCATTTAAGCGCGGCAGCCTGTTCCAGCCAGTAGGCGATCAGCGCGCCCTGCACGCCAGCGCGGTCGTCCTGGACGGCCAGATGCGCCAGATGCAGATGGCTGCCGAACGGCGCGGGTTCGAGGCCCTGATAAACTTCGCTGTACCCGCAAACCTGCCCATCGGCTTCGGCCACCGCCGCAAACCCCGCGCCGCGCAGCAGGTGGCTGAGCTGAAGTGCGGCGGTTTCGAGGCTCATCCAGGCGCCGCCGTGCAGCCAGCGTTCGTAAATGGTCAGCGCATCGTAGGGGACATCCTGCACGTCGCCGCGCGCATCCAGGCGCTGCCAAGCGGTGATCTGTGAGCGGAACAGATGACTGATCGCCTGTGTATCGTCCAATGCAGCCTGTCGAACCGTGACCATAAACCATCCTGATCGTCGTTTATCCGGCTGCCTCGATTGTAACACCGCAGCCGCCGGGATGCCCATATGACCCGGCGCGATGCCCGATTACGCTATAATCAACACATCCCGTTTAATCCGGTCAAGGAGGAAGCTGTGGCCGACCTGCATCTCAACATGGACGCGATGGTGGATTTTCTGGTGGGGCTGCTGAACACACCCAGCCCGACCGGTTATCACGTCGAGGCGATTGCTTATACCCGCGAGGCTTTCGCCGCGCTGGAAATCCCCGGTCTGACGCTGGCGACCACCGGCAAGGGGGCGCTGCTGGCAACCTGGAAGGGCGAGTCGGACGTGTCGCGTCGGGGAGTCACGGCGCACGCCGATACGCTGGGGCTGATGGTGCGGGAGATCAAACCCGGCGGGCGGCTGAAGGTCTCGCCGTTGGGCGGCATCATGTGGGGCGGCATCGAGATGGAGGGCGTCACCGTTCGTACTTATGATGACCGGCGCTACCGGGGGACGGTCGTGCCGGTGAACCCCAGCACGCATGTGAACTCCAGGATTCAGACACAGGAACGTAATGCCGATATGATGGAAATCCGCCTGGACGCCCGCACCACCAGCATTGAGCAGACCCGCGCCCTGGGCATCGAAGTGGGCGACTTCATCTTTGTTGACTCACGGGTGGAGGTAGGGGAAGCGGGTTTCATTCGCGGACGCCACCTGGATAACAAAGCCGGGGTCGCGGCCATTTATGGGGCGCTGGCGGCGCTCAAACAGGCAGGAATGCAGCCGGCCTATGACACGGCTTTTCTGATCGCCAATTACGAGGAAGTCGGGCATGGCGGCGCGTCCGGCTGGCCGTTTGAACTGGACGAACTGCTGGTGATTGACATGGCCGCTATCGGCGAAGGCCAGAACTCCACCGAATACCACGTCACCATCTGCACCAAAGACAGCGGCGGGCCGTATCACTTTGACCTGACGAACAAACTGCGGCGGCTGGCGGCGGCCTACAACATCCCCTATAAGACCGACATCTACCTGAATTACTCCTCGGACGGCACGGCTTACTGGCGCGCCGGGGGCGATGCGCGGGTGGCCTTGATCGGGCCAGGCGTGGACTGCTCGCACGCCTACGAGCGCACACACCGGGACGCGCTGGAAGGCAGCGCGCACCTGCTGGCGCAATATCTG
>JACAES010000017.1 GCA_013388735.1 Chloroflexota bacterium | reverse complement strand
GCAAGAGAGCCTGCGCTGGGTGTCGGGTGGCCGCGAATTCAAGGTGGACTTGAGTACCTGCATCGGCAAGGGCGACGACATGGGGCGCTACATCATCTACAAAGAGCCGATTGACTGAACAGCATAGCTATCTGGTTTCAAATCAATAAGCCCCTCTCTTCTGGGGCTTGTTTTGTTTAAGCCGCCTCTTTCCAGTGGGGCAATCGTCCGGGGAACGCGCGTTGCCCCGCTTCGCTGCCGATGTTAGAATGACATCAGGTCAACCTTTTCGGACTGTAGCCGGGGAAAGATTATGCGCGCTCATTCGACTCCATGGTTTATCCTGCTGGTTGTGATTCTGGCCGCCTGTAACCTGACGACCCAACCGTCCACCGACGAGCCGATTGATGTGCCGACCATTAACCCCGGCGGCAAACCGGTCGTCACCATCACATCGCCTGAACAGGGCGACGAGTTCGTGGTCGGTGAAGCGTTATTCGTCACTGCCAACGCCCGCGATGCGGTCGGCGTCACCCGCGTGCAGTTGATCGCCAACGACCAGATCGTAAAAACCATCTCATCGGAATCCGCTTCCGGGCAAACCAATTTTGAAGTTCTGCTGGACTATACCCCGCGCGAAGAAGGCGATGTCACCCTTCAGATCGTCGCTTATCGCGGCGCTATCGCCAGCGACCCCGCCGAAGTAACCATTAACATTCGCGCTAACCAGGCTCAGGTGACGGCGACCGCCCAGACTCAGCCAGATATACCGGTTATTGATCCCAACGATCCCACCTGCCGACTGCTGACCAATGTCGGCCTGCGGCTGCGTACCGGGCCGGGGGTCAGTTTCAATCAGATCACCGTCTTAAATGCCGGCACGGTTGCGCCGATCATCGGGCGCACCGGCACGAACGACTGGTATCAGATTCAGTACGGCACACGCATCGGTTGGGTCGCATCCCAGAACCCCGGCAATCCCAACGAAAAATATGTCTCGCTGTACGGCATCTGCTCCAACGTGCCGATCATCGCCCCGACCGCCACGCCGACGCTGTTCCCGTCGCTGACGCCCTTTCCCACCTGGACGTTCACGCCGCAGCCTACCGCTGCGCCACAGCCATCGGCCACACCCGGTCTGCCCGATCTTGTCATCACCAGCATCGCGGGCGAAACCAGCGTCACCATTCCCGAAGGTTCGACCGAAGCCGTCCGGCAGTATGCCATCACCATCACCAACAACAGCCTGCCGGGCAGCCGTTCCACCGGGACATTCAACAACAAAGTGATTCTGCCCGGTGGATTGGAAGCCGACCTGGGCGCGGTCTCCGGCCTGGATGCAGGAACGAGCATCGTCTTGACGGTGAACGTCACCTTCAGCGCCGCCGGAAATTACGAAATCCGGGCAATCGCCGATACCGACAATAGTGTGACCGAGTTCAGCGAAGTGAACAACAGCGGTAGTCTTTCCGTCACCGTCACCGGCCCTTAAACGCCCGGACAGAAGCAGGCCGCGACTTGCTCCAAATGCCGGTCGGTTATAAAATTCGCTTATGGCTACACGACTGTTGATTATTCACCGGCAACTGGTTTTCGCCGTAACGATCAAACAGGCCCTTGAGCAAACGGGTTTGTTTGACGTTCATCCATTCACGACCGCCGACGCCGCTTTTGATTTTCTGCACGACCATCCGCAGGATGTCGCGCTGGTGGATTTTGCGCTGCCCGGCAACCCCGGAGCGCATATCATCCAGCAGCTTCGAGACATTCAGCCGGACATCGCCGTCATCATCACCCCCGACCAACCGGATGCCGAACTGCTGGACATCCAGGGCGTGATTGATATGCCATTCACCGCCCGCGATCTCATCCCGGTGATCCAGCAGGCAGTCGAATTAACCGGCGGCGAAGCCCCCCCGCCGATGCCACAAACCCGGCGCGCTGCCGATAATCGAACCCGCGTCCTGGGCGACAAAGAGCCAAAAGCGCCGCCCACCCGCCGGGCCGATGAAAAAAAAGCCGCCTCCGGTAAAACGCGCATCTTCGACGACGAGCCGGAATTCGCGCCGTCGCCCGGTAAAACGCGCATCTTCGACGATCAACCCGACGAAGGTGAAGATGAAAAGCCTGCTGTCGTCTCATCGGCACAGACTCGCACCCTGGATGACGATTTCCACCCAGCGCAGACCCGCACCCTGGACGACGATATGCCCGCGCCGCCGTCCGACCTGCCGGAGTTCTCGCCACTGGATAACGTCCTGAAAAGTTTCGACTTTGAACCACTGGCCGGCGAAGAGGATACCCCGACGGTGCCGGAACGCGACTCAGAAGCCGTGCGTCAGTATCTGGCGACCTCGCCGGACGCCGCCCCGGACAGCTTCAACGAAGTCCTGGGCGCAATCGAGCCGGCGCAGCCCCGGCAGCCCGCAGAACCGAAAAGTGGCCGCCGGGCCGATTTTGAAGAACTGGTCGCCTCGATGCGGGGTGATGCGCCCCATACGCCGCTGCCGGAGCGCCAGCAGCAGTCGCTCGACTTCATCCTGACATCGGGCATGGATGCTGTTCTGAAAGAGATCGAAAAAGCCAAGACCGGCCCTTTAAAAGAACCATCATCGAAAGCGCCGCCGCCAAAACCGGATACATCTTTTAAGAAGCTGGCCGAAGAAGAACCGCCTATGCCCACGCTGGAACAGAGCGGCACGGTCAGCGATCTGATGGTGGGCATCAGCGACAGGGGTTTCCATAACGTGCTGGCGATGCTGCGCGGCGAAGAAGTCGAGGAGAGCCAATCCCGCGAACGCGAGCGCGCCCGCCCCGAATCGCCGGACGATTTCGCCAGCGCCTTCACCGGCCGCGAGACCCTGCCGGAAGAAGCCGAAGACCCGGCGCAGATTCGATCCATGCCGCCGCCCAACGCGCGCCCCGAACCCCGCACGGACTGGTGGGGCTTTGATTCTCTCGACCAGGCCGATGACGATGGGGAATCGGTCGCTCATGTTGTTCTCAAAACTACGCTCGACCAGCCAGGAACAATGCCGATTGATGAGGTGATGAGCGAGATCGAAAGCCGGCTCGCTTCTCACCAGATTAGGATCAGGCCGCTCCCCTCGTGGGATATGGACACATCGGCCTTCCGCGCGGTGAAGGAAGCCGGCGTTGCTGAACCGGATTTTCTGCCGGAAGAACTGCCGCCGGGAGAAACGCTGCCATCTGCCGCAGCCCGTCCCAAGCGGCGGCGCCGCGCGTCCGAGCAAGCGCAAGCCGCGCCGCCGCACTTGCCTGAAGAACCCCCTTCCGATGCCAGCAGCCGTACAACCCGGCCATCGGCAGCCGTCCAGGAAGAATTCGCGCCGCCGCCCCTGGAAGGTGATACGGCACTGGACTCCAGCTACCTGGAGGATACCGCGCCGTCGAAGGCTGTCGCGCCCGAACCGGATGCGCCGCAGGCCGAACCAACCGCCGCCATCAACCCGGAGTGGCTGCCGGAATTTGATGCCCCGCCGCCGGTCGAGGTGGCGCCACCTGGGGCCGGCGATCAGGCCGACCCATCGTCGGTTTTCATCGGATTTGACCTGGATACCGATGAGGAATGGCCGTTTGCTGAAGCGGAAGCCGTCCCGGACGCTACCCCGCAGGACGAAACCTGGGACGAACAGCCAACCGCAGCGCGCCCCCAGGATCAGCCTGCCTGGGATGAAGATGAAGCGACTGCCCTGGAAGGCTGGCCGCCCGCGCCCAATGCGCCCGTTGTTGCGGAGGCTGTCGTTGACGAATCGGACGACCCTTATATCGCGCAGTTGGCGCTCAATCTGACGCAGGTTTCACTGGAACTGACCGCTGAGGGAACGGTTCTCACGCGCGGCAGCGAAATCATGGCCTTCGCCGGACATCTGTCGCCGGAAGACATCCTCGAATTGCGGGATGTCGTCGCCAACGACTGGCAGTCAAACCCCGACGGCGCGCGTTTCCGGTTCATCCGCCTGCCCAGCAGCGGCAAAGATTACATGCTCTACTCCATCCAGACGACCGGCGATCTCACGCTGTCCATGATTTTCGCCGGAACCACACCCCTGCGCGTCATCCGCCACCAGGCCCAGCGTTTGGCGCAGGCACTGGAGTCCGTGCCGGAGCCTGGCCCGGAAGAACCTCTGCCCGCCGAGACTGCTGAACCCGAATCCGTCACGCCGCCGGTGCAGATCGAAGCTGTCACCTACAATACTTATGCCTGTGTCTGGCTGCTGCGTGACCCCCAGGAACGCCTGAGTGATGCCGTTGCGCAGGCCATCATCGCCGGGCTGACCGTGCAGCTTCAGGAGCAGAACTGGAAAATCAGCAGTCTTCAGGTTCACGAAGATTTCATTTATCTGCTGGCAGATGTCCCCGGCGAAAAACCGCCGCACGAGATCATGCGCGACCTGCGCAGCCGCTCGGCGGAAATTGCCCATGCCCAGGCGGCTGAGCTTACGCCGCAGATGTTATGGGCGGACAGCTACTATATCCTCACACCGGGCCGCGAACTGCAAACCGAGGAAATTCTGGAATTCATCAACTTCCAGCGAATGCTGTAGAAGGCCGTTTTGGCCCGCCACTGCCCGCTTTCCTATTCATCTTGCTCCGGCTATAATCAAGCACAAATGTTCAACTACAGCCGAAGGGACTTTTAATGCCTGCGCGTCCCATGTTTTATCTGATAGACGGCCACGCGGTCGCTTACCGGCACTTTTTCGCCCTGCAAACCACCGGCTTCAGCACCAGCAGCGGCGAGCCGACCAATGCGACCTTCGGCTTTGCCCGCGCGCTGCTGGATATTTTCCAGAAAGACAAACCGGATTATATCGCCGTCAGTTTTGATCGCGGTTTAAGCGGGCGCGACGATCTATTCCCCGACTACAAAGGCACGCGCGAGAAAATGCCGGACGACCTGGCGCACCAGCTTATGCGAATTGAACAGCTTGTCCAGGCTTTTAACATTCCCATTTTAGCCCTCGACGGTTATGAGGCCGACGATGTAATCGGCACGACGGCTGCCCAGGCCGAGGCGCAGAACCTCAACGTGCGGATCGTCACCGGCGACCGCGATATGCTGCAGCTGCTGACTGAGCGGGTGTCGCTTAAACTCTTTTTTCCCAAACGCGGCGTGAACGATGCCATCTATGACCCGGCGCGCTTCCGCGAGGAATACGGCCTGAAGCCGCACCAGCTTGTAGACCTCAAAGCCCTGATGGGTGATCCGTCCGACAATATCCCCGGCGTCAAAGGCGTGGGTGAAAAAACGGCGCTCAAACTGCTCCAGGACTACGGTTCGCTGGAACAGGTCTACGAACATCTGCCGGAAATCAAAGGCGCGCTGGGGCAAAAGCTGGCCGATGGCCGCGAGATGGCCTTTTTGAGCCGGCGCCTCGCCGCCATCAAACGCGATGTGCCAATCACGCTGAACATCAAAGCCTGCACTGCCCACGACTTCGATGCCCGGCAGGTGGATTCGTTATTCGCCGAACTCGAATTTCGCAGCCTGCGCGACCGCCTGCCCCAACTGCAACAGATGGAGCAGCTTCCTCTGTTCGCCATCAGCCCGGAAGCCCCCCCACCCCCGGCAGACGACGCGCCGCCCATTGCGGAAACCATTATCGTCCGTGACCAGGCTGGGCTGGACGCCCTGGTCGAAATCTTAAATGCTGCCCAGGCCATCGCCTTCGACACCGAAACTACCGGCACCGATCAGATGGCCGCCGAACTGGTCGGTATCGCGCTGGCGGTCGGCGGTGACGCCGGCTATTACATCCCGGTCGGCCACCAGGAAGGCCGGCAGCTTGCCCTGCAAACCGTCCTGAACGCGCTGCGCCCGCCGCTGACCAACCCCCATATCGCTAAATATGCTCATAACGCCAGCTACGATCTGGTCATGCTGCAACGGTACGGGCTGGATGTATCGCCCATCACCTTCGATACGATGATCGCCGAATGGCTGCGCGACCCCGAAAGTAAGTTCCTGGGACTGAAGAACCTCGCCCGCCAGGATTTGAACGTCCACATGACCGACATCGGTGAGTTGATCGGCAGAGGCAAAAAACAGATCACAATGGATAAAGTAGCCGTCGAACGTGCCGCGCCGTATGCCGCCGCCGACGCCGCCATCACCCATCGGCTGGCCGGCCACCTGCGTCCGAAGTTGGACGAAATGCAGCTCACGGCGCTGTACGATGAACTCGAAATGCCACTGATTCCAGTCATCGCCGCCATCGAGCGCGCCGGTGTCGCGCTGGACGTGGCGCACCTGCGAAGCCTGAGCGAAGAACTGGCCGCCCGTTTAGCCACCCTGGAAAACGAAATTTATGCCCTCAGCGGCGGCTACGGCGTATTTAACATCAACAGCCCCAAGCAGCTTAACGACGTGCTGTTCGGCAAACTGGGACTGCGCGCCCCGGAAGCGCGCAAGACGACACACGGCCAGTCCACCGCCGCCGACGTGCTGGAAAGCCTGCGCGGCCAGCATCCCATCATCGAAAAAATCCTGGAGTACCGGGAAATCACCAAGCTGAAAGGCACTTATGTAGACGCCCTGCCCGCGCTGATTAACCCGCATACCGGGCGCGTCCACACCAGCTACAACCAGACCGGAACCTCCACCGGACGCCTGAGCAGCAGCAGTCCGAACCTGCAAAACATCCCCATCCGCACCGACGAAGGACGCAAAGTACGGCGCGCCTTCGTCGCCCCGCCGGGCTTTAAGCTGCTTTCTGCCGACTACAGCCAGATCGAACTGCGCATCCTGGCGCACGTCAGTCAGGATCGTACCCTGCTGGATGCCTTCGCCCAGGGGCAGGATATTCATGCCGCGACGGCGGCAGCCATCTATGATATTCCGCTCGATCAGGTTTCCTACGAACAGCGCAGTTTTGCCAAGCGCATCAACTTCGGCCTGATGTACGGCATGGGCGCGCACCGCCTGGCGCGCGAAAGCAGCCTGTCGTTCACCGAGGCTGAACGTTTTATCCAGCGGTACTTCGCCCGGATGCCCGGCGTTTTACGCTATCTGGAACAGACCAAACAGCGCGCCCACACCCCGGAAGGGCTGGAAACCCTGTTTCACCGCCGCCGTGCGTTTCCCGTCCTTTTCGGCGGTATCACGGCCAACCGGCAGACCATCCAGGCTTACGAACGGGTCGCCATCAACTTCCCGATCCAGGGCAGCGCCGCCGACATCATCAAACGCGCCATGATTGACCTGTATGCGGAACTCCAGCGCCGCCGCCTGAGCGCCCAGATCATCCTGCAAGTGCATGATGAACTCGTCCTGGAAGTCCCGGATGACGAACTCGACGCGACCGCCGCCCTGGTCGTGCAGACAATGGAAGCGGCCTATACGCTGGACGCCCCCTTGCGGGCGAATGCTCAGGTCGGCCTCAACTGGCGGGATATGGAGCCTGTTTGAGCGTTCACCGTCACTGGTTCATCCCGCCGCCATCTGCTAAAATGCCTGCTGACCGGCAGCTATCGGCGCCGGGATGACTCGTTTTGAACCAACAACAGGACCCGCCAACGTGAAACTCTTGTCGGACGCACACGCCCGGCTGGTCGAAAGCGCCATCCACAGCGCCCAGGCCGCCGGAGAATTACCCCTTTTTGACATTCCGCTCATTGAGATTCGCCCGCCCAAACGCAGCGACCAGGGCGACTATGCGGCGGCGGTCGCCTTGCAGCTGGCGAAACCCGCCGGCATGAACCCGTTTGACATCGCCGGTATCATCGCTAAACACCTGCCCGCAGCCGATTTTGTCGGTGCGGTAGAAGTCGTCAAACCGGGTTTTATCAACTTCCGCCTGGATGAAAACTGGCTCAAGACACAGATCGAACAGATCATCAGCGAGGGCGATGCCCTGTTCCAGCTTGATCTGGGCGCAGGCAAACGGGCGCAGGTCGAATTCGTCAGCGCCAACCCCACCGGCCCGCTGCACGTCGGGCGCAGCCGGGGCGCGATGGTCGGTGATACGATGGCGCGCCTGCTGGAAGCGGCAGGTTATACCGTCCAGCGCGAGTATTACTTCAACAATGCCGGCAAGCAGATGATTGACCTGGGCAACAGCCTGCGGATTCGTTACCTCGAAGCCCTGGGGCAGCCGGTCGAAATCCCGGAGCAGGACTTTTACCAGGGCGAATACTTAAAGGATTTCGCGCGCGATCTGGTGGCTGACAACGGCGACTCGCTTGCCGGCGCGGACTGGAAGCCGTTTAAGGAATATGCCGAACGCCGCATGTTTGATGTCATCCGTGCCACGCTTGAACGGGTGAATATCCGGCACGACATCTTCTTCAACGAAAACAGCCTGTACGAATCCGGCGCCGTCTGGGATACGCTGGACGATCTCCGGGAACGCGGCCATGTTTACCAGGCTGTCCGGCCCGAAAGCGCCACCAATGGCGACCCTGATGAAGAGGAAACCGGCAAAGGCGAAGCGACCTGGTTCAGAAGCACAACCTTCGGCGACGAAAAAGACCGCGTGCTGGTCAAAAGCGACGGCTCGCCGACCTACACCCTGCCGGACATCGCCTACCACAAGGACAAGATTGATCGCGGCTTCGATCTGCTCATCAATGTCCTGGGTGCCGATCACGGCACGCAGCACCGGGTCGTCAAGTACGGGATTCAGGCGCTCGGCCTGGACGCCTCAAAAATCCACGTCATCCTGATCCAACTGGTGCGCATGATCCGCGACGGCAAAGAAGTTCGCATGAGTACGCGGCGCGGCGATTACGATACGCTGGATGACCTGATTGACCAGACCGGCGCCAACGTGGTGCGTTACATGCTGCTGGCGCGCAGCCCGGATTCGCACCTGAATTTTGATCTCGACCTGGCCGTCAAACAAAGCAACGAAAACCCGGTTTATTACATCCAGAACGCACATGTGCGCTGCGCCGGAATCTTCCGCGAGGCCGAGGCGCGTGGTCTGACCGACGACGGCGCAGACGTGAGCCTGCTGGGCGCGGATGAACTGCGTTTTATCCGCAAGGCGCTGGAACTGGGCGAGGTCATCGCGCTTTCGGCGCAGACCTTCGAGCCGCACCGCATTGCCTTTTACGCCGGGGAGCTGGCGAGCCTGTTTCACCCGATTTACGATAACGTGCGCGCCCTGCACGGCGACGTGCCGCCGGAACTGGCGAAAGCGCGTCTGCGTTTTTACCGCGCCGCCCAGGTCGTTTTTAAGCGCGTGCTGACCCTGATGGGCATGTCCGCGCCGGAGAGAATGTGATTGCCAGCCGGGGCGGGTTTAGAAACCTACCCCGACGAGTTGATTCGTTATTCTCAAGGGGAAGAACATGGGATTAAAACCTGACCACTGGATTCGCCGGATGGCGCTGGAACATGGCATGATCGAACCATTTGCCGAAAACCAGGTGCGCGATGGCGTCATCAGCTACGGCGTATCGAGTTATGGATACGACATGCGTGTAGCCGATGAGTTCAAAATCTTCACCAATGTTTACTCGGCTGTCGTAGACCCCAAGAGTTTTTCCCCACAGTCTTTCGTGGATTTTAAGGGTGCGGTCTGCATCATCCCGCCCAACTCGTTTGTGCTGGCACGCTCGATGGAATACTTCAGAATACCGCGTAACGTATTAACCATCTGTGTCGGTAAAAGCACGTATGCCCGATGCGGCCTGATAGTGAACATAACCCCCTTCGAGCCGTCCTGGGAAGGTTTCGTGACGCTGGAAATCAGCAATACCACCCCCCTGCCGGCCAAGATTTACGCCAACGAAGGCATCGCGCAGGTGTTGTTTTTCGAGGCGGACGAGGAATGCGAAATCTCCTACGCCGACAAAAAGGGCAAATACCAGGGGCAGACTGGCGTCACACCGCCCCGCCTGTAGAGCGAGTGCCGAACGATACCGGCCATCACCTCGAAACGATACCAGGGTAATCGCTTCAAAACTTATGGGTCAGCCAACACGATCGTGCTGACCGCTGGACCCCCTCTACATCTCCCCCGAATTCAGGGGAGACTTTGCTGCTGGTGCGATTAAGCCCCCGCTCCGAATTCG
Organism: Chloroflexota bacterium; assembly: GCA_013388735.1. Classification (GTDB taxonomy): domain Bacteria; phylum Chloroflexota; class Anaerolineae; order Aggregatilineales; family Phototrophicaceae; genus CFX2. The sequence goes on along the minus strand of JACAES010000017.1, from coordinate 36,289 downwards.
GCGAGCCGAATGGGGACTTTTGTCCCCTGAGTGCGAGGGGGTTTGGGGGTGGGGTCAAAGGGCAAAAGTCTGCTGACTGAGACGCAGTATCTTCAAGCAATTGCCCTGGAAACGATACCGCCCGACATTTGTTGATGAGTGCCGGGCGGTATTTTCGTTCAGACTGTTGCAGGGCAGAATTTTACTGCGCGTCCACGCGGATAATGCGTCCCTCAACCTGCGGCATCACCGGGCTGTTCGCGCGGATGTACTCAATCACAACCACGTCCAGTTCCTTGCCGTCGTCACGTGCATTGATGGCGTTATCGCGGAACATGGTGTATTCGTCGCCGCCGGCACGCATAAAGTCGTTGGCGGCCACCGTATAGACGGCTGCTGGGTCAATCGGGCTGTAGCTGCCATCGGCATTTAACACTTCCACGCTGATGATGCGTTCGCCGACCGGCTTGCTGCCATCCCAGGTGTACCGCATACCCGAAACCTGCGGGAAGCGCCCCGTGCCGCTGTCAGAGCCAACGCGCGCCACGCCGTTTTCCAGCGCCGCGATTACGTCCGCACCACTCAGTTCAAACGTCGAAACACGGTTGCGGAAAGGCAGCACGGTCAGAATGTCACCAACCGTCACGTCCAGCGGCTCCGGCAGAGTCAGGTCTTCAGGGCGGTCGGTGGCAACGGGAATGCTGGCGCGGATGCCGCCGCCGTTCATGATGGCGATCTGAACGCCGGTATCAAAACGGATCGCGTCGGCGATCATGTTGCCCATGTTGCACTCAACCGAGCGGCATTCGTCGCGGTCGCCGCTCAGGTACACGCCGGTCTGCCCAATGATCTGGGCTTTCAGTTCTTCCAGCGGCGCGGCCAGTTCGGACACCAATGCCTGCATCTCAGCATTCGGCGCGATGTAACGCGACATCAGGATTGCGTCGCCGCTCCAGCGTGCCGCAATACCGTTGGCATCAAAGGTCACATCCAGGCGGCCCAGGTAGCGATTGTGACGGAAAGCCTGAACAATCAGCACCGGTTCGTCGCTGGCGCTCTGAACGACCGTCGGGTACGGCCCTTCAACCACTGTCGTATAACGACCACCCGCTACAGCAAAAACATTGCTGAGGAACGTCTCGCTGTCCGCGCCGAGCATCACGTCCACGCCGCTGACCTGCGCCGCAAGTTCCTGCTCCAATTGATAGGACAGGTGCGCCAGCAGGATGATCTTGTTAATGCCCTGCGCCGTCAGCGCATCCACGTTTTCCTGAACCACCGCCGCGACATCTTCGCCAAAGGTGACGTTTTCGCCCACGCGCGCCAGGAAGCGCGTTTCCGGCGTCGTGAGGCCGATTACGCCGATCTGCTGGCCGTTCACATCCAGCACCACCGATGGCAGGATTTTGCCCGCCAGCGGCGAGGCTTCAGCCACGTAAATGTTGGCCGACACAACCGGGAAATTGAGCGTCGAAATAAAATCGGCCAACACCTGTTCGCCGTTGTCAAACTCATGATTGCCAAGCGTCATGGCATCAAAGCCCAGCAGGTTCATCACCTGGGCGTTATCCATGCCGAGGTGCTGCGAGTGGAACAGCGTCCCGGTAAAGCGGTCGCCGGCATCCAGCAGCAGCGAGTTGGCCGCTTCGGCGCGAATCTGATCCACGACTGTTTTCATAATCGCCACGCCGCCGTTGCCGTCGGCATCTGCTTCATGATACGAATGGGTGTCGTTCGTGTGCATAATCGTCAGGGTGTACGTATCCTGAGCCGACGACACGCCGAACACCGCGACGGTAACGATCAGGACAACCAGAACAGACAGTTTACGAAGCATTCAAAAACTCCTTTTTCTCAGCTATCGCATAAGGCAGGACGATAGCAGCAAAGGATTAAACCGATATTAACTGAACATTATCTTTGCACAGCGGCGGCTTGAACGTCTATTAATGGTCGTTTCGCCTTTCTGGCTCGATTCGCATCTGCGCCGGGATTGAAAAAAGGCGGCGATTCAGGTAGACTAAGGATGTGAGGGCGGTTAGCTCAGTTGGCAGAGCGCCTGACTTACATTCAGGAGGTTTCACAGGTTCGAGCCCTGTACCGCCCACAAAACAGCCGACGCATATCTTAAGGGTATGCGTTTTTGTTTAATGGCCGATTATCCATTCAGCCCAACAGGACGAATTGCTGGTGCTTTTTATTGCCAGTCTATATCGAAATGGGATATGATTACGGTTAAGTGTTGAGAAGCCGTTAGGCTAGGGTATGGAATTCGTAACGGCGAGAGAACCGCTATGGTGATGTCACAAACCGAAAACAGGCATATTCTCATTGTCGAAGATGACGAAGACACAGCGGAGGTGGTTTCCACCCTGCTGAATGAAGCCGGCTACCTGACCGTCGCTGTTGATCGGGGCGATCTCGCTTTGACGCAGATCGCCAGCTGTTCCCCTGACCTCGTGCTGCTCGACCTAAACTTACCTGATATTCACGGTTTGGAAGTATTGAAGCAGGTTCGTTCACAGTCTTTTTTACCGATGATCGTCCTGAGCGGCTATGGTCGGGAACGCGATAAAGTCATCGCCCTGGAAGCGGGTGCCGATGACTATATGGCGAAACCCTTCTCGCCGGAAGAACTGGTCGCCCGCGTGGCGGCGCTGCTGCGCCGGATTGACTGGACGCCGCAGCCAGAAACCAAACTGGTCGTGCGCCAGCTTGAGCTGGACATCCCGCGCCGCCAGGCTTTCATCCGCGGCCAGCGGCTTCATCTGACGCCCATCGAATACGGCCTGCTGGTGACGATTATGCGTAAAGCCGGACAGGTCGTCACCCACGACGAACTGCTGCGAGTCGTTTGGGGGGAACAGTACGAAGGCGACTATTCCGTCCTGCGCGTCAACATCTCCCGCTTGAGGCAAAAAATCGAGCAGAATCCGCGTCACCCAACTTATATTGTCACTGTGCCAGGCCAGGGCTACCGGATGCCCACCAACAGCCGGTTCTAATTTTGCGCCCGTTGGCTTATCGGCGAATCTGTGCTATGTTAACCTTCAGGCATTGCGCATCTGCACACTCGAAGGCGAGGTAAGTGCTATGCCCGGAGATTACGCAGTTTTAGCGTCGGTGTACGATGATATTGGTCTGAACAGTTTTGCCCAGCGCATGACGCCCATCCTGGTTGATTTCGCCCAGCAGCGCGACTGGCTTGGCCGCCGCTTTGTCGTACTGGGCTGTGGAACAGGCGCAAGCGTCGAATACCTGTCCAACTATATGTACACGATTGTCGGGGTAGATAATTCGCCCCAGATGTTGGCCGCTGCCCGCCAAAAACTGGATCAATCCGGCGCAAGTGTCCGCTGGCTGGAAGCGGATATACGCGAACTGGGGGATGCGGTCGGCCACGCGGATATGGTTCTGGCACTTAACGTCCTGAACGAATTAAACAGCCTGCGCGACCTGGAAGTGGTCTTCACCCAGGTTCACCGCATCCTGGAGCCGGGCAAGCTGTTTATCTTCGACCTGCATACGATCCAGGGCTTGACCGAACAGGGACGCAGCGGTGATGCCATTGTCACCGACAGCACCCATCTGAGTGTTTTCGTCAGCGACGAATACGATTATGAGCGCCAGATGGCGACCCGACACTACCTGATCTTCCGCCGCCAGGGCGAAAGCTGGCAGCGCAGCGAGGCGCGCCATGTGCTGCGGGGTTTCCCCGTCCAGGCGGTTGCATCGCTGTTACAGCGCGCCGGCCTAAAGGTCAACGGCATTTTTCAGTTGGATCTGGATCCCTACGAGCCGGGCGTTTCGCAGGCTTCGCGGGTGGTGTTTCTGGTGGAAAAACCATAGCAATAATGACGCATACCCTTCACGACACCTCACTGACTTTTTCTGTAGACCCCGAACACGGGGCGCTGCGTTCTACGATCTTCGGGTTGTTCTTTGCCATCTGGATCGTCGGTTACGCAGTTTTTAACCTTCTGATTCCCAATCAGGGACTAAACCTGATCGCCGGTTTAATCGGCTTCGGCCTGGCTGCGCTGGTCGTTTCGCGCCTCATCGAACCGTATCTGCGGAAAAACTGGCCGAGCGGTCGCGTGCTGCAAATCACGGCTGATTATGTCCGGCTGGCGCGCCGCGATCATGTGCAGGTCGAAATCAAAGCCCACGAGCCGATGAGCATCCTGCTGTGGCAGTTTAAGATCAAACACCGGCGCAACCGCGTCCCGGCCGGCTGGTCTGTGCTGGCCTGCGCCCTGGAACAGGACGATTTTTACCTGCCGGTTTATACGCTGGCCTCGCCGGAACAAAGCCAGGCGCTGGCCGAAAAGGCGCATTTCGCCGGGCTTATCAGTGATAAAGACCTGAAGTCCCGCGACATCCGCCAGGATACCCTGCGCGTGACCGGCGAGCAGCGCCGCCTCCGTCTGGCGGAAAGCCATCGCTGGGCGGACGGCGCCGAACTCACCCTACCGGATTTCGAGCAGTTCCTCGCCCGGCTGCGCACCCAGTTTCCACAGTGGATGCCGCTCGACCGATGAAAAAACTGGCGATGTTCGGATTCATGCTGCTGGCGCTGGCCTTTCCGGCGCGGGCGCAGCAAGACCTCACTTTGTTTACACCGGTCAGCGGACGTATCGAAGCCGGCAGCCAGCAGTCCTACCGCTTTCAGGCTATCGAAGGCAGCGTCTTGTCATTCGTCGTCCAGGCTACATCCGGCGATCTCGACCCGCAGATCACCCTCACCAACAGCGCGGGCGCGGCGGTCATCGCCAACGACGATTATTATTCCAAAAGTCATGATGCCCTGATCGAAGGCATCACCATGCCCCGCACCGATATGTATACGGTCACAATAACAGGCTTCGGCAGCACATCGGGCGAATATAATCTGTCTATGCTGGCTGGTTACGGTCAGGTCAGCGCCAGCCATAACTTCAACGGCGAGACAAACTGGCAGGCCGCCGCCGAACCGTTGCGGGTCGAAGCGGCAGACGGCCAGCTTGGCCTGACGCTGAACCGCCCCAATCAGATCGGGACGGCCCTTGATCGGGGGCTTGATGTCCCATCGGTCTACTACGCCCGCGTTTCCGTCAATGTGACTACCGGCCAATCGGCCTGGATGGTTGGCTTAACCGCTCGGCAGACCGGCACGAATGCCTTTTATCTGCTGGCGATTAACGAGCGCGGCCAATGGCGCTTTTCCGTCCGCGCTTCCGGCGCGGATCGTGTCGTCCGAGACTGGACGCCGCACCCGGCTATCATGGCAGGCAGCAAAACGTTCACGCTGGGGATGCTGGTCAATGGCAGCAATTTCGACTTCTTCTATAACGACAGTTTAATAGGCCGCCTGACAGATACGACCATCCCGGAAGGCGGACGTTTTGGGCTGGCGGTTTTAACCGACGCCTCCCCCAACGCGCAGATGTCCGCCCGTTTCGATGACCTGACCATCACCAGGCCGGTACTGGTTGACGGCAGTCCCGTTCCACCATCGCAGATCATCCTCGGCACGCCGGCCAGCATGGCCCAGGAACTCCAGCGCCGCAATGTGATTCCGTCTGGCGGCGAGATGGCACTCACCGTTGGGGAAAGTTTTATCGGGTCGGCGCGCCCCGGAGTCGAACGGTTCATGCTGGGGCGCGGCGTCTCGTTTCAGAACTTCGCCCTGGGAACGACCTTCTCCTGGCAGGCGGACGCCAGCGGTATGACCGGCTGTGGGCTGGTTTTTGCCACCACCGACGATACGCATTACACCCTGGCCTACCTTGACCGCAGCGGCGGTTACGGCGTCTCGCAACGCCAGGGCGACCTGTTCCTGCCCGGCATCTTCGGCGAAAATCCGCTGCCCGAAAAAAGCACGTATCATCTGCTGGTGGTCGTCCTGGAAGACAGGGTACTTTATTATGTGGATGGGGTGTACAGCGGCGCGCTGGAGATGGCAGCGGCAGAAGGCGGAGTGGGCAACGCGGTTGTAAACTTCGAGCCGGTGAACACCTCCTGCCAGTTTCGAGACACCTGGGTCTGGCGCTGGTCGTAACTTCCGCCCCGAAAGCCCGCCACCGGGGCCGTTTTATCGAGTGAGGTGTAATGGGAGTCCTTGAAGCGGCAATCCTGCGAACTGTACTGTATGCCGATGTTTTTAACTTTCCTGTCACAGTCGCGGAAATCCACCATTTTCTGATTCATCACGAGCCCGCTGACGAAACCGAAATTCGTCACACATTGGACTCTTCGCCCTGGCTTCAAACACAGCTGCATATCACCGATGAGTATATCGCCCTCGCCGGGCGTGAAGACCTGATTGCGCTGCGCCGGGCGCGGGACGCTGCCTCGCGGGAACTCTGGCCGCTGGCACTGGCCTACGGTCGCTGGCTGGCGCGCCTGCCGTTCGTGCGGATGGTGGCGCTGACCGGCGCGCTGGCCGTGCAGAATGCTCGTCATCCCCACGACGACCTTGATTATCTGCTGGTAACGCATCCCGGTCGAGTCTGGCTGGCGCGCGCGTTTTCGATTTTATTGGTTCGGCTGGCTCGGCTGAGAAGCATAGAAATCTGTCCAAATTACGTGCTGGCAGAAACCCACTTAGAACAGGAACGGCACGACATCTTCATCGCTCACGAAGTCGCCCAGATGGTGCCGCTTTACGGACAGGCGCTCTACGAGCGTATGCGCGCCTGTAATATCTGGTCAAACGAGTACCTGCCAAATGCCAGCGGCGTTTTTCGCCCCGAACGTGAGCAGCCCGTTGGGCGGCTGTGGGCAAGCCTTAAATGGCTGCTGGAAAAACTGCTGAGCGGGCGATTAGGCGATACCCTGGAACGCTGGGAATATAACCGCAAGCTGTGCCGCTTTTCGGCAGACATGCGCCGCCAGCCCCACCATTCGGCGCGGCTGGACGATTCTCAGGTTAAAGGCCATTTCAACGATCACGGCCATTTTGTGCTGCGGCGGTACACCGAACGGCTGCGCGAATATGGGCTTGAATCGCAGCCTGCCGCCGATTGACTGCTGTCCCCGCGTCCGTAAATAAAAAGGGGCGGTTGTTGGCCGCCCCCGAAAGATACCTGCGCTCACATCACTTCTTCATCACCGCGCCCAGCGTATCGCAGGCCGGGCAGGTGCCATCCGGTCGGAACATGGCGTAACCCCCCATCGGGTCATCCGCCGTGTAGAACGGGAAGTCCACGTTCCAGACGATAATCAGGCGCACCTTGCCGCTCTGGGCGGCGATAGTCGCGGCCTCTGCCAGCCAGGCGGCGTGCTGCGCAACTGTCGTATTCTGCGCCCAGGCGAAGTTGGCCGGCAGCGGCGTGCCAAACCCTTGCGGCGACAGATAGCCCAGTTCGGTGAAGCAGACCGGCTTGCCGCCAAACGGGCCGTAACCACGCTGGAGCATTGAGCCGAAGAAATACGTCGGATAGCTGCCGCGCGGGTCGCCGGTGGTAGCGGACGGGGCAATGATGCCTTCGTTATAGTGCAGCCCCACGCAGTCGAGATACTGCGCAGCGCCGGCCTGTGCCATCTGATCCATGAATACATCGTCATTGCAGCCGTTCTGGGTGCAGCCGGCCGCGCCAAAGAAGCCGGTCGGCGCCGGCGCCGCGCTGATAACCAGCGTGGCCGGATTGCGCGACTTGATGCCATTAAAGGCCGCCGCCAGCATCTGGGTATAACTGCCGCCGTTGATCTGGCCCAGCGGCCATTCGCGGTCAATATTCGGCTCGTTCCAGACCTCAATCGCGTCTGCGCCCAGAGCGGCCACGCCGCCCAGGAACTGCGCGAAAGTGTTAATGTAGTTCTGGAAATCGCCTATCTGGGTTTTATCGCCCTTGATGCCCAGCAAAATCTTAAAACCACTGGCCTTGGCCGATGAGATTAACCCGGAGGCTTTGCTGGGGTCGTCGCCCAGTTTATATTCGAGCTGCTTCTTGACCCAGGTCATCCCGGCGCGGTTCATCAGACTGACGGTATTGGCGCTCAGATCCAGCACATGACCGCCCAGTTCAAAGCCGCCCACTGCTGCCGAACCGGCCACCGGCGGCGGCAGATTCGGGTCGCCCGCCGGAGCGGGAACGACAGCCGCCGTCGTCACCTCATCACACACCGCGACGGCCTTCAGGTCAAAACTCACACGCCCCTGGAAGACCTCTCCGGTCAGGCTGGTGATGGTGAACGTCCATCCCCAATATACATCACGGTAATCCGCCGGGTTTTCAATCGTGCGGCAGGCGTCAATACCCCCCTGCCATTCCGACTGCTCCCATTCGTAAGAGCGAACGATACCCAGGTCTGCGGATTTCTCCTCTTCAATCGCGTCACGCACTGCCGAAAACGCCCGCCACAGGGGGTCACTCGGCGTCGGGGTCGGCGCGTCTTGAGCCAGGCCGACACGCGGCGCGCCTGCCGACAGCAGAACCACCGCCAGCAGCGCACTAATCATCAAACCGGCCAATGATTTCGGGAACAATTGTCGCATTTGAGCTACCCTCTTTGATTTTTTATCTTCTGACCGACGCGGTTGTTTAACACACGCGCCACCGAAACTTACGACAAGTTTCAGATTTTACCAAATTCCGCCGCGCTTCTACAGGAAAACGTAGGTTAAGCGTAGCCCAAAAGCCAGGGAGCGCAGTTCTGCACCCCCCGGAAAATTTCCTCATCAGCCAAATATCTGGACGACTTCCTCGCGTAGCCAGTTCAGGCGCTCAAGCAGGGCCGTTTCATTCTGGTCAGTCAACTGCTCCTCAACTGCTTCGATGGCTTCGAGAAGCTGGCCGTCGAACTCACCCATACGCTGGGTGATGACATCCCGCGCGGCTTCTTCGGAACTGGCGGCCAGCACCTCATTGATGAACTGGAGCTCCGGCGGCATATCCGCTTGCAGCAGGTCTACCACCAGGCTGTAAATGGCCTTCAGTCTATTGCCAACATTCACATCACCCCGACGGTCGGCTTCCTGGATGTTGGCCGAAAGCACCTGAAGAAACGTGTAGTCAATCAGCGGCAGGTTAGCAGCAATCACCGCCTGCGGGTCGGGGCTGTTCACGATGGTCTGAAGCAGCCCGGCAGCATTCTGAAGCGCCAGGCGCGTCTGCTGGTCGGCCATCGCCGTCAGTTCCAGCAGTTTCTCTCGCAGCGCCTCCAACTGCGGACGTTCGGCAGCCGGGGACTGGCCGATACGCACCTGAAGTTCCTGGAAGAAAGTGTAGTCAAACACGGGCCGCACCAGGCCAACGATAGCCTGCAAGTACTCGACCGAGTCGGCATATCGAATCGCCAGATTCATAAAATCGGCCCGCTGGGCGTTCGGCCCCAGCGCGTTAATCTCATTGGCGGCCTGCTCAATGAGCGCATCCTGGGCGCGCGAGCGTTCGACCAGCTGTTTGCCGAAGGTTGAGCAGGCTACGATCTGGTTTTGCAGCAGCACCAGCCGCTCGGCCACGCCCTGCTGCCCCTCTTGCAGCATCCGCTGGGCCAGCAGCGTCACCGTCTGCATAAACTGGGAATCGATCTGGTCGTCATTCTGTTCGATGAGCGCCGGTATATCTTCATCAGATGCTTCCAGCAGCATTTCCACCAACCGGACGCGGGCGCGCTGCGTCTCCATCATCTCCGGCGTCACACCGTCGGCCTGCAACACCTGGTCAACCAAACCCTGCATCGTAAGCGCCTGTCGCGGCTGAAGCAGATACCCCTTGAATGCCCCCTGAGGAAGCCGGCTGGTCACGTCGCGCATCAGTTCGCCAATCGCTTTTTCCTGCGCGTCTTTCGACAGCCCCATCTCCATCGGAATAAAGGTGATGAGTAGTTCTTTGGTGGGGTCATGGTAGACCAGCGGCGTCAGCATAGTATTGACCGCGCCGCAGTGGGGACACTGCGCCAGGTTAATCTGGCCGGTCAGCAGCCTCATTTTGGCCTGGGGGTCTTCCTGGGCGTCAATTACATTTTGAAACACGGCGCGAAAGGGTTGGCGGCACTGCGTACACGAGATAGTCGTTTGCATCACTTTAGACATGCGCTCTCCAGAATGATGATCGAATGTGGATGGGAATTTAACGCTGTGGCAGCGTAAAGTAGAATGTTGACCCCTGGCCCGGCTTGCTCTTCACCCGGATACGCCCCCCATGCGCTTCGATAATTGTTCGGGCAAGGTATAAGCCCAATCCTGTGCCTTTTGTCCGGCGGCTGAGGGTATCATCGACTCGATAAAAACGCTCAAAGAGACGTTCCTGCTCACGCTCCGGTATCCCTACCCCCTGGTCGCGCACGAAGATCGTCACCATTTCATCGTCTACGCCGCCGCCGATTTCTATCATACCACCGTTTGGCGAATATTTGATGGCGTTGCTGACCAGGTTCTCGAGAACCTGGCGCAGACGGGTTTCGTCCCCCCGGATGATTGGGAAATCCGGCGGGAAGTCCAGGACTAATTCATGCTGCTGGGTCTGGGTGCGGAAGCGTTCCACCACCTGGGCCGCCAGTTGATCCAGGCGCACGTCGCTTAGGTCGAGACGCATTCGTTCAGCTTTGAGTTTGCTGGCCGCCAGTAAATTTTCGATCAGTTCGGTCAGCCGGTCGGCCTCATCCTCGATCACCGTCAGACCTTCCCGGATCACCTGTGAATCCCAGGTCGCGTCCTCACGGTTGAGAGTCCCGGCATAACCTTTGATAAGCGCGACAGGGGTCTTCAACTCGTGCGAGATGGTCGAAATAAAGACGTTCTGCATCTCCTGAGCCTGCCGAAAATTGGTGATGTCGCGCACGTTAGCGATGATATTGGACAAATGTCCGTCTGTCGTCAGCAGCGGCGCGTAAGTGATGCCCACGCTCAGGGTCAGGCCATCGCGGCGCAGCAGATCGCCTTCCACGTACAGCGTCTCCGCCGGCGCGTCGGCAGGCAGACGGAACGGCCAGCCATCCTCAAGTGCCTGGCGCAGGTTTCCTTTTTCCAGCCGCTTCCAGACGATAACCTCATCCACGTCGCGTTCGAGGGCATCCTGACTCAACCAACCGCTCATACGCTCCAGGGCGCGGTTGAACCCCACGATACGCAGTTGATAGTCCAGAATCATCACCCCGTCGGCGCTGTGTTCGACGATGGCCGCCAGCCGTTTGCGCTCATAATCAATCCGGGCATAAAGCTGCGCGTTGTGTACGGCAATCGCCGCCTGGTCGGCAAAACTCTGCAAAATCTGGATCTCGTTTTCGGTGGTGTCCATCTGATAAGTGCGGAAAACGATCAGCAGGCCAACCGGCTTGCCGGCAATCACCAGCGGCAGAAAGAGCGACTGCCGCAGCCGCCGGTCAAGCGAAATCGCCATTTTGCTGAGCCGGGTGTTCAACACTGCCGGGTCAGGGTCATCGTCGGATAACGCAACCAGTTCGTCCAACTGGTGATTAAGCTGTGGGATACGTTCGTTTTCGATGCCAAGAGTCGCGCGGATGCGATAATATCCGCCGGCGTCTCGCAAGGCGACAATACCCATTTTGCCCGCCAGCATGACGATGGAAGCATTAAGCACCAGACGCAGCACTTCCCCCAGGTCAAGCTGTGCCGTCATGGCGCGCGAAATTTCCAACAGAAAATCGCGCTGGCGTACTCGATAATCAGGCAGCATCAACATAGCGCCATTGTAGCATGGCACCGACAACGAATGAAGTACCCGGTGCGATTTCTTGCGATCTTCTTATGCGCGGCCTTTTACCCCATGCCCAGTTTGGTCGCCACTTCGGTCACATCCTCCACACCGCCGCGTGTCGGCACCAGCGCCGCCGCCCCGACGATGCTCACGTTTTCCCCCAGCGCTACCGGCTCAATCCGCAGGTCTTCCCAATAGCTGCTGTCAATGGCGTACTGGCGGATGGCTTCGCGCATGGGCGCGAACAGCGGCTCGCCGAGCTGGCTGACGCCGCCGCCAAACAGCAGAATTTCCGGGTTAAAAGTGTGCAGCAGCGTGACCATCCCCAAACCGACGATGAAGCCTGCTTCACGCGCCAGGTCAAGCGCCAGCGGGTCGCCCTGCTGCACCGCCTGACCAACGACCATTCCGCTTAACTCATTCAGGTCGCCCCCGACCAGATCGCGCATCAGCGACTTTTCGCCCTTTTCGATGCGGGCGCGCGCCTTGCGCGCCAGCGCCGGCCCGGCGGCTTCTTTCTCCAGCGTGGACACCCGGTCGCCAACCAGCATAATCATGTGTCCGGCCTCCGCCGCCAGGCCGGCTTTTCCCAGTAGCATCCGCCCATCCACGATGATACCGCTGCCGATGCCGGTGCTGAGGGTGATGAAGATCAGATGGCGATAGCCCCGCCCTGCCCCACAGATCGCCTCGGCTAACCCGGCCACATTGGCATCATTGCCGACATACACCGGCACGTCGAATGCTTCGTGCAGGATGTCGCCCAGCGGGACGTTGTGCCAACCCTTCAGATTCGGAGGCGCGACCACCACGCCGGTGATCGGATTGGTCGGCCCCGGCGCAGAAACGCCGATGCCTGTCACCGGCGTGCCGTCTTTCGGCAGCACGCTCCGAATCAGGCCCTTGATGCGTTCCAGGGTCGCTGCCAGCCCTTCTTTATCCTGGGTCAGCGTTTCTTCGCGGGCGAGTATATTTAACTGCTGATCGAGCCGCGCCGCCCGGACGCGCGTGCCGCCCAGATCAACGCCGATGATAACTTCTGACATTCCAGTTCCCTTTGTTTTGCATGAAAACAGGCGCGCCTTCCAGCAACACTTTACAATTGAACCATCGAAGTTTCAACGGTTTACGCCCATGGTTGAATGACCTGCCGGGGATTGGTACAATTTAACCAGACTCGAACATATATTCACAGCACACCCTATCAGGAAAATGCATTATGTCGCGTGTGACGCCGCTTCGCCAGCAGTATCTGGACATCAAGCGCGAATACCCCGATTGTATCCTATTCTTTCGCCTGGGCGATTTTTACGAAACCTTCGACGACGATGCCGAAGTCGCCGCACGCGAACTTGACCTGGTGCTGACCGGGCGTCCGGTGAGCAAAAGCGAGCGCGTGCCGATGGCGGGCGTCCCCCATCATGCCATTGACAGCTACATCGCCCGACTGATCGAAAAAGGCTATCATGTCGCCGTCTGCGAACAGATGAGCGAACCGGACGGGCACGGCATCGTTGACCGCGAAGTGACCCGCGTTGTCACCCCCGGCACGATCATCGAACCGGAACTGCTGGTCGAAGACCGGGCGAACTATCTGATGGCCGTTTTGCCGGTCGGCAATCTCGAAACCGGCCAGTGGAGCAAAGCCGGTATCGCCTACGTGGACATCTCCACCGGCGAATTCGCCGCCACCCAGCTTGAGGGCGACAGCGCCGGCGTCCTGGTGCTGGAAGAGATGGCGCGCCTGTCCCCGCGCGAGGTCATCATGCCCGCCGGTTGGGTGGAGCGCGGCGCGTCCTTGCCACAGGGCATTCACCTGACTTCGGTACAGGACTGGCGCTTCGAGCGCAGCACGGCGGAGCAGGCACTCAACCAGCACTTCGGCGTCCGCACGCTGGACGGTTTCGGTCTCAACGAGATGCCGTTCGCTATCTGCGCCGCCGGAGCCACCCTGCTCTACGTGCGGGATACGCAGCGCGGCAGCCTAGGGCAAATCACCAGCGTGCGGGCCTACTCTACCACCAGTTTCATGGTGCTGGACCCGTTCACCCGGCGCAACCTGGAACTGACCGAAACGATTCGCAGTCGCAAGGTTGAAGGCAGCCTGCTCGGCATCCTCGACCGCACCGTGACGGCGATGGGCGCGCGCCTGCTGCGCACCTGGATCAACCAGCCGCTTCTCGACCTCAACCGGCTGAACGCCCGCCTGGACGCAGTAGAAGCTCTGGCCGCCGACGAAAGCCTGCGCGCGGAACTGCGCGCCGCGCTCAAGAGCATCTCGGACATCGAACGGCTGACCAACCGCCTGCTGGTCGGTCGAGCCGGCCCGCGTGACCTGCTCGGCCTGCGCGCCAGCCTGGACGTCATCCCGCATATCCAGCGTTTGATCGGCGGTCTGCCGGCACTCAGCCCGCTGGGCGAGCGTCTGGATGCCTGCGCCGACCTTAACGAACGAATCGCCAGCGCCATCACCGACGAGCCGCCCGCCGTGTTAAACACCGTCGGCGCGATTCGCCCCGGTTATTCGCCGGAACTTGACGACATCCTGAACGCCACCCGCGACGCCCGCGAATGGATCGCCAACCTTGAGCCGGCGGAGCGCCGCCGGACGGGTATCGCCAGCATCAAAGTCGGTTTTAATAAGGTGTTCGGCTACTATATCGAGGTCAGCAACGCCAACGCCAGCAAAGTGCCGCCGGACTACATTCGCAAACAAACGCTGGTCAACGCCGAACGTTACATCACGCCAGAGCTGAAAGAATATGAAACGCTGGTTCTGAACGCGGAAGAAGAAATCCTGGCCGTCGAAAAACGCCTGTTTGAAGCACTCTGCCGCGAAATCGTCCAATCCGCCCCGCGCCTGCTGAACACCGCCCGCGCCGTCGCTCATCTCGACGTTTTCCTGTCCCTGGCCGATGTGGCCGTGCGCGAAGGATATACGCGCCCGAAACTGACCGAAGACGACGTGCTGATTATCAAGGATGGCCGCCACCCGGTGGTGGAAAAACTGCTGGACGGCGGCGTCCGGTACGTGCCGAACGACACCCACTTCGACAGCCAGTCGCGCGTTCATATCATCACCGGGCCGAACATGTCCGGCAAATCCACCTATATCCGGCAGGTGGCGGTCATCACCCTCATGGCGCAGATCGGCAGTTTCATCCCGGCAGACGAAGCCACCATCGGCCTGGTTGACCGCATCTTCGCCCGCATCGGCGCACAGGACGAAATCCACGCCGGGCAAAGCACCTTCATGGTGGAGATGGTCGAAACGGCCAGGCTGCTGTCCGGCAGTACCCGTCGCAGCCTGCTCATCCTGGATGAAGTCGGACGCGGCACATCTACCTACGACGGGCTGGCGATTGCGCGAGCGGTCGTGGAGTACATCCATAACCATCCGCGCCTGAACTGCCGGACGCTGTTTGCCACCCACTACCACGAACTGACCGAACTCCCCAACATCCTGCCCCGTACCCGCAATTTCAACGTGGCCGTTTCGGAAGAAGGCGACGATGTGGTATTCCTGCACCGCGTCATCCCCGGCGGCGCGGATCGCAGCTACGGCGTCCACGTCGCCCAGTTGGCCGGGATGCCGCGCCCGGTGGTCGAACGCGCGCGCGAACTGCTGCACCATCTTGAAGCCCAGGGCAGCGACTTCAAACTGCCTGCCGCCAAGCCGGAGGCGATAACACAACAGCAGCGAAAACGCGAGCAGGCCGGGCAGCTTCGCCTGTTCGAGCCGGCCAACCCGGCGCTGGAAGCTCTGCGCAAGCTCGAAATTGATAACCTTAGCCCGTTGGAAGCCCTCACCAAATTGTACGAACTCAAGCGCATGGCGGGGGAAAAGTAAGCTTTGATACTACATCAGGAGGCTTTATGACCGATCCGATTTTACGCCAGCATTTGCTGGCGCTGCTCCATGGCAGAGGCGCACATATGCCCTTTGAGGAAGCCATTGCGGATTTCCCCGAAAACCTCATCAACGTCCAGCCGCCGCATGTACCTTACACTTTCTGGCATCTCGTCGAACACATGCGCATCGCCCAGTGGGACATCCTGGAATACATCCGCAACCCCCGGCATGTTTCGCCGGAATGGCCGACAGGATACTGGCCGGCAAAAGAGACGCAGGCCGACGCCGCACAATGGCAGGATACCATTCGCCACTTCCAGGATGATCTGAAGGCACTGGAAGCCATGCTGGCCGACCCGTCGGTAGACCTGTTCGCGCCGATTCCGCACGGTTACGCCGGGCATACTATCCTGCGTGAAATCCTGCTGGTCGCCGACCACAATGCCTACCACACCGGTGAACTGGCGATTTTGCGGCAGGTCGCGCAAGGCTGGAACGGCAAATAGCAGCACAGTTCGCGTCAGGCCGCTATGATGAGGTTGCTTCCCACTTCGATCAGGCTGTTCAGGGCGGCCTGCCCTGGCGCTATTTGCGGTATCGCTTCGAGCCGTTTGAAACCTGCTTGCAGTTAGGCCGCTGTGATGACGCGCTGAAATTTGCCCAACAGGTGCTGACAGCCACGCCCGGCGTTGAGGAAATGTATTATTACGCCGGGCGCGCCTACGAAGCATTGGATAAACTGCCGGAAGCCGAAGTTCATTACAAACGCGCAGTGCAGCGCAATGCCAACTATGCCGAAGCCGTCGAGGCGCTGGCAAACCTGGGCGGATAAAACCTTCAGGCTTTGGCTTTTTCGGCGGCCAGCGTGGGCGACACCGCCTCCGGTCGCGGCGCGGGAATCACCACTTCCTCGCGCCGGAGCAGCCCTTCTGATGCCAGCACATGATTAAACGCCACAATCGCCACTTCGATCATGTGTAAATCTGGCTGGCGGGTGGTCAGGTGTTGCAGCGCCAGATTAGGCTTGATGATGATCCGCACAATCGGGTTGTGCAGGTTGCGCGCCGTAAAGCGCAGAATTTCATAAGCCACCCCGGAGACGACCGGAATCAGCACCACGCGCGACAGAATCAACAGCAGGAAGGGCGGGCGTCCCAACAAAGAGAAAATGAACACGCTGACAAACACGACCGTCAGCAAAAAGGCCGTGCCGCAGCGCGGATGTTCAATCGGGTAGCGCGCGACGATTTCCGGCGTCAGTTCCGCGCCCGCTTCATAGGCATTGATGGTTTTGTGTTCCGCGCCATGATAACCAAACAGGCGTTTAACATCCGGGATGCGGCCAATCAGCCAGATATAACCGATCAGCAGGCCAAGCTGGATGATCGCCTCGATAAAGTTGATGATGGTGGCCTGGACGCCAATCGGCAGCGCCTGGTAGGACAGAAAACTGCCGGCCTCGGCCACGGCATCCGGCGCAGCGCTTAAGCCCAACAGGTGGCCAATGCCGGTCGCGGCGGTCGTCGGCAGCAGGAAAAATATACCGATGCCAATCGCCAGCGAAACGGCGATGGTCGCCCAGCCAATCGGGCCGTTAAAGTTGCCCCGGTCGTTTTCGTCCTCGCGCACGGCCACGTCCGCCGCCCACATCAGCGCCCGTGTCCCCAGCCCCAGCGCGTCCCACAGGCCGACGACGCCGCGCACGAACGGCGTTTTGCTGATGCGCCCCCGATACAGCGTGGCGCTCAAGGATTGTTCGTGGACGACGATCTGCCCTTTCGGGTCACGCACGGCGATAGCTGCCGCATGCGCCCCGCGCATCATCACGCCTTCGATGACCGCCTGGCCGCCATAGGAGAATTTCATCTCGCCCTTGCTGTCTACCCGCTCGTTCGGCTCAACGCCCTTGCCGGAATGATACCCGTTCTGTGACATGCTCACTCATTTCTCTAAATCATTAAACTTTAGCGCAAAGCCGCAGCAAATCAAAGATACAAAGCGCGCTTCTCATCATCTTCTTTGCAGCTTAATCCCCTGACGTTTGCCCCTGGAACACCAGCGGGACAACCGCGCCAGTAACATCTTCAATCGTTATATCGCCCGCAGGCACCAGCAGCAGCAGCACATTTCCGCCAACCGCGCAGCCATCGGTGCGGTTGCAGCGCGCGCCATCCAGCGCCAGCGTATAATAACCCGCCTCCGGCTGAATGACCTGCGCGCCGCCATACTGGTCGAATAAAACGGCGTCTGCCGCGGCGGCGCTCACCCGAAGCCGCGCAGCCTCGGCAGTCCGCGCCCAGGCCACCACCACCTGCTGACCATCGGCGCGTTCCAGGCGCACGACATCTGCCGTGTCGCTCTGCGCCAGCGCCGCGCCGGTGACACCCTCGAACACCTGAATGACCAGCTTCCAGGTGTCAAATGCCGGGCGGCGCGAACCGTCGGCGCGCAGCAGGCCAAACGCCTCGCCATGCGGCGGCAGACTCCAATCGTAGAACTTATAGACGGCCATTCGCTCCACGCCCGCCGCCAGCGCCAGCGCCGACGCCTGAACCAGAAATGCCGACTGCTGCGCCAGATTCAACCGGTACTGCGGGCGCACCACCGGCCACAGTGGATCATCGGTCGGTGCGGCGTTCATTTCGTTAATCCAGATGGCCTTGTCCCCCAGGCCGTAGCCATCCAGCAGGGCGCGCGTCTTCTGCACGATGTCATAGACGGTTTCGGTGCGGAAGTAAAGATGCAGGCTGAGGGCGTCAAAATAATAACCGTTAGCCGCCGCTTCCGCGTCCCCCACAATGCGTTCCAGCAGGCGATCCATATACAGACGCCGACCGGCATTGACATCGTGCCAGTAAGTCGTTCCTGCCAGATGGATTTTCGCGTCCGGGTTGCCCTGTCTGGCCGCCAGATAGGCCACTTTTACCAGCTGGAAATAATCGTCCAGCGTGCCTTCAAAGATGAACCCGTAAGTATCCGGCGTGATGTCCGGCTCGTTCCAGATGATGAAGCGGTTGACGCCGCGCGGCCGGTAGTATTCGGCAGCCCTGCGGATAAAACGCGCCCAGTAATTGCCGGGGTCATCCACCGGCAGATACAGGCCGCTCGGCACGCCGGGGCCGGGCGTGCCTTCGGTCGCCCAGTCCGGCGTATGTTTGACGATAGCGACCACTTCCCGGTTACAGTCCCGCGCCGCCGCCAGCCAGCGGTCGTCCACGTTGAGCGTGTGCCAGTCATCCGGCCCGGTGGGCTGGTGCTGCGACCAGTCGAAGATGATGCGCTCCCACCCCGCGCCCAGTTCGCACACAACCTCCGGCAGCCAGAAGCCCTCGACGACGCCGAATCTGCTGGCGGCGGTTTGAGCTTCCTGGGCGGCCAGACGAATGCCCGGCAGCAGTAGCCACAGCGCGCAGATCACAGGCAGGAATACAGCGCGTTTCATTCAGGCTGCTCCGCCGGGCGAATGTCCTGTAGATTCAGTTGCAGGCTGCGCGAACCGTTCCAGATGTTGATTTCAAGCTGGTAAGCCACGTCAATCAGCCCCGGCATGTTCTCCGTCCACTCGCCCAGGCCGAAACCGATAGCGTCTATCACGCGGCCTTCCCGGTGTTCATCGGTCACTTTCAGCTTTAGATGGCTGCTGTCCTTACCGACCGTGCGCGCCTCCACCACGCGCAGGCGGCGCGACATCAATACCGGCGCGGGGTTCATGTGGCCGGTCGGTTCAAGCTGCTGCAATTCCATTACCAGGCCTTCCGAAAGCCGGTCGAGTGGAACATCCACATCCACTTCCAGCATGGGGCGAAGTTCCTGCCCCGCCAGACCAGACTCGGCCAGCGCCATCAGACGCTCTTTTAAGCGATCAATGTTACCGTTCAAAACCGTGAACCCGGCGGCCTGCGCATGGCCGCCATGCCGCACCAGCATATCGGCGCATTGGTCGAGCGCCCGCGTGATATCGAACTGCGGGATGCTGCGGCACGAGGCGCGGCTTTCGGTTTCGCCCAGTTCCATCACCACCGCCGGGCGAAAATACTCCTCGACCAGCCGCCCGGCCACCAGCCCGACGATGCCGGGCTGGAAATCCCGATCACCGGCAAAAATCAGCGGCAGGTCACGCTTGGTTTCGACCTCAATTTTGGCGCGGATTTTTTCCTGCGCTGCTCGTGTTAAATCCTGGCGGCGCAGGTTTAAATCCTGAAGCCGCTCCGCCCACTGCTTCCCCTCAGCTTCGTCCTTTGCCGCCAGCAGGTTATAGGCGATCATGGCGCTGTCCAGGCGTCCGGCAGCGTTGATACGCGGCCCGATAGCATAACCAATGGTCATCGCCGTCACGCTGCCGGGTTTGACGCCCGCCACTTCCAGCAGCGCTTTAATGCCGGGACGCGGCTTCTGGTTGATAAGTTCCAGCCCGCGCTGCACCAGCGCCCGGTTTTCAATCCGGTTGAGGGGAGCCAGGTCGGCCACCGTGCCGATTGCCACCAGATCAAGCAGGCTTTCCAGTTCAAGCGGTTGGCGTTTCTCGCGCAGCTTTCGATTATGGCCGGCCACCATCAGCAGCGCCTCGACCACCCGGTACGCCACGCCCACCCCGGCCAGCATATCCTCAGCATAGCTCCAGCCCACATCTTTGGGGTTGATGACGGCATAAGCCTGTGGTAGTTCGGGGCCAATCGAATGATGGTCGGTCACGATGAGATCAAGTCCCTGGCTGTTGCCGAACTTGACTTCCTCGATGGAACGAATGCCGCAGTCCACTGTAACGACTACGCGAACACCTTCTTTCGCCAGACTTTCCAGGGCTTCGTTATTCAGCCCGTAGCCCTCATCAATCCGGTTCGGGATATACGGCTCGACATCCGCCCCCAACGAGCGCAAAGCCTGCACCAGCAGCACGGTCGAGGTGACGCCATCGGCATCAAAATCGCCGTAAACGACGATCTTCTCTCGCCCCTTGATCGCGTTCACCAGCCGGCTAACAGCGCGATCAATAGGGCGGGTTTTACCTTTTATATTCAGGTAGCGCCCGCCGGACAGGTCGGCGGCACGCAGAAAATCCCGCGCCAGTTCCGGGCTGTCGAAGCCCCGGTTGATAAGCACCTGCGCCAGTTCCGGGCCGATGTTATAACGCTGGTACTGCTTTAAATGTCCCGGTGGGGACGCGGGCTTTAGCACCCACTTTTTGCTTAACATGGACACCATCCGGGGCGACATTTACAATTAGAGCTTGATAGGCTTCTGCTGAAGTGTAGCATTTTGCTACAACCCAAACAAGCAAGAGGATAGACCGCATGGCGAAAGTCGTTTTTATGGGGACGCCGGATTTTTCGGTGCCGACCCTGCAAACCCTGATCGAACACCATGACGTGATCGGCGTCGTCACCCAACCCGACCGCCCCGCCGGGCGCAGCCAGCAGCTTCAGGTTTCCCCGGTCAAACTGCTGGCGCAGGCCGCCGGTATCCCGGTCTTCCAACCGGAAAAAATCCGCCGTCCCGAAGCGATTGCCGAACTGCGCCGGTGGACGCCGGATGTTTACATCGTGGCCGCCTTCGGGCAGATTTTGCCCCAGGCAGTGCTGGATATTCCGCCCTACGGCTCGATCAACGTCCACGCCTCGCTGCTGCCGCGCTGGCGCGGTGCAGCACCCATCCAGGCGGCTATCCGCGCCGGGGACACCGAAACCGGCATCACCATCATGAAGATGGATGCCGGCCTGGATACCGGCCCGATGCTTTCACAGCGCGCCATTCCGATCATGCCGGACGAAACCGGCCAATCGCTGCACGACCGGCTGGCACAGTTGGGCGCGGAACTGCTGAACGAAACCCTGCCCGGTTATCTAAGCGGCGACATCCCGCCGCAGCCGCAGCCGGCGTCCGGCGTCACCTATGCGCCGCAGATCAAAAAGGAAGAAGGCATGATTGACTGGTCATTGAATGCCGGGGCGATTGAGCGGCTGGTGCGCGCCTTCACCCCCTGGCCGGGGACGTACACCTTCTGGAAGGGTCAGCAGCTTAAAATTCTCAGCGGCGCGGCGCGCGAAGGCACAGGTGAACCGGGGCGCGTGATCGGAACCCCAGACGGCCTGGCCGTCGGCACCGGGCGAGGATTATTTTACCCGGCACAGGTGCAGCTTGCCGGGCGCAAAGCCATGCCTATCCAGGCGTTTGTGAAAGGCCAGCCGGCGCTGGTGGGGTCGCTGCTGGAATCGCTGCCGGCGGAGTCTGATCAAACACAAACTTAAGCCTGGGGATCAGGTCGTCGGCGGTTTTGACCGGAGCGGCGCAGTCCAGCATCATATAACGCGCCGAACGCTTCGGGAAAGCGTGCGTATAACTGGCGAAACGAAGCTGCTGTTTGCCCACTTCGGTAAAACCATCCTTGACGCCGATATGCCCGGTCGTCAGCACGCGCTGTTCATAGGGGCTGACCTCCGAAATGTACTGGAGGAAATTTTTCACCGTGCGCAGGTAGATGGCTTCGCCCACTTCGAGTTCGTTCTGCGAAAACAGCGTGTTCCACATCAGGTCAAAATCGGTATTCTGCCCGCTGAGGAACAGCACGCGCAGCAGGTCGTTGTAGCGCGGGTCATCCGACCCGGTGACGGCCAGGTAGCGTTTGGCCTGCTCCTCATAGGATAGGCCGGTGAAGTGCGAATAACCACGCTGCAAGCTGGCGATATCGAACTTCTTTAATTCGCGGTCGGCAGCATCAACCAGCGCCGCGTGATCGAGCTTAAACAGCCGTTCGACGTGTTTGGCGGAACAGACATCCGCCGCCGCGCCGGCATGGGTAAGCAGCACACCGGCTTTGGTACGCGTGAAAAACGGCAGCGTCATTAGGAAGTTGATGACATCCTTACGGCGGGGCGCGCCTTTGTAACGCTGGTCAAGCCGGGTTAGCGACGCCTCGAAACGCGGCGTGTATTCCACCGAACCTTTCGCCAGAGTCAGGCCGTAGATATGCGGCAGTTCATGATTGCCCAGCAGCATAATCACGCGCTTCTGGCCCAATTCGGCTTGCAGCGCCATGATGTCCAGCAGGATGTCCAGGCTGGCGTCGGCTTCCTCCAATCCTTCGCTGTGGATAAGATCACCACACAGCACAAAATAATCTACTGTTCCCTGCTGGCTCAAAAATTGGTCACGCAGGCGACGGTACACATCCCACGCGCCATGCAGGTCGGTCACGACCATCGCCAGACCGCTGTCCAGATCAACAACCCGTTGCGACATCATTACCCTCGGCCACTGCCCATAATCAAATGGGGCGAGTAGCCCCCGCTCGCCCCGCTCAGGTCCCACTAGGATATAAAAAACTAGTAACCTAAAATGCTCACAACATCGCGCACTGCTTTGGCGCTGATTTCCAACATTGCCTTCTCCTCCTCATTAAGCGCCATCTCGATGATGCGCTCAACGCCGTTCGCGCCGATAATCGTCGGGACGCCGATATACAGGTCATTATATCCGTACTGACCCTTCAACAATACGGCAGACGGGATCACGCGCTTCTGATCTTTGAGAATCGCTTCCACCATCTCGACCGTGCCGGCAGCCGGCGCGTACCATGCGCTCACACCAATTAAACTGACGATCTCTCCACCCCCGTTACGGGTACGTTGGATAATCGCCTGGAGACGGTCTTCGGCCATCAACTCGCGCACCGGGATGCCGGCCACCGACGTATGGCGCGGCAGCGGCACCATCGTATCGCCGTGTCCGCCCAGCACGATGCCATGAATGTCGCTAACGCTGACGCCCAACTCCATAGCGATAAAGGCTTTGTAACGGGCCGTGTCCAGCGCCCCTGCCTGCCCGATCACTCGCTCGCTGGGGAAGCCGCTCTCGTGATAGGCCACATGGCACATGGCGTCCAGCGGGTTCGACACGACGACGAGAATGCTGTTGGGCGAATACTTAGCGACCTGCCGGGTCACTTCCCCAACGATTCCCTGGTTAGTTTTGACCAGCTCATCCCGGCTGGGATATTTGCCGGTGGCCGGGTCTTTCCGGCGCGGCACGCCCGCTGTGATGACTACCACATCCGAATCCGCCGTCGCCTCATAACCGGTCGAACCTGTCACCTTGACATCGAAGCCCATGACCGGCGCGGACTGCATCAGGTCTAGCGCCTTACCCTGTGCCAGCCCTTCCACCACATCCACCAGCGCGACATCGGCCAGGTTTTTGCTGACAATCCAGTGCGCACAGGTCGCGCCGACATTTCCCGCGCCAACAATTGTTACTTTTTTGCGAGCCATCGAAACATTTTCTCCTCAGCAATGAATTTGAAAACAGGGGCGAACCAGCGATTCGCCCCTACTAATATACCACTATCTACGGCCAGATTCGACTCGTTCAGGCTTTCGGGCCGGCGGCCAGCACTTCAGCCCCGGCAGCGTCGGCATACTGCTCGAAGTTTTCCCGAAAACGCCGCGCCAGGTCGGCGGCTTTGGCGTCATAGGCATCTTTATCGTCCCAGGTATCGCGCGGGTTCAGAATTTCGTCCGGCACTTCCGGCACAATCTTCGGAATACACAGGCTAAAGAACGGGTCTTCCCACGTTTCGACATCGTTCAGCGCACCGCTGAGGACGGCGGTGATGATACCGCGCGTGTGTTTCAGGCTCATCCGATGGCCGATACCATATGGGCCCCCCGTCCAACCGGTATTCACCAACCAGACCTGCGCTTTATGCCTGTTCAGTTTATCGCGCAGCAGCGTGGCATATTCCATCGGGTGCAGCGGCAGGAAGGGCGCGCCAAAACACGCGCTGAAGGTGGCCGATGGCTCGGTTACGCCGCGTTCGGTCCCAGCCACTTTGGCCGTATAACCGCTGATGAAATAATACATGGCCTGCTCCGGCGTCAGCTTGGCGACCGGTGGCAGCACGCCAAAGGCATCGGCGGTCAGGAAGATGATGTGTTTCGGATGCCCGCAGGTTCCCGAATAGTCGGCGTTGGTGATGGTTTCAATGGCATAAGCCGCACGGGTGTTCTCGGTAAACCGTTCGCTGTCCAGGTTCAGCCGGCGCGTCACCGGGTCCATGTCCACGTTTTCCAGCACGGTGCCGAACTGCCGCGTCTTTTCATAGATTTCCGGCTCACCTTCCTCGCTCAGGCGAATCACCTTCGCGTAACAGCCGCCTTCAAAGTTAAAGATGCCGTCTTCACTCCAGCCATGCTCATCGTCGCCAATCAGGGTGCGGTTCGGGTCGGCGCTGAGGGTGGTTTTGCCTGTGCCGGACAGACCAAAAAAGATAGCGGCGTCAAACTTGTTCTTGCCGTAATTGGCGGAACAGTGCATCGAAAGGATGTTTCGGCGCGGCAGAACATAGTTCAGCACGCTGAAGATAGCCTTTTTGATCTCGCCTGCATATTCTGTGCCGCCGATCAGGATCAGCTTCCTGGTGAAATTAATCAGGATAAACGTGGGCGACACCGTATGGTCGACCTCCGGCGTGGCATGAAAACCAGGCGACTGGATAACGGTGAACTCCGGCACATGTTTGGCGAGTTCCTCCGGCGTGGGGCGAATGAACATGGTGCGCGCAAACAGGTTGTGCCATGCCCGTTCCGTGATGACGCGAATCGGCATACGGTAGCGCGAGTCCGCGCCGCCAAAACAATCCTGCACGTACACATCCCGGTGCTGGAAATAAGCCTGCAAACGCAGCAGCAGCCGGTCGAAATCTTCTGGGTCAAAGGGGCGATTGACCTTACCCCACCATACCGTGCCTTCGGTTTCGGCATCGCGCACGACGAACTTGTCATTCGGCGAACGCCCCGTATGCGGGCCGGTTCGTACCACCAGTGGACCCAGATGAGCCACCAACCCTTCATGATTACGGACGGCGTGTTCATATAACTCCGCCGTGCTAAGATTCCAGTAGACATTACCCAGGTCTAGCAGACCGTGATTTTCCAGACCGTAGCTGCTTTGAATCGTGTGTCCGACCGGCTGTTGCACCATAAACCCTTATCTCCTTAGATATTCCAAGGCGCACTTAACAATAGTAACGAATTACGCGAAGATTTGCGACGACAGATACCCGGCTTTGTTTGTGATTTTTGTCACAAATTGAGCAGATGTCAGATGTTCTGGTGTTCCGGCGGTGAGTTCACCGGCCCGGACTCCAGGTCTTCAGACAGAGACGCCAGGTGAGAAATATCGGCAGCGCCGACCAGCTTCCAGCCCGCGCCATTGCGTTCAACCGCCGTCACCGAGGTATTCTCCAGACGCAGTGCGCTCACCTCCGGCGACTCGCCAAACAGTTTGAGCAACAGCAGCCTCAATGCGCCGCCATGCGAGACAATCGCCACTTCGGGACCTTCATCGCGGGCGACCACATCCTGCCATGCTTCCCACATACGCCGCTGCAAAGCCCGCCGCGACTCCCCACCGGGAATCGAATAATCCCAATAATCGGCATTAAACGATGCCCACTCCGCCGGATACCGCGCCATCATTTCGTCGCGCTTTAATCCCTGGAAAATGCCCAGGTCGAATTCTCGCAGGCGCACATCGGGCGTTGGCTGAACGCCTAGCGCCGCGCCCAGCAGTTGGGCGGTTTCCAGCGCGCGCGGCAGATCGCTGCTGTAGATCGCCCGGATAGGGCTTTCGCGCAGATGGGCGGCCAGCGCCCGCGCCTGCGCCCGCCCGATGTCATTTAACGGCACCGGCAGGCTGCCCTGCCAGCGCCCCTCCATGTTCCAGTCCGTCTGTCCATGACGAATGAGCAGAATACGTTTGATACCCAAGAGCAGCCTTTCTCGTTTGAGCGATTTGCATGATCGCCCGTCTACGGCCTGTCACCAGGCTTGACGTGCTGGTATTATAGCGGCACAATTGACCTTCTGAGTTTACCATTGAGTTCCGACAAAAAGGGGGCGATTTCGGTGAAAGTAACTGAAAAAATCAGCGCCGATTCCAATCCTGCTGTTCTGGGAACCGCGTTGGTCGCCGGTCTGGGCGTAATTCTGGCCGTGCTGGCGCTGGGCCTGGGAGTCGTCCAGGGTGATACCGGTTTCACTGGCATGATGCTGGCCGCCGGTGGGCTGCTGTTCGTGCTGGGGCTGGCGGGCTGGATTGGTGTGGCGCAGCCGCACAAACGCTTTGATGACATCAGCCAACCGGCGCCGTCCGACCATCACCATGACGCGCACAGCGACGAACACGCCATCGAAGCGGCTGCCGATCACAGCCCTGAGGTCGCTCATCACTGATGCCCGGTCGAGCCATCCCCGAACGCGCCCCGGTTTACGACCCGTTCACCGGGGTCGTGTTACAGGCCGGAACGGCGCAGGCGCTTGCACACGCCGCGCAACCGGGGGCAGAACTGCTCGTCGGCGGCGATTTTTTAATCCAGTACGGCGCGCGCTTCCTGGGCAAGCCGGAGCAGTACATCGTGCCGGGGCTGGTAGTGCTGGATTACGGTGACATGCTCACCGGCGAGGAAGCCTGGAGCTTTTTGTGGCATCGCAGCAATCTGCATCCCCGCGCCGAAGTCGTCGGCTGCCGTGACGATGGCCGCGAAGACATCGTGTTTTTCCGCAACCTGGATTTAAGTTTACCCCCACAGGTGTTAGTTCTGTCGTCAACCGGCGCGCTGCTGGCACGCCCGACCGCCCTGATCGCGCCGGACATCACCGGGCTGCCCGCCCGCCTCGTGGAATACCTGCCGCGTTACGCTTCCGTCACCGACTGGTTGGCTCAGGCTTAAAACTACAGATCAGACAGCGCCGCGCAGGCGCAAACCAAGGAAGGCGTTCCCGAACACCATGAGTGATCTCGACACCATTTTTGACGATAGCTGGCCGGAAGACCATCGCTCCGGCGTGGTGGCCGTTGTAGGCCGCCCCAACGTCGGCAAGTCCACGCTCATTAATCGTATCCTGCGGCAGAAGATCGCTATCGTCACGCCCAAACCGCAAACCACCCGCCGCCAGCAGTTGGGCATCTATACCGAAGAACGCGGCCAGGTTCTTTTCACCGATACACCCGGCCTGCACAGGCCGCATCACAAACTGGGTGAGTATATGGTTCTGGCGGCAGAAGACGCCCTCAAGGATGCCGACCTGATTCTCTGGGTGCTGGATGTTTCGATCGAGCCGCAGGAAGGCGACCGGCATATCGCGGAAACCGTCAGCCGCCTGCGCGATCAGACGCCCGTTTTCCTGGCGCTGAACAAAGCTGATCTGCTGGACGAGGTTCGCCGCCAGGCTCATATGGAAGCTTATGGGGCGCTCATCCCGCATGAACAGGCCGCCCTGGTCAGCGCCCTGAACGGTGACGGCGTAGATGAGCTGGTGAACGCCATTCTTCAACGGCTGCCGCCTGGCCCGCGTTATTTCCCTGCCGATCAGGTGAGCGAGGTCAACCAGCGTTTTGTCGCCGCTGAAGTTATCCGGGAAAAGATCATCCTCAACACCGAGGAAGAAATTCCCTACTCCGTCGCGGTCGAAGTGGACGAGTTTAAAGAACGCTCCGACCAGCTTTCGTACATCAACGCCATCATCTATGTCGAGCGCGACACGCAGAAAGGCATCATCATCGGCAAGGGCGGAGCGATGATAAAACGCATCGGGTCGCAGGCGCGCGCCGAATTAGCCGACATGCTCGGCACGCAGGTTTACCTCGATTTGCATGTGAAAGTCCTCAAAAACTGGCGCAGCGACGAGGCTTTGATGCGCCGCCTGGGTTATCGTCTGCCGAAGGAATGACCGCGCTCAGGGTTGTGTCTGGAGGTACGCCCGCGTTTCGTCTACATCGCGGGCAATCTGGTCTATCAATTCCTGAATAGTGTCGAACTTCGCCTCCGGGCGCAGCAGTTTTTCAAACGAAATCTCGATCTGCTGGCCGTAAAGGTCGCGGTCGAAATCCAGCAGGTAGGGTTCGACCGTGACATCGGTTGCACCTTCAAAGGTGGGGCGAATGCCGACGTTGGTCGCCGCCATGAACCGCTCTCCGGCCACCCACCCCCAACCGGCGTAGATGCCGTTGGCCGGAATCACCTGCTCATCCCACACACGCAGATTGGCCGTCGGGAAGCCGATCTGCCGCCCGCGCCCTTCGCCATGAATCACTTCCCCCGCCAGCGAATAACCGCGCCCCAACCACCGGCGCGCTTTTTCGACCTCGCCGGCCTGCACCGCCTGTCGAATGGCCGAACTGCTGATTTTTTCATCATCGTTCACGATCAGGTCAATCTCGCGGACGGCGAAGCCCTTCTGTTCTCCCTGCGCCGTCAGAAAGGCCAGATTGCCCTCGCGTTTGTAGCCCATCGCAAAGTCCGCGCCCACCCACAGCGTATTCAGCCGCAGGTTCTTCAGCAGCACATCCACGAAATCCGCCGCGCGCACCTGGCTGGCTTCCCGGCTGAAGGGGTAAGTGATGACATAATCCACGCCCAGTTGCAGCAGCAGATCGGCTTTTTGCTGCGGCGTGGTCAGGTAGTAACGCCCCTGCAAGCCGCGCAGCACCACGTCAGGATGCGGAAAAAAGGTCACGACCACCGCCAGCCGGTCAGCGGCGTGAGCTTCTACCACCAACTGCCGGATTAAATGCTGGTGGCCGGTATGAACGCCGTCAAACACGCCGATGGTGACGACGGACGGGCGGTCTAAGGCTGCTTCATCGAGCGTATATAACCGTTCCATAACCAGTTTCTCAGGCATGAACCTCACGCTAAAAACGCGCCATCGTGCGCCCGTCCTACAAGAATACCTTACGAGGCCGCCACAGGCTACCGTCTTTCTGGACGGCAGCCACCAGATCGCCGCCCGGCGCGTAGGCGAAGGCAAAGTCACCGGCGGTTGTCTCCGCTGCGGGTATCGCTCTTCCGTGCCGGATGTATTCCAGCTGATCGGCGTCCAGCCGGATCGAAGGCCAGTCTGCCAGCGCCGCCTGGGGCGAGATCAGCCGCTCCCGCCAGCCCGGCAGGGCCAGCAGCGTTTCCAGTGGCAGGGATTTTTCCAGCGTAAATACGCCGCTGGCGGTGCGCGTCAGTCCGGCCAGAAACGCGCCAACCCCCAGCGCCTCGCCCAGATCATAGACCAGACTGCGAATATATGTCCCGGCGCTGCACGTCACTTCCAGCGTAAAAAGCGGCGGCGACCAATCGGTAATCACCAGCCCCTCAATCCACACCTGCCGCGCGGCGCGTTCGACTTCCTGACCGGCGCGCGCCAGTTCGTACAGCCTGCGCCCACCCTGTTTGACAGCGCTGTACATCGGCGGAATCTGGGTGATCTCGCCTAAAAAGGCCGGCAGCGCCCGCTCCACGTCCTCGCGCTGGACGGCGGTGGCATCCCGCTCCTGCACAACCCGCCCCTCGGCATCGTAGGTGTCCGTCACGATACCCAACCGCACGCGCGCCCGGTAGTGTTTGACAGAAGCCATTACGTATTCACTCAGACGGGTGGCGCTGCCCAGGCACAAAATCAGCACGCCGTCCGCCAGTGGGTCAAGCGTCCCGGCGTGACCGATCTTTTTGATGCCCAGGCCGCGCCGCGCCCTGCCGACGACATCATGGCTGGTCAACCCAGGCGGCTTGTTGATGTTCAAAAAACCGGATTCGGTCATCTACAGCGTAATCACCTTACCGGCGCGCATCTGCGCTTCCAGGATGTCGTGCATCCCCCCGACGATGCCTACCTGAACTTTATCGCGCAGATTGAAATATCCCAGACAGGTGCTGCAAACAATCAGATAAACACCTTTTTCGCTTAACCGCTTCAGCGGCTCCAGCACCGGCGATCCCTCGACAACCATCTTGACGCCCTCAGCATAAAAACAGATCGCCGTTGGAAGCTGCTCGTTATCCAGCAGCATATGCAGGTACGTGTTCAAGAGCTTGTGCCGCAGTTCAGGGTCGGCATGGCCCATGCCGCCGTTATTAACAATAACAATATAAGATGTCCTGCTGTCGTCAACAGACATTCGACCAATTCCTTTACGCAAGAATAAAACAAGGGCGACTCTACGCCGCCCCTGGTATTTTGTCTATAGCGATTTTCCACGCCGGTCTAGCGGGCGATCCCCTCCAGCAGCGGTATCACCCGCGCAGCAGCAGCATCCAGCGGTCCCGGAATCGTAGCCCCGGATGCCTGAGCATGGCCGCCCCCACCCAGTTCAAGCGCCACCTGTCCAACGTCAAAACCGGGTTTGCTCCGCAGGCTGATTTCGACCGCGCCGTCGGATTTCTGCTTGAACACAACGGCAACTCTGGCCTCCTCGACGCTGGCAAGCAGGCTGACGAGGCCGCCGTCGGTGACATCACGAATACCTGCCGCCGTCAGGTCGTCCTGGGTAATCAGCGCCGAGATAACACCATCGGCCAGATGAACCGATGGCAAAACACGCTTCCACAGTTCAATCAAACTGTACGGCTTGGCGACCAAGGCGCGGGCAGTGATTTCGGCCAGGGGCGCACCCGCCGCCATTAACGCCTGGACGATTCCGAACGTGCCGGCGGTGACGTTCTGCGTGCGAAAGCCCATCGTATCGGTCACTAACCCGGCCAGCAAGGCCGATGCGACCGGCTGCGAAACCGGGTGCTGCATCTCGACCAGCCAGCGGTAGACGATTTCTGTCGCCGAGACGGCCTCCGGCATAACCAGGAAAATGTCGCCAAAAGCGGTGTTGGTCAGGTGATGATCCAGGTTTATGACCCGCTGCGAACGCGCCCGCCCGAATGCGCCGCACACGCCGGTGCGTTCCTCGTCGCTAGCATCTACCGAAACCATCACGTCCCAGCGGCCACCTTTGAGTCTATCGCGCACGGTTTCCGCCCCCGGCAGAAACTTCAGAAAGTCCGGCGTGCCACCGTCCACCGCTGCATCCACTTTTTTGCCGCGCTCGCGCAGCGCCAGCGCCAGCCCCAACAGCGAACCAATGGCATCACCGTCGGGACTGACGTGCGTTACGATCAAAATCGAGGCAGCCTGCTCCACCGCTGCGGTGGCTTCTGTCCATTGAGTGCGGGCCGTCATGTTGAGCGTTTGTCCTCTGGCGGAATGTCCAGCGATTCAATCAGACGGTTCAGACGTTCACCATGTTCGAGCCTTACATCCCAGTGAAAGATCAGGTCAGGGGCGGAACGCAGCCGCACCCGTTTAGCGACTTCCCGCCGCATAAAACCTTTCGCCCGTTTCAGCCCGGCCATTACTTCATCCTGCCGCCCTTCATCCCCCAGCGCGTTGACGTAAACATGCGCAACCGTCACCTCTGGGTCCAGCTTGACCTCGGTCACCGTCAGGTGTTGCAATCGAGGATCGGCAACCTCGCGCAGCAGCAGTTCGCTGAGGATCGCCTGGATACGCTCCGCCACCCTGTCCTGTTTGATTGTCATGCGGATTACATCCTTTCGTTTCGATGCAGGTTACTCACCGGCAAAACCTGCCCGCTTAGTTCGCACGCTCCATCACATAAAACTCGATCAGATCACCGGCGTGAAAATCATTGAACCCGTTTAGCCCGATGCCGCACTCAAACCCGGCGCGAACCTCACGCACGTCCTCGGTCAACCGTTTGAGCGACCCCACTGTAACATTCTCGATGATCGGTTTGCCGCCGCGTTTGACACGGGTGCGCGCGTTGCGGCGCACTTCACCTTCCCGGATATAACAACCGGCAATCGTGCCGACCTTCGGAATCTTGAATATCTGACGCACTTCCGCCAGACCAATCACCTTTTCCTGGTAAACCGGCTCCAGCAGACCTTGCAGCGCCAGTTCAATATCTTCCAGCAGTTTGTAGATGATGGTATACTGGCGGATGTCCACCCCCTGCGCATCCCCGATACGACGAGCTGCGTTGTCCACATCCACATTAAACCCGACGATGATCGCGCCGGACGCTTTGGCCAACATCACATCGTTTTCGCTGATATTGCCAATATCTGACGATAGGATGCGGATGTTGATGCCGTGTTTATTGTTTTCGCCCAGGGTCTTGAGCGAGTCGACAATCGGCTGCAAGCTGCCCTGCACATCCACTTTAACAATCAGATTGAGTTCTTTAACCGTGCCGGATGAAAACTGCGCGAACATCTCCTCCAACGTGAAAGCCGGTCGGGTGGCTTCGACGCGATCAGCCTCAGCAATCGCGCGTCGCTCATCAATCAGACCGCGCGCCACTTTTTCATTTTTGGCCTTCTCGAAGGTTTCGCCCGGCAGCGCCGGTTCGTTCAGACCCAGCACGCGCACCGGCGTGGATGGCCCGGCTTCGGTAACGGTCTGGCCCATTTCATCAAACATGGCTTTGACGCGCCCGTAAGCCTGGCCGGCTATCACCACATCACCTCGCCGCAGCGTGCCGTTAAGTACCAGCAGCGTCGCCAGCGTCCCCCGGCTGGGGTCTACTTCGGCTTCTAGCACCACACCCGACGCATCGGCATTCGGATTGGCAACGATTTCGCTGTCGTCCGCGGTCAGCAGGATGGCCTCAAGCAGATCGTCAATGCCTTCGCCGGTCATCGCCGACACCGGGATAACCAGTGTGCTGCCGCCCCATTCGTCTGGGGTAAGGCCGACTTCTGACAGGTCTTTTTTAACCACTTCAGGGTTGGCGTTCCGCTTGTCAATCTTGGTGATGGCGACCACAATCGGGACGTTCGCCGCCCGCGCATGGTTAAGTGCCTCCCGCGTGGTAGGCATCACGCTGTCATCTGCCGCCACCACCAGCACGGCGATGTCTGCTCCCTGCGCGCCGCGCGCGCGCATGGCCGTAAATGCCTCGTGGCCCGGCGTGTCCAGAAACGTAATCTGGCGGCCTTCCCGCGTCACCCGGTACGCACCGATATGCTGCGTGATTCCCCCGGCTTCACCTTCGGCTACGTGGGCTTTACGAATGGTATCCAGAAGGGTGGTCTTGCCGTGATCCACATGACCGAGGATGGTTACAATCGGCGGACGGCGTTGCAGGTTTTCGGGTTTTTCCTGGGTATAAACCTGCCGCCAGGTCTGGGACTGCGCGGCTTTTTGCCGTTCGGCCTGGGCTGCCATCGCGCTGGCCGACTGGGCCTCAAAACCCATTTCTTCGGCGACGATAGCGGCGGTGTCGTAGTCCACCTGCTGGTTGATGGAAGCCATAATGCCGTTAGCGATAAGGTGCTTCATCACCTCAATCGGGCTGGCTCCGATCAATTCGGCAAGTTCGCGGACGGTCAGATAGTCCGGGATGAGGATAATCTGTCTTTCCTGTGCCATACATACCTCCCATTCATGGAGCGGCAGGCCAGGAAATGGTCAGGCTATCCTTATTAGCTCATGGCCTGCCGCTGAGTATATCCGTGTTGGATTAAATGCCGTAAGTTTATCATCGCTCGCGACCATCAGGGTTGCGGCTTCGCCTGTTTTAGACGTTCACGATCTTCGGCGGTCAGATTAACCCGCAGCGCGCGATTCAGCAGATCACCAGACAGCGCGCGATCCCAGCAGCTTTCACGATCACAGAGATACGCGCCGCGCCCATCCAGCTTGCCGCTGGGGTCAACCTGAACCCCCTGCCCGGTACGAACCAGGCGGGTCAGGGCGCGCTTGCTGTTTTTCTCCCGGCAGACAATACACATCCGGGTTGGGACCGGTTTTGTCCTGCGTTGGCGCTCCTGGTTCATCAGAAACCCCATTATTCCTCAAACTCGTTGTCGTCCCACTCACCGCGAACACGGCTGCCTTTACGGCGACGTTTGGCAACAACCTTGCCGCTTTCCTCATCAAAGACGAGCTGGCGGCGCTGCTGGCGCTCCTTCTTTTTCTTTTTGTCCTTTTTCCCCGTTTTAGGGTCAATCGCAAATTCGTAATCATCATCCACATCGAAGGCCGCTTCCGGCTGGAGCATTTCGACTGTACGTGGAGCAGCCACAGGCAGCGGCGCGGGTGTTTCGGCTTCAGTTTCCTGCTCGTCGGCAAATGCGCCGACCATCGCCTCGTCTTGTTTGACAACCGCCGCTTGAGGCACTTTAGCGGCTTTTTCCTCCACCGCTGGAGGCGCCTCAACCGGTGGGGGAGGCGCTTCCGGCAGAACAACCCGATCCAGCGCCGACTGTACAATCACCAGCGCATCGCTTGGCAGATCGGCCACCAGATGGCGCAGATGGTTTTCATCAATCAAAAACCGCCACATCACCTCGCCGACATTTTCAAGCGGCTGCAAAGCGGCCATGATTTCATCCGGCAAATCCAGCGCGCTGATCGGAAGCTCGAACATGCTTTGTGGCAGGGTCGCTTTAACGGCATTGATTTCAGCCAACCGCGCCTGACGCGCCGCTTCGCGCTTTTCGAGCATCCGACGTTCGATCAGATCGGCAAACTTGCCGAGCAGATCATATTCCTCCGGCAGGACGGTGCGACCGGCTTCTTTCTTCTCCATGATGCGATAGATTTCTTCCACCATCTCAGGATACTGCCGCCGCAGCTCGACGAATTCCGGCTGGTTCGGCCTGTTCTGCGCCTCCCTAACAGCCTCAGTTACGCTCTTAATATCAATGCGCCAGCCGGTCAGTTTGGCCGCCAGGCGGGCGTTCTGCCCCTCCCGGCCAATCGCCAGCGAAAGCTGGTCGTCCGGCACGATCACGACCGCCGTGCGCCCGCTGACCAGATCATCTTCCAGATAGACACCCTTAACCCGCGCTGGACTGAGCGCCTTGGCAATGAATTCTTCCTGATTGGCGCTCCACTCGATGACATCAATTTTTTCGTCGTGCAGTTCCTTGACAATATTCTGAATGCGGATGCCGCGCATCCCCACACATGCCCCAACCGGGTCTATGCCTTCCTGCAAGGCGGCCACCGCTACCTTGGAGCGGTATCCGGCTTCACGAGCGATGTTTTTGATCTCCACCTGCCCGTTAAAAATTTCCGGCACTTCGTATTCCAGCAGACGCCGCAGCATATTCCGGTGGCTGCGGCTGACGATAATCTGCGGTCCGCGGTTGGTTCGTTTGA
The DNA here is from genome assembly GCA_013388735.1 of Chloroflexota bacterium. GTDB lineage: Bacteria > Chloroflexota > Anaerolineae > Aggregatilineales > Phototrophicaceae > CFX2. The sequence continues at coordinate 866 of JACAES010000017.1, read as the reverse complement.
CTTCGGCTACGTACACCCGCACCTTATCGTAAGGTTTATAGCGTTCGCCGGGGATTTGCTGGTTACGTGGCATCACGCCCTCAGCCCGTCCCAGGCTGAGGGTAATCATGCTGGCGTTCACGCTCTGGACAGTGCCGGTCACCAGGTCGCCCTCGCGCTCGACGTATTCCTCAAAAAGCGCATTACGTTCGGCTTCACGGATTTTTTGCAGAATGACCTGCTTGGCCGTTTGCGCCGCGATGCGCCCGAACTTTTTGGTGGTGCCTTCCACCTGCACCATTACCATATCGCCGAGATTGGACTCAGGATCGTAATAACGAGCCTTTTCAAGCGTAACCTCGGTATTGGGATTTTCGACGCTTTCGACCACTTCTTTTTCGACAAAAATACGCGCTCGCCCGGTATTCGGATCAATCATGACATCCACGCGCTGCGCGGCGCTGGCATTCGCGTCACGGCGGTAGGCCGAAACCAACGCAGTTTGCAGCGCCTCCAGGACAACCTCGCGGGGCAGCGAGCGCAACTCCGTTATTTCATTGAAGGCGACCTCAAACTCGCTTCTCATGCGTACCCAAAACTCCCGTACAAGGACGAACCGAGGTGTGATTCTATACTATGATACAGCAAAATGCTTCAAGTCTTTCAACCGAACATCTCGAAAAACAACGAAAAGTGGGGTTTACCCACTTTTCTTCGCCCAACCGCAACTATTTTAACATAAGCTGCAACCACTGACAAGATTGACTCATTGAGAACCGGACATAAAGGGTTGACAGGCTTATAATTAGGGGAGAAGAGCAATAAGGGGCAGTGGAAATGGAACTGAGTAACGAAGAAAGGGATCAATACAGCGATTACCTGGCAAG
>JACAES010000056.1 GCA_013388735.1 Chloroflexota bacterium | reverse complement strand
GGGCAGCACCACACGCAGCACGCCGCCCAGCGCGTCGGCCAGGGCGCTGGTCTGGTAATAACCGCGCCCCCGGAACGGCCCGCCCAGCCCCCACAGCGTAAAAGCGTGGCTGGTCGGCACGGCCTCGATCACTGTAAAACCGGCGGCGGTCGCGTTGTCGCACAGCGCCCGGCGGGTGTAGGTGCTTTCGTAAAAAGCGTCGTCGTTCAGGCGTCCGCCGCGCCGCCATTGAATCAGCCGGTGAACCATGTTCGGATAGGGGATGGTCAGCACCAGCACCCCGCCCGGCTTCAGAACGCGGAAGGCTTCGGCCAGCGCCGCGCCCATGCCCTGCTCGAAGTGTTCCAGCACGCCGAAGGACAGATACGCATCCAGCGAGGCCGCCGCGAACGGCAGCGCATGAACGTCGCCGGCGGCCAGCGGCAGCGACGGGTCGTAACGGCGCGAAATGTGCAGCGCGTTTTCGGCGTAATCCAGCCCGATGACCGGGTAGCCCATTCGTCGCAGCGTGAAAACCGCCGCGCTCAGGCCGCTGCCGGCTTCCAGAATCAGGCCGGTTTTCGACAGATAAGCCGCGTAACGCGCCATCGTCTGCTGCGCGCGGGCGTAGGTCATGGTCATCAATTCGACCTCGACCGAGGCGCTGTCCCAGATGGTTTCCCAGGCTTTGCGCGTGCTGTCGTAACGCGCGCCGGGTGAGTCGTGTTGGTGCATCATAATTCTTCTCATCGGTTGTAGGGGCGGGTTTCTAAACCCGCCCCTACGGTTGGCTTATTTTGCGTTTGAGCGCCATACCCCACAGCAGCGGGCGCGAGAGCAGCCACAGCAGCGCCGCCCGCGCCGCGCCATCATGCCGGCGCGTGTAGATGAGCATATCGCGGAAATAGGTCTTTGTCGCCAGCCACGTCCGCGTGACGCTTTTTTCCTTGTGGATAATCACCGCGCCGGCCAGAAAGCGGTTTTTCGCGCCCGGCGTCCGCCGCGCCAGGTCATCTTCCGGGAAGTACAGCCGCAGGTCACCATCCAGCGCGAAACCGCGCCGCCGCATCAGGCACGACCCCGGCAGCACCTCCACGTCAAAATCGGCGTCCCGCGCCCATTCGCCATACCAGCGCCGCGCTGCCGCCCGCGCTCGCTGGCCGGGACGCAGCCAGCCCAGCGGCGTGTGTTCCAGCAGCAGATCGGCATAGGTTGGCGCGCGGGAACAGGTGCGCTGGAGTGTTCCATCGGGATAACGAAGCCGCGCCGTGACACCGGTATAATCGGGGTGCGCGTCCAGAAAGTCAACCATGCGTTCCAGCGCCCCCGGCTGCACCACCGTATCCGGGTTGAGCAGCAGAATGTATTCGCCCGCTGCCGCCTGGATGCCGATATTGTTGCCGCCGCAGAACCAGGTGTTGTGCGTCTGCGCCAGCAGTTTCACGCCGGGAAATTCGGCGCGCACCATTTCGGCGCTGCCGTCGGACGAGGCGTTGTCCACGACGATCATCTCCAGCGGCAGGTTCACGGCGCGCAGCGAGTCCAGGCAGGCGCGCAGGTCGTCGCGGGTGTTGTAACTGACGATGACGATGGAGAGGCGCTCAGCGGCGCGCGATGTAGATGAGTTCATAGGCCAGCAGCCCCGGCAGAATGGGCGCGGGCAGCGGGCGATTAAAGCGCCGCGCCAGCGCATGAACGGCGTTTTGCAGGCCGCTGCCGGCGATGTGCAGCGCCTCGACCGGGTAGCCCTGATCTTCCAGCAGGGCGCGCCCGGTGCGGGCCGTGTACAGCCGCAGATGCGTCCTGTCCATGACGCCGTAATCGCTGTAATCGAAGCGTCCGGCCAGCAGCATCAGCCGCAGCCGCCAGTAGGCGATATTCGGCAGCGACACGATCACCCGCGCGCCCGGCGACAGCAGCGCCCGCGCCTGCTGTAACAGTCGTTCGGGATACTTGAGGTGTTCCAGCACCGCCGCCGCCAGCAGCACATCATATGGCGCGCTCGACCGGGCGGCCTCCAGCGCGTCCGGGGCATCCAGGTCTACCGTGTGAACTTCGCTGCACCGCTGTGCGGCAATCGCCGTCGCCGCCGGGTCGGCTTCCAGCCCGGTCACGCGGCAGCCAAGCGCCTGCTCCATGTAGCCGGACAGATAACCGGACGCGCAGCCCAGTTCCAGCACGCGGCTTTCGCGCGGGATGAGGCGCATCAGGACGCTGTGCGCGTCGTCCGGGTGGGCGCGTGCCGGGTCAAAAATCGAATCCAGGTGATATTTGGGGATGGCGTTCATGGTTTCCGCGCATAAATGACGAGGCTGGTATTCCGCAGCAGCCCGGCGCGCACCAGCAGCCGGTCAAAGCCGCGCAGGGTTTTGAGCAGCGGCAGCGCCAGCGCGTCCGGCGCTTTAAGCTGCGCGGTTACGTAGCCGGTGAAAGCCGGCAGATTCACCCGCCGCTCAATCGTGAAACGCGCCTCGACCAGCGTCAGCCAGTCCATCTCGCGCCCCGCGCCTTCAAACGGCGACAGCCCTTCCGCCTCCATGCTGGCCTGCACCCGCGACGGCGTGCGCAGCCCGAAGCGCAGCAGGGCGCGCAGTTTTTCGCGGTAGGGCGTCTGCGTCGGCAGCAAAAAAGTCAGCGCCCCGGCGGCCAATACGGTCGAAAAGGCTTCCTGGCCGCGCGTATCGCTGATCCACAGCAGGCCGCCCGGTTTGAGCGCGTGGTGAATCTGCTCGATGGCGCGTTCCAGGTTCACCAGATGGTGCAGGGTGGCTTTGACGGCGATCACGTCATAGGTTTCGGCAGGCAGGTCAAGCGCGTTCAGGTCGGCGGCGCGGTATTCAACCGTCCCCGGCACACCGGCGCGTACCTGTTCATAATAAGCCCGCGCTACCGCCAGCGACTTGTCGCTGATGTCCAGCCCGACCGCCCGCGCGCCGCGCTGCGCCATCGCCAGCGTCAGCCAGCCGGACGCGCAGCCCAGTTCCAGCGCATCCATGCCGGGGCGAATGCAGGCCAGCAGGCCGTCTATATTGGCGGCGTGGATGACGGCGTTGTGCCGTAAAGACCGGTGATAGCGCCAGTCCGGCGGCACGTCCCGCGCCAGGCGTTCGGATTCGGCGCCCCACAGTTCGGCCTCTCCGGCCAGTTTTTGCCGGTAGTCGTCGGTCATATCGTTACATCAATTCCTGAATCAACTGCTCCACCCGTGCCATACGCTGGTCGTAGGTATGGTGGGCGTAAGCGTGTTCGCGGGCGCGGCGGGCGATGACCGCGCGTTCGGCCTCGTGCGACAGGTAATAAGCGACTTTCTGACGCAGGTCGTCGCCGTCCTGGTAGGTGACGATCATCTCCCCCGGCGTGAACCATAACCGCGTCCCCGGCAGATCGTCCGCCACCTGCAAAACACCGACGCCCGCCGCCTCGAATGTCCGCATATTGCCGCCGTAGTGCATAAAATCGCCGTGTACGTTGAGCGTGATTTTAGCCGCCGACAGCACCCGCAGCATAGTTTCGCCCAGCGCCGCCCCGCGCACATAGGGGCGCAAACTGGGCGGCACGTCATGCACGCTCCAGATGCCCAGGTTGAAGTCGCGCAGGCTTTCCAGCGCGGCCACACGGCGGCTGTACAGGTTATCCGGCACCAGCGTGCCGACGAAGGCCACGTCGCAGGCGTAGGCGGCGCGTTCGTCCGGCGTCAGGTCATAAGGATGGTGGAAGTCCGGGTCGCAGGCGCTCACCGGCAGGCATTCCATCCGCCGCGCGCCCAGCTCCAGCCATTGAATGCCGTGATAGTAATCGTTCACCAGCACCAGATCGTACAGCCGGGCGGCGCGTTTTTCGATGGGGCGGGCGAACACGATGGGCGAAACGCCGGTGGAATAGACCAGCTTGCAGCCGGTTTCGGCTTTGATGGCCGCCAGCGTTTCCGGGTAGATCACGGTGTTGTCGCCCACCAGCCACAGTACGTCCGGCTGGAAGGCGCGCGCCTGTTCGACCAGCCGCCGGTTACGCAGCCGGTAGTCCGGGTTGACCTCCGGCGGCAGGCGGTTGAGCGCCGCCCGTGCCAGCTTGCCGGGCGTGAGTGCCTGCGTATGGTGCTGGGCGCGCATCCCGCCCAGGGTCGGGCGGTTGCGGTAAAACACACCGGTGATATGGCCGCGTTTACGCAGCGCCCGATCCCACCAGTGCTGCGCCATGCTGGGCGGGAATAGGGGCGGCGGCTCGCCGGGGGCGGCGGGCTTTAACGCTTCGGGATGGTGCAGCGAGGCGATAAACAGGATACGCATCAACGGTTGACAAGTGTAATGGCAGAGACGTGACCATAATACATCGCGATTGAAATGCGATTATACTCTATATCTGCATTGTGGAGCTACAAAAACTAAGTTTCGAGAGTGTCTAAAATCAGACAGATACAAAATCACGGACATGAGTTGGATAACGGGGATGGGCGCATTTGTACAGCT
>JACAES010000091.1 GCA_013388735.1 Chloroflexota bacterium | reverse complement strand
GTGGCCTGATCTTCGATTTCGGGCTGGATGTCGGAGAGCCAGTCGGGCATGGCGGTGGGCTGCGCTTCACCGGCTTCGTCGTCGTCCGCGCCGCCGAGCCAGGCGAATTGGTCGCCGACAGCGGCGGGTTCTTCTGGGGCTGTGGCCTGATCTTCGATTTCGGGCTGGATGTCGGAGAGCCAGTCGGGCATGGCGGTGGGCTGCGCTTCACCGGCTTCGTCGTCGTCCGCGCCGCCGAGCCATTCCAGATCATCGGCCAACTCGGACGCCGCCGCCGGTTCCTCGGCGGCTTCATCCATTAGCCATTCGAGTTCTTCACCGGCTGCATCGTCATCCTCGCCGGACACTTCCGACATCCACGCCGGCGCAGCTTCGGCGCTCTCTTCTTCCGATTCGGACAGGTCTAAACCGGAAAACCAGTCCTCTCCTAACGGCAGCTCGTCGGGCTGCGGTTTGTCATCCTGCGATTTCATCCAGTCAAATTGGTTTTCTTCAGCCATCACTCCCTGCCCATCGAACTCCGTCGGTACATCGGCCTGCTGCGCGCCTATACGGTCTTCGGCTGATGTTTCGGTAAAATCGGTCAGTGTTTCCAGGCTTAAAGCTTCTTCCAGCAGTGTTTCGTCGGCCAGCCAGTCCAGCGGATCGCCGGCAGCGGCGGGAGTTCTGCCCGCAGCCGGCGGCTGGCTGCCAGACTGCACAGGTACTTCTATCTGATCTTCGTCTGGTGGTGTTTCGATGAGCGGTTCATCTTCAAAGTCGGGTTCAAAATCAGGCTGTGACGCCGGCTGTAGATCGTCAATAATCAGGTTCTCGCCGCCATAATCGTGCAGCCAGGCCAGCGGGTCGGATTCGCCGCCCTGCGCCGGGGCAATATCGTCATCATCAAACGCCTCGAACTGCACCGCCGGTTCATCTATCAGTTCAATGCCGCTTTCGTGCAGCCAGGCCAGGGGATCGTCCGTGTTCAGTCGCGCCGCAACGGGCTGCGCGGGCATCGGCGCTTCGACCGGCTCGGCGGGGACATCTTCTACAGGTTCTGGCATCGGGGGTTCTTCGGCAAACTGGGGGAACAGATCGGCCAGATTCTCCAGTTCGGGTTCTGGCGGGGCGGCGGGTATCTGGTCGGCTTCGTCGGCGTCTTCCGGTTCGTTCAGCGTCGCCAGCAGCCCGGTCAAACCGCTGCGTCTGGGCTGCGCCTGCTCCGGCTCTGGCTTCGATGCGGGTTGGCTTTCCAGCCAGTCATCCGGCAGTTCGGTGCTGAACAGATCATCCTCAAAATCCGGCGCGGCGGCTGCATCGGACGGCTGGGCAGCCATCGGCATGGCGCTCATCCAGTCGGCCAGATCGGCTTCCGGTTCAGCGTCCACCATCTCCGGCGCGATGTCCTGCAGCCAGTCCGGCGTGCGGCTGACGATTTCCTCCCGCGCGCTGCGCCCGTAGTCCAGTTCTTCCAGGCGGAACTTATCGTCGGGGACTTTCGCGCCCTGGGCAATTTCCAGCGCCAGATAGGGGTCTACGGACTGGATGCGGCTCAGATACCGCTGCGCGTCGGAAGGGCGCTGAACCGACAGCCAGACTTCCGTCAGGATGCGGTTGGCTTCCAGACAGTCCGGCAGCGTCCGCAGCACTTCCAGCGCGGTTTCGCCGGCTTCGACCGGATAATCGCCCTCGCTGTAGGTGCGGGCCAGCAGCAGCCGTAGATCAACCCGTTCCGGGCTGATGTCCAGCGTCTTCCGCAGCGTGTCTATGGCCTGGCCGAAAAGGCCGCTGCGGATATACTGGCGGGCTGCCGCGCCGGCGGTTAGCTGAATGCGCGTCTGCTCCACCCGGCGGTGTTTGCGGTACAGCTCGCGCAGGCTTTCGATGATTTCCTGATTGTTGGGTTCCTGCTCGAAGGCGCGCTCAAGATGCCAGATGGCTTCGTCCACGCGCTTGAGGTTGAGGTATGCCTCGCTTAATCCGGCATGGGCGATATAATCGTCCGGGTAAACGCTGAGGACGCGCCGAAACACGTCGGCAGCTTTGTCCCAGCTCCCGATGTAAATGAGCGCGCGGCCCAGGTAGCGATACACATCAGCGTTTTTGGGGAAATGTTTGAGAATATGCCGGCAGTGATGAATCACCTCATCGGTTTTGCCGTCGTTGAGCAGGGTATCCAGTTTTGCGAGATACTCTCTTAAACTGATGTCAGCCATAACCTGTTCCGCCAATTCTAGCGCGACATGCCCGGTCGCTCATAATCCGAATTATAGCATAGAACGAAAAAACCTACCCACCACCTGAAACGTAAGAATAGCGGATATTGGCGCGATACCAGCGCCCGTGAGAGAAAATGGTTCAAAAATCCCCCGTTACCCTGGCCGCTGTTTTGATGGTGTTTCTTTTTCCGGCTCGCCAGCCGCTGCCGCCCACGCTGGATGACTTCTGGAATGGGCGCGCGGAGTGGGTGGTTGATGTCGCCGACGTGGGGCTGCCGGTCGGTGAGAGCGATACGGTCAGCCGGGGCGGCGGCGTGTTCTGGTCGTACCTGCACGCCAGCTACCAGTCCGCCGGGGTGCTTGACCAGTGCGGCGAGCCGGTGGAGTTCCCCGGCTGCCTGACGCGCTGGGAAAGCCTGGACGGTGGTCGCAGCTTTAGCCTGCCGGTGCCGGTCTGCGCCATGCCCTGCCAGTCCTGCCCCTGCGACGATGTGCGCGACCACATCACACACCAGCAGTATCCGCGCGTCTTTTTTACGGATGATACTGCTTACATGGCCTACGAATGGCGCGCCCAGGTGATGCTGCGCCAGTCCGCCGACGGCCTGAACTGGTCGGACTGGTCGTATCTGCTGACGCCGGGCGGCACATGGCCGAGTTCGTACTCGCCATGCAGTCCGGTGGAAAAAATCGGTCCGCATCCGAATATTCGCGGCGAGGCTTACGACTGTCTGGTAGGCGCGCCGCCGGGTGTGTATGTCGAAGGCGATATGCTCTACGTGTTCGCCGCCGCCGGGTCTGCGCCGGGACACATGCGCTGTTATAAAGGCGACCGGCACGGCAGCCTGGCCGGCCTGCGCCGCTGCGATACCGACCCGCTGTTTGCCGGGGCAGAGGAGTACGGCCCGCCGGACATCACCGAAGGCGCAGCCATCAACGCCTATTTTGATTTTCGTTACATCAGCTCCGCCGACGTGCTGAAGGTCGGCGACCGCTATTACATGGCTTACGAGGGCATTCGCGGCCCTGACATGCTGGAACGCGGTATGGACACCCAGTTTGGCCTGGGCTTCGCCCGCTCTGCCGGCCCGGCCATTGACGGCCCCTGGGAAAAATTCCCCGGCAATCCGGTTATCATGCCGGTGACTTTTAACTGGGGCATCGGTCATGCCGACCTGCTGGCAGTGGATGACGAAACCTGGATGTACACGGCTACGTCGCAGACCACGCGCGGGCGGTATGTTCTGCGCTGGCTTGACCGGTAACGGCCCGCAAAGCGTTTTTTGATGGCCGCTGCTGGCGTTATCGTGATCTATTAACAAGAAAACTTTGGATAATTTATCACTTGTCAGTTGGGCAATGTGGGATAAACTCATTCAAGCCCCTTGACAAGATTTGCACGATGGAGGGATAAAAATGCACCGTAAACTGCTGTTTTTGCTGTTGATCTTTGCGCTGGTCATCGCGGCCTGCGCGCCTGCCGCCACGCCGACCCCCACGCCGCTGCCGCCGACGGCGGAGCCAACCGAGGAGGCTACTACCGAGGCAGTCGCCGAGCCGACCGAGGAAGCGACCGAAGAGATGGCCGCCGAACCGACGGAGGAAGCGACCGAAGAGATGGCCGCCGAACCGACCGAGGAAGCGACCGAAGAGATGGCCGCCGAACCGACCGAGGAAGCGACCGAAGAGATGGCCGCCGAACCGACCGAGGAAGCGACCGAAGAAGTAACGGAAGAACCCACGCCCGATAAAGCGGCGACCGGCACGGCTGCCGCTGCGCTCATCCAGGGAACCAGCACTGCCAGCGCGATGGCCGTCCAGGCGACCGCTACTGCCGCTGCCGAGGCACGCGCCGCCGCTGCCGCCGCCGAACCGACGGAGGAAGCGACCGAAGAGATGACCGCCGAACCGACCGAGGAAGCGACCGAAGAGATGGCCGCCGAACCGACCGAGGAAGCGACCGAAGAGATGGTCGCCGAACCGACCGAGGAAGCGACCGAAGAGATGGTCGCCGAACCGACCGAGGAAGCCGCGATGGAAGAGGCGACTGAAGAAGCGGTCGTTGAAGCGACGGCTGAATCGTCTGCTGCTGACGAGTTCGTTTTTGGCGTGGTGCTGGTCGGCTTTAAGAACGATGCCGGCTGGAGCCAGGCCCACTATGAAGGCGGCCTGTACGTCGAGGAGCAAATCCCCGGCTCACGTATGGTGGTAGTCGAGAACATCAACGCTGCCAATACCGAAGTGCCGTTCGAGAGCGCCATCGCGGAACTGGTTGACCAGGGCGCGAAGCTCATCTTCACCACATCCGACGAACATGAGGAAGATACAACCAAAATCGCATCGGAATACCCGGATGTGACTTTCGTCAACATCTCCGGTGACGACACCTACACCGGCGAAGCGCCGGAAAACGTCGGCAACCTGATGGGGACGATGGAATGGGGCAAGCTCATCGCGGGCTGCGCCGCCGCCCTGACGACCGAAACCGGCAAGATCGGCTACCTGGGGCCGCTGATTAATTTCGAGACCCGCCGTCTGGCCGCCTCCGCCTATCTGGGCGCGCGCTACTGCTACGAAAAGTACGCCGGTGGCGACCCGGCGGAACTCCAGTTCACCGTTTCCTGGATCGGCTTCTGGTTCAACATCCCCGGCGTCACGCTTGACCCGCTGGAAGTCAGCACGCAGTTCTTCAATGAAGGCAACGACGTGGTGATCTCCGGCATTGATACCACCGAGGCGCTCACCGTCGCCGGCCAGCGTGCCGCGCAGGGCGAAAAAGTGTGGGCCGTGCCGTATGACTTCCGCGACAGCTGCAACGCCGCGCCGGAAGTCTGCCTGGGCGTGCCGTACTTCAATTGGGGGCCGGCCTACGTTGACATCGTTTCGGCGGTTCAGGCCGGGACGTACCAGTCGGAATTTAAGCTGGTAGACCCGGACTGGACGGACATCAACAACCTGGCGACCACCGGCATCGGTTTCATCGTTGGGCCGGCGCTGAGCGAGGAAGACCAGGAATCGCTGGACGCCTTCATCGCCGAGATGACCGCTTTCGCCACCGACAGCGCCAACGCGGGCAGTATCTTCCTGTGGATTGGGCCGCTGGCCTACCAGGATGAGACGGAAATCGCCGCCGAGGGCGAAGCCCTGCCGTTCATCGCGCCGCTGGGCGAAGCGCCGAGCATCTGGTATCTTGACCAACTGCTTCAGGGTATGTCCGGGGCAAGCAAGCAGGAATAACGTTTAGCGCCACCAGCAGAACAAGGGGCTTAAGCCCCTTGTTCTCTGGAGTTTTGCAGTTTAAAGAAAGTCGTTGTCGGTTGACAGCGGCTTTTTTGTTGGAAAGCGGGTAAAACCAGTGTTGAACCGTCCGGCGCGAAGGCCATCGCTTCGACCAGTTTGATAGTTTTCAACAGCGGGGGTTCGGTTTCGGTGTTCAGTTCGGCAGCGGGGTACAGCCAGACGCCGATGGTGCTGGCGACGGCGATGGTCTGCCCGTCCGGCGAGTAAGCGACATACTCCGTCGAGCCGCGCCCCAGGCGGATGAGTTCGATCATCTGATTGGCGCTGTCGGGCGTGATGACCTGCCGCCCGCCATCCTGAGCCGCCCCAGCAGGCACGAGACACAGCAGCATAACAACCGTCAAAAGGGTATAAAAACCTTTCATTACTGGATGCTCCTTGAGGAGAAGTGATACCTATATGCGATTTTATAACAGGAACGATAATCAGGCAGTGTAACAGAGCGTAATGGGCTGCCGGGTTTGTAGTTTTCTGCTGTCGTTTTCGTTATACTCCCGCGCTGTAGAGGCCGGTTTTTGAACTGATGCAGACGGGCAGCGAATGGACATTGAACTTCAACACATCCACAAACATTTCGGCCCTGTCCACGCCAACAACGACATCAGCCTGAGCTTTCGCGGTGGGCGCATCGTCGGCATCCTGGGCGAAAACGGCGCGGGCAAATCCACCCTGATGAAAATCCTCTCCGGTTTCCAGCCGATGGACGGCGGCGAAATCCGCATCAACGGCGCGCGCGCGGCCTACACCGGCCCGCAGGCGGCCATCCGGCATGGTATCGGCATGTTGCAGCAGGACCCGCTGGACGTGGCCGCCTTCACCGTGCTGGAGAATTTCATCTACGGGCAGGCCGGCGGGCTGACGCTTAAACGGCGGGAAGGGCGGGCGCGCCTGGAACAGATTTGTCGCCGCTTCGGTTTTTCGCTGGAAGCGGATACGCCCATCGCGCAGTTGAGCATCGGCCAGCGGCAGCAGTTGGAAATCGTCCGACTGCTTTCGCAGGGCGTCAAGACGCTGATTCTGGACGAGCCGACGACCGGCATTTCCGCCGAGCAGAAAACAATCCTCTTTAATGCCCTGCGCGATCTGGCGGCCAGGGACGGTATGTGCATCCTGCTGGTTTCTCATAAGCTGGAGGATGTGATCGCGCTGTGCGACGAGGTGGCCGTGCTGCGCGGCGGGCGGTTGGTCGGCACGCGGGACATGCCCGCCACCACCGGCGAACTGGTCGCCATGATGTTCGGCCAGGAACTGCCGCCGCAGACTCGCCAGCCGCTTAACCTGGAAGGGGCCGAAACGGTGCTGGCGCTGGAAAATCTGACGCTGCGCGGCAAGCGCGTGATCGTCGAGAATCTGTCGCTGCGGGTGCGGGCGGGGGAAATCGTGGGGCTGGCCGGGCTGGACGGCAGCGGCCAGGAGATGCTGCTGCGCGCCTGCGTCGGCCTGCTGAAGCCGGTTTCTGGCCGGGTGATCGTCGGCGGCGAAACCCTGACCGGCGCGCCTTACCGGACATTTCTGGCGCGTGTGGTGGCTTTTGGCGCGGCAGGGCGGCTGGAAGAAGGGCTGGTGGCCGGGCTGACGCTGACCGAACATATCGCGCTCGTCACCGAAACCGGCGCGCTGGTGGATTGGTCGCGCGCCCGCTGCCACACGCAGGAACGGCTTCGGCAGTACAACGTGCGGGGCAGGCCGGAAAGCCGGGTCGAAACGCTGTCCGGCGGCAACCAGCAGCGTTTATTGATGGCGCTGATGCCGGCGTGTCCGCTGCTGATGGCGCTGGAACAGCCCACGCGCGGCCTGGATGTGGACTCGGCGCGCTGGATCTGGCAGCAGTTATTGGCGCGCCGGGCAAACGGTACGGCCATCCTGTTCAGCTCGGCGGAACTGGACGAGTTGACGGCTTACAGCGACCGCATCCTGGTTTTTTACGCCGGGCGTATATTTGAAATTCCCGACGCCAGCCGCGCTTCGGTTGATGAATTGGGGCGGCTGATCGGCGGCCACTTCGACGGAGCGGCAGGGGCATGAAAACTCGTTCTTTACCGCTGCAAATCGGGTTGATCGTTGTGCCGGTGGCGCTGGCGCTGCTGCTGACGGCGCTGCTCATCCTGGCCGTCGGGGCCGACCCGCTGGCCGTTTTTCAAACCGTCTGGGAAGGCGCGACCCGCGACTCGCGGTCGTTCGGGCAGGTGGTCAACTTCTGGATGCCGCTGACGCTGGTCGGCGTGGGGCTGATCGTCACTTTCACGGCGGGGCTGTGGAATATCGGCGTCGAGGGGCAGATGGTGATGGGGGCGGTGTTCGCCACCTGGGCGGCGCTCTCGCTGGATTTGCCGCAGCCGCTTCTGGTGGCCGTCGAAATCTTGCTGGCGCTGCTGGGCGGCGGGCTGTGGGCAGCGCTGGTTGGCGTGTTAAAAACGCGGCTGGGCGTCCATGAAATTTTCGGCGGCGTGGCGCTGAACGCGCTCGCCAATGTGCTGCTCATCTATTTAATTTCCGGCCCCTGGCAGCCGCCCGAAGGCGGCAGCGTGCGCGGCACGCCGCCTTTTCCCGACGCGGCCATCCCGACCTTTTTATCGGACACGTTTAAGGTGAGCCTGGTCGCCATCCTGATCGTGCTGGCAGCGGCGGTGGCCGTCGTGCTGGCACTGCGCGGCACGCGCTGGGGATTGGAACTGAAGGCCACCGGCAAAAACGCGCGCTCGGCGCTGCTGCTGGGCGTGCCGACCCGCCGCGCGGCCATGAGCGCCTTCATCGTCTGCGGCGCGCTGGCGGGGGTGGCCGGGTTATACCGCGTGCTGTTCACGTTCGTCAGCGCCAGCCTGCGCCCCGGCGTCTCCGGCGGCATCGGCTTTTTAGGCGTGCTGGTGGTATTGCTGGTGGCCGTTCGTCCGCTGGGCGTGCCGCTTGTGACCTTCATTTTTGCGCTGGTGCTGGGCGGCAGCGCCCGCTTGCAGATCGCGCTGGGGCTGGATGCTTCGCTGGCGGGAGTGCTTCAGGGGTCGCTGGTGCTGATCGTGCTGCTGTTTAACGGCCTGCGCGGGCGGCTGGCAGCCAGAGAAGAAATAACAGAGGCGGCTGCTCATGAATGAAGAACTGATTCGCACGCTCAACAGCATCGTCGCCAGCGCCACGCCGCTGGTGATCGCCAGCATCGGCGAGACGATCACCGAACGCGCCGGGGTGGTCAATCTGTCGCTGGACGGCAGCATCATCCTGTCGGCGATGGTGGGCTTCGTGGCCGCGCTGGCGTCCGGCAGCCCGCTGGTGGGCGTGCTGGCGGCCATGTTCATCGGCGCGTTAATCGCGCTGATCGTCGCGTTCGGCGGCATCACGCTGCGGCAGGATCAGGTAGCGGTCGGTTTTGTGCTGACGCTGCTGGCCGCCGACCTGGCGCAGTTCCTCGGCCAGAGTTATTCGCGCATCCCCGGCCCGCAAGTCCTGAATACGTCGCTGCCGCTGCTGGAGCAGATACCGGTCATCGGGCCGGTGTTCTTCCGGCAGAGCATTTTCGTTTACATCAGCTATCTGCTGGTGTTCGGGGCGTGGTACTGGCTGTTCCGCACACGCCCCGGCCTGGCGCACCGCGCCGTTGGCGAACGACCGGAAACGGCCTTCGCGCGCGGGGCGCGGGTCAACCTTCTGCGCTACCTGTATACCGGGTTGGGCGGGGCGCTGGTTGGGCTGGCCGGCGCGGCCTATTCGCTTAGCGTCAAAGCCGGCTGGTCTACGCCGCCGAGCATGGCCGGTGACGGCTGGATCGCGCTGGCGATTGTGATCTTCGGCGGCTGGCATCCCTTCCGCGTCGTGCTGGGCGCATACCTGTTCGCCGGGCTGCGCGTGCTGGCGAACATCATCCAGCGCACGCCGGATGTGAGCATCCCGGTCGTGCTGCTCAACGGCGTCCCCTGGGCGCTGATGATCGTCACGCTGCTGCTGGTCAGCGGCGGCACGGTCGAACGCCTGGTGCGCGTCCTGCCGCGCCCGGCGCAGAAGTGGACGCGCAACTTCCTGCGCTCCGATCCCCCGGCGGCGCTTGGCACTCGCTTTGAGCCGGAATGAACGGCCTGTTTTTTAGGGCAGGCCGCCGCGCCAGATGCCGGATGATAAACGTTCAGCTTTGCCGGATGGCCTCTAAACGCTGGAGCGCGTCCGGCGCGAACGAGTACGGGTACACCTGGCTCCAGGTCAATACCCAGTCGTAATCGCGGGCGGCGGCCTCGGTTTCGCCCTGCGCTTCCAGGATGAGGCCGCGCAGGTAGTGGCGGCTGCCGGTTTCCGCCGCCGCCAGTGCGCCGGTGATGGCCCGCAGCGCGTCGTCGTAACTGCCCAGGTTGTACAGCGCGCGCGCCTGATATTCGGCGGCCAGCGGGCGCTGCTCGTCCGGCAGATCGGTCGAGGCCGCGTCCAGCAGGCTTAAGCCCGTCTCGAAGTCCGCCGCGTCGCGCGCTTCGTCAATCAGAATGCGCGCTTGCAGCAGTTGGATTTCCGCATCCGGGATGACGCCTGTACCCAACAGGGCTTCAGCATCGTCTTCCGCCACCCGGTTATTACCGGCCCGGTAGGCGGCCTGCATCCGCAGCGCCCGTAAAGCCGGGTCGTCGGTCAGCGTAAAGGCGCGCGTCAGGTCATCACGCGCCAGGTCATAGCGGCCCTGCCGCTCGTACAGCGCCGCCCGCGCCGCCAGTACTTCCGGCGTCAACGGATGGTCGTCGCCGCCGGCGAGCGCCTGATTGTAGGCTTCCAGCGCCAGATCAAAATTGCCCTCGCGCACACGGGCATCCCCCAGCAGTCGGTAGCCGCCCACGCTGCCGGGGTAATAAAACAGGTAGCCCTGGGCGAGCAGCACCGCCAGCCCCGGCTGATCCTGCGCCAGCGCCACCTGGATTTGCAGCAGGTGGGCGGGTTCTGCCGCCGGGTAAATATAGAGCGCCAGGAACGCCTGGTAAGCCGCCAGATCGTATTCACCCTGCTTGAAGTACATTTCGCCTTTTTCGACGATCAGGTAGATGTTGGCGGCCAGTTCCGGCACGGACAGCCCCCGGTCGAGGACGCCGATAGCGCGGTTGTAATCGCTGACCAGGGCGTAACGGCGGGCCAGCGCCAGATACGGCCACATCAGCCGGGCGTCGCCGGTGATGGCGGCTTCGGCGCGATCTTCGACATTGGTCATCAACGCGCGCGCTTCGTCGCGGCGGCCTTCGTCCAGGGCGCGCGCGGCGCGCAGTGTATCCACGTAGGCCAGGCCGGCATTCACCAGCGGCGCGTAATTGTCGTTGGGCTTCTCCGGCAGGCGGCGTTCGGCGTTCTGGAGCAGGGCAGCGGCGGCGTCAAGCTGGCCGTCCTCGGCCAACGCCAGCGCGCGGTAAAAATAGGGGTTCGGATTGAAGTCGCTGGCGACCAGCGTGACTTCGAACTCCAGGGTGGGCAGCACCAGTTCAACCTGTCCCTGGTTTAAAAGCGCCACCGCATCCCGAATCGAACGTTCGATGACCGGCGGGTAAATCTCGGTCGGCTCAAGGGCGTTGCGGGGGATTTTCGGCGGGACGGTCGGGCTGGGCGTATAGGTGAGTTCCGGCGTTGGCGATGGGGTAGGCGTCTGGCCGGGGGTGGGCGTATAGGTCTGGGTGGGCGGCATGGGCGTCCGGCTGGGCGTGGTGGTAGGGGCGAACAGTACAGCCCGCGCTGCCGGGTTATTCAGTACCACCACAGCCCCGCCGCCGATCAGCGCGATCAATAAAACGGCCACGCCGATGGCAAGATACAGCCGCAGCACCAGCACATCACGTTCGCCGGCGCGCTGGCCGGTTTTGCGCGTCCACTCAATCCCGGCGTCGAAGGGTGCGAGGTAATCGCGCACGATCACGTCCAGTTCGCTTTGCGCTTGGGCAATACGCTGCGGGTCGGCAATCGGTATGCCGGGGGTCTGCGGCGCGGGCGGCTGCGCGGGAGCAGGCGCGGCGGTGGGGGGAGGCTTCAAACCAAGCTGCTGCGCCAGCTCCGCCAGCGTTAGCCCCAGCGATTGCAGGGATTTCACGCCGACCTCGTTATCCGGGTTGACTTGCAGCAGTCGGTACAAACAGACCAGTTTTTCGCGCTGGTCGCGCGCTACGCTCATCAGCCACAGCCAGGCGGCCTCGTTGGTCGGTTCCAGCCGAAGCGCCTGCTGAAGCATCTGCCGCGCCTCATCCTTCTGCCCGGCTTTGGCTGCCGCGATCCCCTGTCTGCGTAGCTCTTTTGCCTGTTCGCTTGCCACGGTCTCACCCCCTGCTGGATACGCCTTTGATTGTATCCTAAACCGTGTGAGAGGAAAAAGCGGGGGCGGGTTAAAAATACCAGGGGCGGGTTTCTAAACCCGCCCCTACCTGATGAGATTAAATGCCTGACCGGCACCGATCGTTACTGGCGCGGTTCGACTTCCGCATTCACGTAGACGATGCGCCCTTCGACTTCCGCCGAAATCGGGTTGATGCTGACGAGGTAGTCGGTGGTCACTTCGTAGTCCACGCGGCCAAAGTCATAGGGGTTGATGGCGTTTTCGGCGAACATGCTGTAGCCATCGCCGCCGGTGCGGATGAAGTTGAGCGTCGCCACGCTGTAGATCGCTTCGAGGTCAAGCGGCGCGTACTCGCCGTTTTCGCCCATCACTTCCACGCTGACGATACGCTTGCCAACTTCCTGCGTTGGGTCTACCGTAAAGCGCAGGCCGGAAACCTGCGGGAAGCGCCCCGGCGCGCCGGCGCGTTTGACCAGGCCGTTTTCGACCACGATACCGGACACACCGTTTTCCAGCGCGGCCAGGATGTCCGAACCTTTGGCTTTAAAGGTGCTGAGCAGATTGCCAAACGGATGAACCGTCAGAACCGTACCCAGGGTGATGTCGCCGGCCGGGATGTCGGCGCGGATGCCACCGCCGTTCATGATGGCGATCTGCGCGCCGGTTTCGGCCCGCATACCGTCGGCGATGATATTGCCCAGGTTGCATTCTTCGACGCGGCAAACGCTGCGGTCGCCTACCAGCAGGACGTTGGCGGTCGCGCCGATCGGCGTATTGCGCAGTTCTTCAATCGGCCCGGACAGTTCGCTCAGCAGGTCGGACATGGCGGCATCCGGGGTGATATAACGCGACAGCAGGATCGAGTCGCCGCTGGCGCTGGTGATGAGACCGGCAGCGTCAAATTCGATGTTCAGGCGGCCCATGTACAGATTATTCGACCCGGACTGCACGTAGTAAACCGGTTCGCCGGTGGGGCTTTCGAACTCCAGCGGGTAAACATCGCTGGCCGCCTTGTAGGTGTTGCTGAACAGGGTGTGGCTGTGACCGCCGACCACCACGTCAATATTTTCGAGCTGCGAAACCATTTCGAGGTCAACGTTCACGCCGGTGTGGGTGAGCAGGATGATCTTATTGACGCCCTGCTCCACCAGCGCCGCCGCTGCCGCATTGGCCGCTGCCGCGTATTCAGCGTCAAAAACCAGTTCCGCGCCGGGCGAGGAGATGGTGGGAGTATCAGCGGTGGTCAGACCGATGATGCCGACCTGCTGGCCGCCGACTTCCAGGATGGCCGACGGGGCCCACTTGTCCGCCAGTACCGGGGAGGCGCTGGCGTCAACGTTGGCCGCCACGACCGGGAATTCCAGCCCTTCGATGAAACGCGCCAGAATGTCGTCACCGTTGTCAAACTCGTGGTTGCCCAGCGTCATCGCGGCATAGCCCATCAGGTTCATAATCTGAACCTGATCCTGGCCGAGATACTGAGTGTGGAACAGCGACCCGGTGAAGCGGTCGCCGGCGTCCAGCAGCAGGACGTTTTCAACTTCGCCGCGAATCTGGTTCACCACTGTCGCCTGGCGGGCGACGCCGCCGTCACCACTGCGCTGCGGTTCGTGGGCGGCATGGGTGTCATTGGTATGCAGAATGGTCAGCGCGAAGGTGTCGTCCTGGGCAGCCACTGCCGAAACGGCCACCACCAGGATCAGCGCCATTACAAACACGATCTTCCGTAACATGAATCTACTCCTTTAAACAAAAGCACCGAATGTCTATACTGCCGTACTTATTTTATCATACGACGGATTAGAAGTTTAAGAAAATGTTAAAAATCGCGCAAGGTTTTCTAATGTAACGGCGGCGCGCCGGAATCAAAAATAGGGGATGTCGCGGACATCTCCCCATTTCTACCAGCACGCGGCAGCCTAGAGGCTGTTATGCCCTTTGCCACTCCAGCAGGGCGATGAAACGGCTTTTTACGCCCGCCCGCTTTTTGCCCTCACCCCCGCAACCCCTCGCCCAGCCAGGAAGTGGCGGTTGGGAGAGGGGGAACGAGGGGGTGAAGGCGAATTGACAGCGCAGAAGGGCATAACACGCTCTAGCGGTGATAGTACGTCGGCCAGCCCAGGTATTTGTTGAACGCCTGGTGAACGGCCCCGGCAACCCGCGCCTGATTGATGGTCACGTGATGCTCGTAGCCGTTCTCGCAGATGTAGTGCAGAAGTTCCTGGAGGTGCGGCACGCGCACCACGCCGTAACCGCCGAAGGTGTTCAGCGGGTCGTCGGTGAGTTCGCCCTCGCCGACATAGGCGGTGATCTTCCCGGCCATGTCATCGGTGGACACGCGCAGATAAGTGAACGGCGTTTCCTTCACGCGACCGTAAATCGTGCCGTAGGTGTTTTCAGCGCCCACCGAACCGGCGATGATCTCCTGGAACTGCATCACCGGGATGTCGTCCACGAAAACATCTTTCGGCAGGTTGGAGCAGTGGAAGACCACGCCCTTGTCCGGGTCGTCGCCGTAGTTGTTGTTCCAGTCCACCAGCGCGCTCGGTTTGCCGGAAGCCAGTGCCAGCGCCAGCATCGCCACCGTCCCGGCCACGTCGGTTTCGCAGGCTGACGGCGCCAGGCTGTTGCTCATCATGCTCATGATCGAACACGGCACGATGCCGAAATATTCCTGCATGGAAGTCCAGCATTGGATGGCGGTCGCGTCCAGCTCGGAGTCCGCCATCCAGCGATCCATCACCACGCCGAATTTCGCCATCTTGGTTAGTGCCAGATCGGGGACGCCGGCGGTGCGGGCGTATTTTTCAACCTGCGCGCGTTTGACCAGCACGTCCGCGTCATCATCGGCCATCCGTTCGATGCGCCCGAAGGCTTCCGAAAGGTCGAGTGTTTCGATGCTGATGCCGGCGTTTTCCAGCAGTTTTTCGCTGTAGCGCACGGTTTTGAAGGCTGCCGGGCGCGCGCCCAGGCAGCCGATGCGCGCGTTACGCATCCCGCGAACCACGCGGCAGGTCGCCGCGAACTGCTTGAGATCGTTGATGAACGACTCGCTGGTGGGGTCAACCGTGTGCAGCCGGGTGAGCGAATACGGGATGCCGTACTGGCGCAGGTTGTTGCAGATGCTCATCTTGCCGCAAAAGCTGTCGCGGCGGTCGTCAATGCCCATGCGGCTAATATCGTCCGGGAAGGCGTGAATCAGCACCGGCACGTTCAGATTGGCGCGTTTCAAGACATCCGCCATCGCCGTTTCTTCGCCGAAGTTGGGCAGCGTAATCAGGATGCCGTCAATTTCGTCACGGTGCTTGCGGAACAGGTCGGCGCAGATCTGCACCTCGCGCATGGATGTGATCGCCCCGCACGAAGTCTCGTCTTCGCCGACGATGATGGCTTTGATGCCGGCTTCTTTCAGCACTTCCAGAATAATTTTGCGTCCGGTCACGGCCAGATGGTTCGGGAAGAAGCCCCGGTTGCCGACGATCACACCCAGCGTCACGGGGCGCAGGGCGCGCAGCGTGCCGTCCATCGGTTTGGGTTGGGTCATGGGGAGGGTCATAAGGTAACATCCTTAAATACAGAATGCGGTAATTTTGAGGCGGCAATCACGCACCCGCGCTGCGGGGTTTGATGCTCCTGCCAACTTGCCAGTATAACGCATTCGACGCAAAAGCGAGGATGACAAACGGCGGGGAAAGCAGATGTGTTACGACACATCACCTGGCAGCAAAACAGGGCGAGGCAGCCCCCGCCCTGCTGAGGTTAACGAAGGCGCGCCGGTCGCGCCCCGTTTGACTGTATGTACCGATTACTGCCCCAGGCTAAACCCGGCAGCCACCCAGGCATCTGTGCCGCCGCTCAGGTTGCGGGTGTTGACGAAGCCCAGCATTTGCAGGGCTTCTGCCGCGAAAGCGCCGCGATGGCCGATGCTGTCAAAGACCACAATCGCCGCTTCCATGTCTTCCGGCAGGCTGTCCAGGATGTCGCCAAGCTGGCGCAGCGGCGCGTTGACCGCGCCCGCGATGGTCCCGGCCTCAAATTCGGACGGTTCGCGCACGTCCAGCAGGAAGGGCGGGTTTTCGGCCAGCGCCACGTTCAGGTCGTCGGCTTTGATCGCGCCGAAGCCATCCGGCAGGCTGCTGAGGTAAGCATCTACGGTCGTCCACAGGTTAGCGTCCACTTCGGGGAACGCGCCCATGACCACTTGGGGGGTCGATTCGACGACCAGTTCGCCGCCGACAGCCGCCCAGCCGTTAAGCCCCTTGCGCAGGCTGACGGCATTTTCGTAACCCAGCAGGTTCAGCGCCATCGTCGCCAGGCCGCCGCGATGCCCGACCGAGCAGTAGACCACAATCGGCTGGTCGAAGGCCGGCAGCAGGTGAAGGTTCTTCGCTAGGTCGCGCAGGGGGATATTGACCGCGCCTTCGATGTGGCCGCTTTCGTATTAATCCAGGGCGCGCACATCCAGCACGAACACCTGGCCCAGGTTGGCCTGGAGCTGGTCGGCGGGGATGCTGGCGAAACCCTGCGGAATGTTCGCCAGGGCATCCAGGATGATCGGCTGGAGTTCGGTCACAGGCAGGACTGCACCCTGCGGCAGCACAACTTCTGCCGGGGCTTCTTCCGCCGGGGCAGCGCCGCCGACGACCGGGAAGCCGGCGTTAATCCAGGCCGAAATGCCGCCGCTCATGTTGCGGACGTTGGTATAACCCAACATGCCCAGAGTGGTCATGCCGATGGAACCGCGAAGCCCGGCTTTGCAGTAAACCAGAATGGGTGTGTTTTTATCTTCGGGAAGCTGGCTCAGGTTTTGCGCCAGGCTGCGCAGCGGCACGTTAACCGCGCCTTCGATGTAACCGTCAGTTTCCCATTCGGTTGTTTCACGCACATCCAGCAGGAAGGGCGGGTTTTCGACCAGTTCGGTCGCCGCTGCATCCACTGCCAGCAGGCCAAAGCCTTGTGGAATGCTGCTAAGGTAAGCGTCCACCACCGCGACCAGCGCCGGGTCAATGGCCGCGCCTTCGCCCGCCACCGGCTCGACCGCATCGGTCGTCAGTTCGAAGCCCGCGCCCGTCCAGCCGCCGGTGCCGCCGGCCAGATTGCGAACGTTGGTGTAACCCAGCGCGCCCAGCGAAACCATCGCAATCGCGCCGCGATGGCCGCTCTTGCAGTAGACCACAATCGGCGCGTCCAGTTCGGCGGGCAGCAGGTTCAGGTTTTTGCCGATTTCACGCAGCGGCACATGCACCGCGCCGGCAATCCGGCCTTCTTCCACTTCGGCCACTTCGCGCACGTCCAGCAGGAAGGGCGGATTTTCGGCCAGTTCTACATTCAGGTCTTCGGGTTTGACGATGCCCCAGCCCTGCGGCAGCACGTTATTGAGGTAATTGTCGAATACCGCCACGATGTCCAGCGCGGCTTCTTCAGGGGCTTCTTCCGGCGCGCCAACGACCGGATTACCGGCGTTCACCCAACCGTCAAAACCGCCGACCAGGTTGCGGACATTGGTGTAACCCATCAGCCCCAGGGAGGTCATGCCAATCGCGCCGCGATGGCCGCTCTTGCAGTAGACCACAATCGGCGCGCTCTTGTCTTCCGGCAGTTGGTCGAGATTGGCAGCCACTTCCCGCACCGGGACATGAACGGCGCCTTCGATGTAACCGCCATCCCATTCCGCCTGTTCGCGCACATCCAGCAGGAAGGGCGGATTTTCAACCAGTTCGATCGCCAGATCTTGTGCCGAGACGATGCCCCAGCCCTGCGGCAGCACACCGGTCAGATAAGCGTCTACCTGCGCCACCAGCGCGGCATCTACCGCCGGGCCTTCGCCGGAGACAGCTTCAGCCGGCGCGGGGTCTACCGCGTTACCGGCGTCTTTCCAGCCCACGAACGCGCCCGCCAGGTTGCGGACGTTGGTATAACCCAGCGTCCCCAGCACCGTCATGGCAATCGCGCCGCGATGGCCGCTCTTGCAGTAGGTGACAATCGGGGTGTTCAGGTCGGCGGGTAGTTTATCCAGGTTCTGGGCCAGTTCCCGCAGCGGGATGCTGATCGCGCCGGGGATAACGCCTTCGGCCACTTCTTCCGGTTGGCGCACGTCCAGCAGGAAGGGTGGATTCTCAACCAGTTCGGTAGCCAGGTCGGCCACCTTGACGACGCCGAAGCCCTGTGGGATGCTGGTCAGGTATACGCCGACCGTCTCCGGGGCGACCGCTTCCTGCGCCAGCGCCGGCATCAGGGGCATCAGGCCGGTGACGATCAGGCACAGCAGCGTACTTAAAATAAGCAGTTTGCGTTTCACGGCTTTTCTCCTCAATACTTGGTTATTACAAAATTACGAACGAATTTGAATTCAATACCGGCGTATCCTGTAGGGGCGCAGAGACAAGCGCGCCCCTACCTGCTACCTTGTATGTATTAACTGCCGGGCGGCGCGTCCAACGGGTCGGGCGTTGACGGCGGCGCGTCCAACGGGTCGGGCGTTGACGGCGGCGCGTCCAACGGGTCGGGCGTTGACGGCGGCGCGTCCAACGGGTCGGGCGTTGACGGCGGCGCATCCAGCGGGTCAGCCGATGGCGGCGCGTCCAGCGGGTCAGCCGATGGCGGCGGCGCATCCAGCGGGTCAGCCGATGGCGGCGGCGCATCCAGCGGGTCAGCCGATGGCGGCGCGGCTTCCTGTTCTGGCCGGTACTCGTAACGCTCCGGCAGCGGCGGCGCAAACGGCACAATCACGTCGGCGTTGGCCTCCCGGTATTCCTGCGGCACTTTGTCCGGCGTCAGGAAGTAGTCGTCGTTGCCATGACAGCTTTCGCAGGATTCGGTCTGCGGCGTGCGAAGCTGGATGTTATGCGGCGTGGCATACGTCCAGGTCGGGCGGTTGTCGAAGTTCGACAGCACGTTCTCGCCGTAGAAGGCGAATAAGTCCGGGAAGGTCGGCACATGGCGCACCGGCACGTAGCGATAGGGACGCTGGCTGTTACGCAGCGGGTTGCGCCCGATAGTGAAGGCCAGTTCCTCATGTTCCAGCCGGTAGAACGGCACGCCTTCATCAGACTGCTGGAGGTGGCAGTCCGTGCAGTTGATGTAAGTGGTCGAGTGGCAGACCTGGCACGACAGCACTTCCGTCCCGTGCGCGTCGTGATACTCGTTGCCCTGACCGATGGCGATGTCGTCTGCGTGGCAGTCCTCGCAGGCGGGGGCCTGTTCGCCGTCGTAACGATGCTGCGGGATTTCGCCCGTCAGCACGTAATCGGTGCCGTGCATGTCACCGGCGCCGTGACAGTCGGTGCAGGTCATCCGCGCCTGTCGCAGGTGGACATCCGCCGGGATGCCTTCATGCGCGCCGGTGTATTCGTTCTTCACGCGGCTGCCATGACAGGCCGTACACTGGCGGCTCATCGAAGGCGTTTCTTCAAAGATGTGGCCGCTGATCAGGCCGCCGCCGACGCTGGTCGGCTGGCTGACATGGCACTGGCCGCAGGTGGCGTGGCAGTCGTTACAATGATACGACTCGCCTTCCTCGATGAGCGGATGGTTTTCCGGCACGCTGCGGCTGTACAGCGCCGTGTCGTAGCCGGCCAGATTATTGTGAAGGCTTAGTGACTGGTAGGGGGCGATGTCCTTGTGGCAGTCACCGCAGACCTTCTCCGCGTCTACCGATGGGTCGCGCACCAGGCCTTCATGGGCAGCGGTTTTGTCGTCTACATTTTGTCCGCCATGACACTGCGTGCAGGGGATATAACCGTGTACGTCGTTCTGCACCGCGTCGGCGTTAATCAGCACTTTTTCCCATACCTCCAACGGAGGCACAGACCCCCCTCAGCCGGAGCCTTCGGACAGCTTTTCCACCACCTCCGGTTCTTCGGCCAACTGCTGAAGCAGTTCGGCGTCCTGGTGACAGTTAATGCAGCTTGTGTCCAGCGGCTGGACGGTTGGCAGCATGGCGACCAGTTGAGCGACGGTGGCTTCCTCTTCCGGTGTTGCCACCGCCGTCACACTCACCGGTTCGACTGCCGGCGGCTCCTGTGCCGAAGCCAAAGCAGCGACCACCAGCAGTAAGATGGCTACAAGGACAAGTGGGGTTAATTTCATCAACAATCCTCCGCGTGGTGTCCCCCCCCGGGGTGGTGCGATCCGCGTCAGAATGCGCGGATTTTCACAAATTGTATCACTGTTTCTTTATTTACAGCAATGATCTGCATTTGTTTTGCTTATATGACCTTCTTATAGGTTTGCATAAGCAAAATGAATAGATGATGTGTCGCTGGTTATTGATTTTATGAGGCAAACTTTGTTACGATATTCACGAGGGGGAACAGAGCCTATGCTCGATATTTATGAAATGGAAGTCTTCCTGGCTGCCGCCGAGACCGGTAGTTTCTCGGAAGCGGGCCGCCGCCTGCAAATGTCGCAGCCGGCGGTCAGTATGCAGATTCGCGGTCTGGAAAAACGTCTCGGCGTAGAGTTGTTCCACCGCGCCGGACGCCATATCAACCTGACCGAGATCGGCCAGGCGCTCGTTCCCCTGGCGCGCGATCTGGTGAATCATGCTGCCCGCGTTCAGGAGGCGGTCGCTTCGTTACAGGGCGAGGTGATCGGCGTGCTGAAGATCGCTTGCAGCACCACCGCCGGCAAGTACGTTCTTCCCAAAGTGATCGCGCGATTCATCGAAAAATATCCCGCCGTCCAGGTTGTCTGCCAGGTGGTTGGGCGCGAGGAGGCGCTGGGCATGGTGGTGGACGGCGAGGCGCAGGTCGGCATCAGCAGCCTGCGCGAAACGGCCAAAGAACTGGAGTACCGTCAGTTCATCAATGACCCGGTGGTGTTGATTGCTCCGCCCGACCATCCCTGGGCGCGCCGACCGTTTGTCACGGTGGACGACCTGCCGGAGGGCCGTTTTATCCGCCGCGAAACCGACTCCGGCACACAGCAAACCGTCATTAGCGCCCTGGCCGAATATCACCTCAGCCCCAATGATCTGCCCACTGTGATGATTTTAGGCAATTCGGAAGCGATTTATATGGCGGTCGCCGAGGGTATTGGGGTAGCATTTGTGTCACGCCGCGCGGCTGCCGAGGGTATTGCTTCCGGGCGGGTGATTGAAGTGACGGTCAAAGACATGAATATGACTCAACAGCTTTATCTGGTGCGCCAGTCTCAGCGGGCTGCCACTACCGTCCAGACTGCATTCTGGGAGTTTGTCTATTCGCCGCTTAGCCGCGACATTTTGTGTTAACGGGAAGCAAATACCATGCAAACGCCACGCCGAATCTGTCTCACGCTGCTGTTTCTGGCAGTCATCGGAGCCGCCTCTGTCGCTGTGGCTGCCCCGCCTGACCAGGAAGCCACCCCCGAAGCGACGGCTGCCGCCCAAACCCTGACGGAAGGAGAAACCTGCGCCGACTGCCACCTTGATGTTCACGCCGATTGGGCGACCGGCGTCCATGCCATCGCCTTCTCGCGCCAGTCGTTCCAGCAGGCATGGGCGGAGCAGAACCACAATGAAGAATGTTTGCAGTGCCACACCACCAACTTCGAACCGCCGACCGGCAAATATCTGGCGGAGAACATCCAGTGTGAGGCGTGTCATGGGCTGACGCCTGCCAACCATCCGCCCGAACCTGTTGAGGTTCGCACCGATGTGGGCATCTGCCGGGACTGCCACGCGCCCACCTTCACCGAATTCCGGCACAGCAAACACGCCTTCCCTGCCGAACGTGAGGCGCTTGGCTGCGCGACCTGTCACGACCCGCATCAGCAGACGCTGCGGCTGGAGAAGGTAGACGCGCTGTGCCTGGAATGCCACGAGACCGCGCCGGAAAATTACATCCATGTGACTCACCGCTCGATGGAGACAGAACTGTTCGCCATGGACTGCGCGAGCTGCCATATGTTCAACATCCGGCGCGACGAACTTCACGAGCTGCCGATACATGATATGCTGGTAGACACCGTACCCTGCACCAACTGCCATCAGCAAATGGCGCAGACCGGCCAGTTCAGCGTCCTGGAGAACGTTGCTGCCGCCGAAGAACGCACCGAACTGCGCGCCCAGGTGGAAAAACTGGAAGTCGAACTTCAGGCGATAGCGCCGGCGGCATCCAATATGGCTCAGGGTTTTGAGGGCGTCGTGATCGGCCTGCTGGTAGGTGTCGTTGGAGTGGCTGCCATCTGGCGCGGTGGCCGGCGCGGGAATGGAAAGTAAACGTTCACGGCGCGCTCAGGCAGTAAAAACGCCTTTCGAGGCATCATAGACAGACGCAAAGATACGGAGATGCAGCCGGACGGTTTTCTCAGTATCTTTGTATTTTTGAGATAAATGGTTGTATTGGTTATAAATGATGAATGCTCAGACGATTGAGTTCATCGTCGAAAAACCGGGTGAACGGCTGGACAAGCTGATCGTGGCGCAGGTGGGCGAAAGCCTGTCGCGGGCGCGGGTGCAGGCGCTCATCAAGGACGGCCAGGTGACGGTCAACGGGGCGCAGATTAAAGCCGGGGTGAAGCTGCGTGGCGGCGAACGCATCTGTGTGACCATCCCCCCGCGCGAAGACACCGGCCAGGTCGTGCCGGAAGCCATCGCCCTGGACGTGTTGTATGAAGATGCTGACCTGGCGGTCATCAACAAACCGGCGGGCATGACCGTCCATCCCGGTGTCGGCAACGAAACCGGCACGCTGGTGAGCGCCCTGCTGGCGCGCTGGCCGGAAATCGGCCAGATGGACATCGTGGAAAAACGCGCCGGAATCGTTCACCGGCTGGACAAGGACACCAGCGGCCTGATCGTCATCGCCAAAAACGATGTCACCCGCCGCCGCCTGATGGCGCAGTTCCAGTCCCGAACGGTCGAGAAGCTGTATGTCGCGCTGCTGGAACGCGCGCCGCAAACGCGAACCGGGCGCATCGAAGCGCCTATTGGGCGCGACCCCGACCAGCGCAAACGCATGGCCGTCCAGCGCGGCGGCAAACCGGCCATCACCGAATACGAAGTGATAGACGACCAGTTTTCCGGCGAACGGGCGCTGGTGCGGCTGCGGCTGCTGACCGGACGCACGCACCAGATTCGCGTTCACATGGCTTTCATCGGCTGCCCGATTGTGGGCGATGCCGTGTACGGTTTTCGCAAGCAGCGCATCAAACTCAAGCGGCATTTTTTGCACGCTGCCGAACTGCAATTCGACCATCCCACCACCGGCGAACGGCTGCGTTTTGAGGCGCCGCTGCCGCCGGGGCTGCAAAACATTTTAGAGAAAATTCGGTAGTATCGGGCTTGAATGCTGCCTGTAAACCACAAGTTCATAAGAGGCCAGATCAGGTATTCAGGTTTATCACGGATTGTGATTTAAACTTGTAACTGGCAACTGCGTTAGGATAAAAGATGACCGCTCTTACACTGGCTGCCATTGGCGCGGGCAACCGGGGCGCGGATGTGTACGCCCGGTACGCCCTCGATCACCCGAACGAAGCCGACTATATCGCCGTCGCCGAACCCATCCGCGAACGGCGCGAACGCCTGTCGGTCGCACACGACATCGCGCCGGAGATGCAGTTCGCCTCCTGGGAAGAGCTGCTGTCGAGGCCGAAGCTGGCCGACGCGGTGGTGATCGCCACGCAGGATCAGGAACATACCGGGCCGGCGCTGGCCGCGCTGCGGGCCGGTTATGACGTGCTGCTGGAAAAGCCGATGGCGACCACGCTGGCCGACTGCGTGGCGCTGGTGCGCGCGGCAGAGGCCGCCGGGCGCGTGCTGCAAATCTGCCATGTGCTGCGCTATACCGATTTCTTCACCCAGATTCACGACATCGTACAGTCAGGCCGCCTGGGGGACATCATCACCGTCGAACACCGCGAGAACGTGGCCTACTGGCATATGGCGCACAGCTACGTGCGCGGCAACTGGCGGCGCGCGGACGAAACCAGCCCGATGATCCTGGCGAAGTGCTGCCACGATTTTGATATTCTGTACTGGGTGCTGGGGGAAAAGGTTAGCCGCCTGCATTCGGTCGGCTCGCTGCGGCACTTCCGCCCGGAGAACGCGCCGCGCCCGGACGTACCCGCCCGCTGCACCGACGGCTGCCCGGTCGAGGCCGAGTGTCCGTTTTCCGCGCCGGGCATTTATTTACAGCACCGCCCGTTCCGGTCTATGGCCGGGGTGTTCGGCCTGCCGCCGGACGCCGACCTGTCGCCGTATCTGTCCTGGCCGCTGACCACGCTGGCACACGGCGACACCCGCCCGGCCACGCTCCGCAAGGCGCTGGAGGAAGGCCCGTATGGACGCTGCGTTTACCACAGCGATAACGACGTGGTAGATCATCAGGTGGTGACGATGGAAACCGAACGCGGTACGTCGGTGACGCTGTTCATGCACGGCCACAGCCATGAACAGAGCCGGACGATGCGCTACGACGGCACACGCGCCACGCTGGAAGCGAAGTTCGCCGCGCACAACGAAATTCTGATTCACGATCACCTGACCGGCGAAACCGAAACGCGCCGGTGGTTCGGCGGCCTGGATGGGCATGGCGGCGGCGATCACCGGCTGATGGCGGGCTTTTTGCAAACGCTCCGGGATGGCACGCGCGCGCCGCTGACCGACGCCCGCGCCGCGCTGGAAAGTCATCTGCTGGCCTTCGCCGCCGAGGACGCGCGGCTGAGCGGCGGC
>JACAES010000077.1 GCA_013388735.1 Chloroflexota bacterium | reverse complement strand
CGGTCGGCGGCGGGTCGGTCGGCAGCGGCGTAAACGTCGGTACAGGCGTCAGCGTCGGCGGCGGGTCGGTCGGCGGCGGGTCGGTCGGCAGCGGCGTAAACGTCGGTACAGGCGTCAGCGTCGGCGGCGGCGTAAATGTCGGCGGGACGCTGGTGGGGAACGGCGTCAGCGTCGGCGCAAACGTGGCCGTCGGGATGAAAACCGTGGTCGGGGGAAAGAAAAAGGTGGCCGTTGGGAAAACCGGCGGCGGGTTGAACTGAAGCGGCGTTGGTCGCAAGGGGCTGAACTGCGTGGCCGTCGCCAGAAAATCAAGCGTGGGCGGCAGCGTGCCGGTGGCCGGGCTGTCCTGTCCGATGGGTGTAAACGTTGGCGTCGCCGTGCCAGCCCGCCGTGTTTCGCCCCGGCCAGCCGTGCCGAGCAGCACAAAACCGGCGCAGTAAAACGGCAGCGTGCCGAGGATGACCAGAAACAAGCCGATGCGTAAAAAGCGCCGCCGCCGTTCAATTGCCCTGAAGTTTTGATAGTCCATGTGTTGTTAAAAACCTGCTCGTGCCGATCAACCGCCAAACTATACCACAGCCCGCGCATTCACGTCAGCGCCGCTCCCCCAACGATCAAACGACGGCCTATGGCGCAACCGTATCGAACGGGATGGGCGTATCGGTGATCGGCTCGGCGGTGGGCGGCGGGGGCGGCGTGAAGGTCGGCAGGGGTGTGCTGGTCGGCAAAAATGTCGGCGTGGGCGACAGGAAACGAGTCGGCAGTATATCCGTTGCGGTCGGCGGGACGAACACGGTCGGTATTTCGACGGTGATCGGCAGCGGGGTGATGCTGGCCTGTCCCGGCACAGTGGCCGTCGGCAGGGCTGCCGTCGGCTGAATGGCCGGCGTGCCGAGAGTCGGCGTGGGCTGCGTCTGGCCGCGCGGCTGGGCCGTCCCCCACAGGATAATACCGGCGCAGTAAAACGGCAGGGTGATGAAAATGATCGCCCCCAGAATCAAGCGGATATTACGCCGCCGCCGCTCGACTTCGGCCCGGTATCGCTGCATCGTGTCGCCCCTTACAAAAATCTATCCACGCCGTTAATCATACCACATCAGGCCGTTTTGTCGCCCGCCCCGGCGGGGGCATTTCTGGACAGGATTTCGCGCGCCTGCTTGACCGAATCGGCAAAAACCGAATTCTGCTGATGGGCGAACAGCGCGTACACCTTGCTGAACGTATTCCACAGCGCCACAAAGAGGTTGTTCGCGCCGACGAACACGGTCAGCCCGGTACGCGGATGCCGACGCTGGATCATGTGGCGGGCGCTGGTGATAGCGTTGGGCGGCAGCCGCGTCCCCCGGCTGAAATCAATGATAACGCCCACCTCATAGCCCACTTCCTCCAGCAGGGCATACCCGCTTTCTGCGCCGGCATAGGCTTCATCCCATGTCCACGCGCCGACCATCTCCATCCGCACAATCGTCTTTTCGGCGTTATCCCATTCTACAGTAACCGGCATACGAATCCCCTCTCATCGCTCCACCAACACAAAGGCGCACGATCAAAAACGCCGTTTATAACCCGCGCGTCTGGTACAGTTCGCCGTCGTCGAAGCCGCGCTTGCGGTAATACTCGCGCGTGCCGATGGCGGAAATCACCGCCAGCCGTTGGTAGCCCCGTTCGCGGGCGATCTCGGCGGCGCGTTCGATCAACTGCCGCCCCAGGCCGAGATGCTGCGCCCGCCCCGGCACCGACTCCCCGATTTCGAGCGACTGGCCGTAAACATGCACTTCGCGGATGATGGCCGCGCCCGCCAGTTCCGCCGTGATGGGCGGTTCGGTCGGCAGCGACAGGCGCAGAAAACCGGCGATATCGCGCGCCTCGGTGATGAACTGCAAAAAAATCTCCCTGCCGCAGCTCGTGTCGTAGGCCAGTTCGTCCAGATGCAGATCGGCGGACTCGACCTTGCGAAAGCGCACCTCGCGGGCGCGGATGTCCGGGCTGCGCTGGCCGTTTTTCGCCAGTTCATTTTCCACCACCTGCCGGAAGTTGGTCATCTGGTTGCCGGCCACAATATCGGTGGACGGAATATCGCGGACGACGCGCGTCAGGCGGCAGTATTCGGGCGTCAGCCGGAAACAGGCCACCAGCACGCTCAGCAGTTCGTCGTGGGTATAAGGCCGCCACGAGCCGTCTTCGTACCGCTGCATCAGTTCGGCGCTTTCAATCAGCGAGCAGGGGTAGACCTTCAGCTCGTCCGGGCGGAAATCCGGGTCATCGAACATCCGCCGGTAATCCTCGAGGTCGGCTTCCGGCGACGAACCGTACAGGTTGGGCATCCAGTGGGCGTGAATTTTAAAACCGGCCTGGCGCAGCAGTTTAACCGCCCGCCGCGTGGCGGCGACGGTGTGGCCGCGTTTGTTCAGCCGCAGCACCGTGTCGTTCAAACTCTGGAAGCCGATCTGCACTTTGGTGCAGCCCAGCCGCCGCACGCGCAGTACCTCGTCCACGCTGATGTGATCGGGGCGCGTTTCGATCACCAGCCCCACACAGCGGCAGGCCGCGTTTTCGTTCTCCCGGTGCGCGGCCTCCAGTTCCGCCCAGGTGGCGTATTCGTCCACCAGCGAACGCGGGCGCTCCCCCCTGGCTATCGCTTCGGCCTGCTCGCGGGAGCGGCGCATTTCGTCGTGGTAAACGGCCTGCACGACCTGGTTGTAACGCTGTTCCAGGCGGCGGCCATCTATCAGAGCGGCGGTCTGGTTGTTGTCCGGGTGAAGCTGCGAGGCCGCCCGCAGCGACGCTTCGACTTCCGCGCGGCGGTCAGCGCCCTGGCCGAAATCGTGCAGCGCGTCGAAGATGCGTTTGACGAACCAGACCTGATAACTTTCGGGATAAAACGACCATGTGCCGCCCAGGATGATGACCTCGATTTTGTCGGTCGGGTGGCCGGTATTGTGATAGCTCAACAGGCGCGTATAGGTTTGCAGATAGGGGTCGAAGCTGTTCTGTTCGGCGCGCTGCGCCCCCGGCTCGTCGGAAAGGTAGCTCTTGGGCATCCGCACGTCATTGGGGCAAAAGATACACTCGCCGGGACAGGGGAACGGTTTGGTCAGCACCGTGACGGGCGTGACGCCGGAGCCGGTGCGGACGGGTTTGCGGCGCAGCCGTTCGATCACGGTAGCATCGAAGGGCGGCAGTTCCGCCCCGGCGAACTGCCGGTAAGCCGTGATGAGTTCGTCGCGGCTGTAGATGCCGTCGCGGCCTTTGGGGTGCTGCCGCAGCAGGCTGTCCAGTTGGTCGCGCCGCAGCGCCGGTTGAGCGATCACCGCCCGCAGGATCGCCAGCAGCGGGTCACGGTGGCGGTCGAGGTCAAGCGCGCCGGTATGTCCCATAAAACGAACAGCAAAGCCTCATCCATTAAAAAAGGTCGGGGCATGTTCAATCACATGCCCCATTCATTATAGACGATTCGAGCCGCGATTCGCAGCCGCTATCCCAGGCTGGCCGCCAGTTCGGCGCGCACGACGATGCGCTGCGTATAGCTCCAGCTTTGCTGATCCCACCCGCCGCAGGTGATGAGCGTCAGGAACTTGCCATCCAGCGGCAGCGTATATTCGATGGCGTCCGGTTCGACATAGGTGATACTGCGCACGATGTAGCGGTATTCCACGCCCTCGCCGTAAGCGACAATCAGATCACCCTCTGCCAGCCGATTGATGTACCGGAACGGCCCAAAGCCGCCGGCATGGGTGATATGCCCGGCCAGCACGGCGTTGCCGGTCGTGCCGGGGTAAGCCGTGCCTTCCAGGTGGGCGATTTCATCATCAAAAATGGTGACATCCCAGGTATTGCTGCGGATGGGCGCTTCCACCAGGTCGGTGTCTACACCCAGCGCCGGGATGACGATATGTTTGGCGGGCCGCTCCGCCGGGGTAAATTTGGCGTTCCAGCTTGCCAGGGTGATCGCCCGCCCGCCTGAGGCCGTCGGCTGCGGCGCAGAAACGGTCGGCATCAACCGGCCCGCCTGCATCATCGGCACCGGCGTCGGCGCGTAAATGCCGGCAGCCGGCGCGGCGGTCGGCTGCGCCGCCACCACCGACGCGGGCGAGTCGCTCGCCAGCCACACCAGCCCGGCAGCGCCCGCGCCCATCAGGCCGGCAGCGGTGAAGATCAGCAGCAGGCCGAGCAGCGCCAGCGGCAGGTCACGCTGCATCAGCCGGTGAACCTGCTTACGGAAGGCCGCCAAGGCGAAGGCCACCAGCGTCAGCGTGCCGATGGCAAACACAGCCAGGCCCGCTCCCAGCGCCAGCAGCAGCCGGTGAACCGGGAAGACGCCCGTAACCGGCAGCGTGGTCGGGTATTCGGCGGGCAGCGCCGTCACGCCCACGCCAACCCCTGCGCCCAGACCACCCGTTATCAGGCTGCCCAGCGGCGCATTAGGATCAAAAGTCGTCGGATCAGGCGTCGGGGACGGCGGCAGGCCGCCACCGGCGTCCGGCGGCGGTGGGATGCGCACTACAGCGACATCGCTCTGATCGGTGCCTTCGACGTAGCTCATGACTGCCCGGTTGGTGATCGTCCCCGGCGTCGGCGCAGAGGCGTTCACCCGCGCGCGCACGGTCATGGTCACCACTTCGCCGGGCAGCATCGTGCCGATATTAAACGTAACCGTGTTCGTGCCGGCGTCGAAAGCATACGTGCCGGCGCTGGTCGAGGCGCTCACAAAGTCCAGGTAGCCCGGCAGCGCGTCCGTAACCACCACGCCGGTGATGCGGGTGGTCGAGTTGTTGGTGGCGGTGATGGTGAAGGTGATGTATTCGCCCACCGCCGCTTCATCGGGCGTGCCGTTTTTCACCAGCGCCGGGTCGTACAGCACGATGCCAAAATCGCCCACGCCGCAGGCGCCGCCGGCCACGATGCTCACCGTATACGACGGGCTGTTCGGGTTGACGTAAAACGGCGTGCCGTCCGGCAGGGTGGCCGGGTCAAGTTCGATACGGTACGTCCCGCTCGGCAGGCCGCCCAGGTCATAACTGCCGTCCGGCGCGGTGGTCAGGGTCGCTACCAGTGTATCGGCAGCATCATAGACGTACAGCGTCACGCCGCCGATTCCGGGTTCGCCGGCATCCTGGACGCCGTTCTGGTCGGTATCGTTGTAGATGACGCCGCCCATACAGGCTGCCGTCGTGGTCGTCACGCTGGAGGCGCTGCAATCCGGGTTCGGCGGCGTCGAACTATTGGCGGTGATGGTCGCCACATCGGTCGTGCCGTCGCCCGTCCCAATCGGGACGAGGATGGTATAGGTGGCCGGGAACGTCTGGCCGGGGTTGAGCGTCACCACCTGCCCGTCGGTAAAGCTCAAACTCTGCACCCAGGCCGGGTCGCCGATGGTGAAATCCAGCGTGTAGGTGTCAGTCTGCGTGCCGGTGTTGGTCAGCGTATGGGTGTAGGGCGTGGACTGCCCCGGCTCCAGAACGGTCGTGCCGTTGGGGGCAAACTCGCATTCTAGGCTGCTGTTGAGCGTCAGCGTGTCATCGTCGGACTCCGGCGGACGCCCGTCGCGGGTGACGGTGGCCGTGTTGGTGATCGTTTCATCCAGCACGATGTCCGCCGAATCCAGTGGGATATGGTTGTTAATTACATCTTCCTGGCCGGTGTTGATGCTGAAGCTGAGGAAGTAGCGGTGTGTGGCCGGGTTTACCGGCGGCAGCGGCGGGATGGGCGAAACGACGACCGCGCCGCCAAGCGCATACGGCCCAACCTGCGGCGGCACAGCCGCCGACGGATAGACGGCCTGCGGCGGCGCGCTGGCCGGGTTCACATCCAGGAAGAAGCAGCGCGACGAGCCATCGTCGGGGATGCCGCGCGCCAGCGGGTCGGCGGCGGCGGTGATGCGGATGTCGTAGCGGTAGCCGCCGTCGGCGGACGTTTGCGGATTCGGCTGCACCGTGTCGGCGGGCTGGTCAAGGGCAGTATTCAGCGCGCAGTCACCGTCCATGTCGGCGTACAGCGTGCTTTCCATGCCGTTGATGACGCCCCCGGTAGTGACCAGATAGTAGATGCCGCTGGGGTCGAACGGGTCAAACACGTTCGGGATGCCGTCGCCATCGCGGTCGCCGGGGCCTTCCACGCCGTCGGGCGTGCCGTCGCCGTCGCTGTCCAGCGCATAAGCCAGCCGGACGCCGCCCGGCAAAGCCGCCGCTGCCACACTGTCGAGCGCATTATCCACATGGTAAGGAATGACCTGGGCAGGGGTCTGCCCCGGTTTGCCGCCCAGCGCCAGCACGTCCCGGTAGCCCGCCGGCAGCGTTTCCAGCGTCAGCCAGTAATCGCCGGCGTCCAGGTCTTTCATCAGGAAATAGCCGGCGTCATCGGTCACGGCGCGGGCGGTTTCCAGGTCAAGCGCCGGGTTGTACAGGCCGTCGCCATCATCGTAGAAGGCGATCACCACCAGGCCGGGCAGACCGGCCTCGTGCAAGCCTTCGCTCAGGCTGGCGTCGGCGTCGTCGTAGACGCGCCCGGCGATAACCCCGCCGGTCGGCGCGACGGTGGGCGTTTCTTCCGGCTCATCGGTTGCTTCCGGTGTTTCGGTCACTTCCGGCGTTTCGGTCACTTCCGGCGTGTCGGTCTCTTCCTGCGTCTCGGTCACTTCCGGCGTCTCGGTCACTTCCGGCGTCTCGGTCTCTTCCGGCGTCTCGGTCACTTCCGGCGTCTCGGTCGCTTCCGG
>JACAES010000090.1 GCA_013388735.1 Chloroflexota bacterium | reverse complement strand
GTAACCGTTGCTCCCGTGAGGGAGTGTCTTCACCCAAGACCATTATGCCGCGAAAGGAGCAAGAGCGCATTCATCCACCCGCTAAAGCTGGTGGTTTCCTGCGCCAAATCTTATGAAACCACTGATTCGCCCTTTCCGCGAGGACGATTACCCGGCCATCGCGGCGGTCACGCAGGCCACCCTGCCGGACAATGAATACGCATCTGCCGACCAGTTCCGCTACGGCGACGAAAGGCGCGACCCGGCCATGAAGTTCGCCCGCTGGATGGCCGAAATAGACGGGCGCGTGGTGGGTTTAAGTTATTACACGCAGTACGCCGACCTGTACGACCCGCGTATGTTCTGGGTGATGGTGCGCGTGATCCCCGAATTTCAGCGGCAGGGCATCGGCACGACACTGTACGAAACGCTGCTGGCCGGCGTTTGCCGGTTTGACCCGCTGGCGCTGCGGGTATCCATTCGGGAAGATCAAACGGCGGCGCTGGCCTTCGCCCGCCGGCGCGGTTTTGCCGAATACCACCGGCGCTACGAGTCCTGGCTAGAGGTGGCCGCCGCCGACCTATCAGGCCTAAACGCCCTGGAAACACGCCTGGAGCATGAAGGAATCCGGGTGCGGTCGGTGGCAGAGCTGGCCGATGACCCACAGCGCGATATGAAGCTGTACGATCTTCAATGGGACCTCGACCAGGACATCCCGATTGGCGAGCCGATCACGCGCATGTCGTTTGAAACCTTCCGCAAGTCCATGCTGGAGCATCCCGATTATCTGGCAGACGGCACGTTCGTCGCCCTGGACGGCGAGCGGTACATCGGCCTCAGTTCGTTCTACCGCAGCGGCCCGCACGAACTGCATATAGACCTCACCGGCACGCTGCCCGAATACCGGGGGCGGGGCATCGCCACCCTGTTGAAAATGCGCGGCGTCCGGTTCGCCAGGGCGAACGGTTATGCCCGAATTGTCGCCATGAACGACCCATCCAACGGCCCCATGCTGGCGATTAACCAAAAGCTCGGCTACGTGCGCCGCCCGGCGCAGATTCGCCTGCAAAAAGCATTCCAGGGCAGCCAGCCATGCGCGTCCTGATGCTCTCCAAAGCCTGCATCGTCGGCATTTACCAGCGCAAGCTGGAGGCCATCGCGCGGATGGGCGTGGAACTGCTCGCCCTGGTGCCGCCATCATGGAAAGACGAACGCGGCGAAACATCCCTCGAACGTATCTATACCGACGGCTACCGGCTGGAAACACTGCCGATTCGCTTCAACGGAAATTTTCACCTGCATCATTACGTGGGGCTGGAACGCCGGATTCGGGACTTCCGACCGCACATCATTCACATTGATGAAGAACCGTATAACCTGGCGACCTGGCAGGCGCTGGTTCTGGCGCGCCGCGCCGGGGCGAAGACGCTCTTTTTTAGCTGGCAGAATCTCCAGCGCCGCTACCCGCCGCCGTTCGGCTGGGGCGAACGCTGGGCGCTGCGCCACGTTGATTACGCCATCGCCGGGACGGAAAGCGCCGCCGCCGTCTGGCGCGCCAAAGGTTACGCCGGGCCGCTGGCGGTTATCCCGCAGTTTGGCACCGACCCGGAATTGTTCAGGCCGCCTGCGGAACGCCGGTCAGCGCCGTTCACCATCGGCTACATCGGGCGGCTGGTGGAGGAAAAAGGCATTCACCTGCTGCTGGACGCCGCCGCACAGCTTACCGGCAGCTGGCAGGCGCGGCTGGTCGGCAGCGGGCCGCAGAAAGCCGCTTTACAGGCACAGGCCGAACGATTGGGTATCGCCGGACGGGTCGGCTGGCAGGACTGGCTGCCTTCCGCCGACATGCCAGGCCAGTATCATCAACTGGATGCGCTGGTGCTGCCCTCGCTGACGCGCCCCAACTGGAAAGAGCAGTTCGGGCGCGTGCTGGTCGAGGCGATGGCCTCCGGCGTGCCGGTGGTCGGCTCGGACAGCGGCGCGATACCGGACGTGATCGGTGACGCCGGGCTGATTTTCCCCGAAGGCAGCCAGGCGGCGCTGGCCGAAAACCTGCGCCGCCTGCAAAATAACCCCGCGCTGCGGCACGACCTGGCCCGCAAGGGGCGCGCGCGCGTCCTGGCGCGCTTCACGCACGAACAGGTCGCGGCGGAAACCGCCGCCGTGTACCGCGCGCTGGCCGGAACTACGGAATGAGCAGCAGCTTGCCGGTCGTGCCGCGACCTTCCAGCGCGTTGTGCGCTGCGCCCGCCTCGGCCAGCGCGAACGTGCCGCCAATCTGCACCTTCAGCGTCCCCTGTTTAATGCCCTCAAAGACATCCCCCGCCCGCCGCAGCAGTTCGTCGCGGGTCAGGATGTACGCCCCCAGCGAGGGGCGCGTCAGGAACAGCGAGCCTTTGGCGTTGAGCGTCTGCGGGTCGAAGGGCGGCACCTGGCCGCTGGACTGGCCGAACAGCACCATCATGCCGCGCGGGCGCAGGCAGTTCAGGCCGCGATCAAACGTATCCCTGCCGACCGAGTCGTAAACGACATCCACGCCTTTACCGTCCGTCAGGCGTTTGACTTCGGCCTCAAAGTCCTGCTGCGTATACACGATCACTTCGTCCGCGCCCAACGATTTCGCCAGCGCGGCTTTTTCCGCCGTGCCTGCCGTAGCGATCACCCGCGCCCCGCGCGCCTTCGCCATCTGCACGAGAAGCTGCCCGGTGCCGCCCGCCGCCGCGTGAATCAGCGCGGTATGGCCGGCCCGCAGGGGAAAGGTGTCGTGTACCAGATAATGCGCGGTCATGCCCTGGAGGATGGTCGCCGCCGCCAGGCGCATGTCCACGCCGTCCGGCACCGGCACCAGCTTTTCAGCCGGGACGATGGCATACTCGGCATACGCGCCGCTCACCATGCAGTAGGCCACCGGGTCGCCGGGGCGCAGGCCGGTCACACCTTCGCCAACGGCGTCCACCACGCCGGCGGCTTCCATGCCCGGCACGAACGGCAGCGCCACCTTGTACCAGCCCTGCCGATGATAGGTGTCTATGAAGTTAACGCCGATGGCTTCAATCTTCACGCGCGCCATACCGGGCGCAGGGTCGGGCAGGGGGATATCTTCGTAACGCAGGGCTTCCACCCCGCCGTGTTCGTGAATGCGAACGAGTTTCATAAGATTTTCTCCACGATGAACGATGAAAAACCACAGCGGTTTAACCGCGCTGCTGCCCTACGATAGACCATGCACGACCCAGACGTTCGGTTCGATATACAGCCCCAGGTCATCCTCGACGTTGATTTCGACCGGGTTCAGCGCGCCCGGCACGACGTACTGGCCGCTTTCCGGGAAGATCATGCTGGCCCATTCTTCCCACTGGTCAACGCTGCCGGGGATGTTCATGGACTGTGGGCAGACCTTGACGATGCGCGCGCCGGCTTTGAAATGCCCCCGCAGCCAGGGGTCAAACGGCGTGCCTTCAGCCGTTTTCCAGTGAATATACCGCTCCATCGGCGTCAGCGGGTACAGGCTTTTGAGGTTTGGACGCACCGGCGCGACCATCGCTTTCAGGCCGCTGTCGCGGGCGACCTGGCGCATGGCGCGCACGGCCTGGCCGCTGACGCCCTTCCCGATGTGCGACCGGGCGACGGTGATCGAAATGGCCGACAGCGCATTGGGTGTATCGCCGGCCTCGTAACCCAGGATGGCGGTTTCCATCACCCAGTCCCAGCCGCGCGCTGAAAGGCTTTCGTCGCGCCCGTCCCATTGGAACGGCACGCTGTTGCCGACAGCGATCACGTTCATATTGTCGTCGTACAGGCCGAACTGGTACTGCGGGAAATAGGTATGCAGCCGCGTCCAGTAACGGTCGGCCACCGGGTCGAACAGCATAAAACGCGGCCAGCCCTGGTCAATGATGCGGGTCACATCTTCTTCCGGCGCGGCGCGCTCGGCAAACGTAATGACTTCATAGGTCACGGACGGTTCCATAAAGCTCCTCATACAATTCAGCCACATGGGACCAGCTGTACTGCCGCTCGACCAGCGCGCGCCCGCCGTCGGCCAGCCGCCGCTGCAAGTCCGAGTCCTGCATCAAACGCACAACCGCGTCTGCAAAAGATGCGCCTTCGGCAGCCAGCACATGATCGCCATCGCGCGCGGCGATGCCGTCCAGGCTTATGGGCGTGGCGACCACCGGGCAGCCGACCGCCAGCGCCTCCAGCACCTTGTTTTTGATGCCCGCCCCCAGGCGCAGCGGGCAGACGAACGCCGCCGCCCGCGCCAGGTACGGGCGCACATCCGGCACGCGCCCGGTCACTTTAACACTGTCACTCGCCAGCGCCCGCAGCTCCGGCGGCGGCGCGTTGCCGACCAGCCACAGTTTAACATCCGGGACTCGCCTTTGCACCTGCGGCAGAATCTCGTTAACCAGAAACAAGGCGGCATCCAGGTTGGGCGCGTATTCGTAATTGCCGACGAACAGCAGCGCGCGCGCTTTGCGTCGGGCGCGCGCCCGACGAAAATGATACAGGTCTACGCCGTTGGGGATGACCGTCACCGGCAGCACAGGGTTGAGCGCCAGCAGTTCGTCCCGGTCGCGCTCCGAAACAACCACCACGCGGCGGTAAGGATCGAACATCCAGGACTCGAAACCGCGCGCCAGCCGCCAGCGCGCAGCGTTGGCCGCCCACGCCGGCGAAAAAGGCCCCCCCTGCTCGACCAGTCGCCGCAGGTACAGGCTGTAACTTTCGTAAGGGGTGATGATGGCCGGCAGGCCGCGCAGCGCGTGGAAAAATTCGTACACCTGCACACCGCCGAACAGGTGTGCGGCATCGTAAGCGCCGGTTTGCAGCCGCGCTTCAATCGCCTGCCACATGGTCGGCGACCAGGACTGCCCGGCCTGATACGGCCAGCGCGCGCCGGGGAACAACGTCCGTTTCAGGTAACTGCGGTAGCCCCGGCGCGGTTCGGGAATCAGCGTCACCTGCTCAAAAAGATGCTCGTAAAAGTGCCGTTCATCCGGGTCTTCCGGGCGGCTGGTGAAGGCCAGCAGGTCAATCTGCCAGCGGCGCGCCTCCAGTTCCTTTGCCAGATGATAAACGATCAGGCGGTCGCCCAGATGCAGCGGGTACGGCGGGCAGCGCGAGATTAACAGAAGACGTTTCACGGCGGGCGCTTTCGATACCAGAACTTTACCAACATTACGTTCTTTCTGGTGTTAAAGTTTCCGCTCAGGAAGCTGCTTTAACGCGCGCGTGAACTGTTCGCCATTGGCGCGCGCCGAAAACAGCTTTTCCACCCGCGCGCGCCCCGCCGCGCCCAGGCGCGCCCGCAAGGCTGGGTCGCGCAGCAGGTCGACGACATGAAACGCCAGCGCCTCCGCATCCCCCGGCGGCGTCAGAAAGCCGGTTTCGCCATGTACAACCGTTTCGGCAGGGCCGCCGCGATTGGTGCTGACGACCGGCCTGCCGCAAGCCATCGCCTCAACATTGACCAGGCCGTAACTTTCGAAAAACGAACTGCACACCACCACGTCGGCGGCGGCCAGCACGCGCTCCACATCGGCGCGGAAGCCGAGGTAAACCAGCCTGCCGCGCAGGCCAGGGTCATCCTGCGCCGCCTGCAAGATGCGCCGCTTGTAGGCGCTGTCCGCCCCGGTCTGGATATTCTCCCCGGCCACCAGAAACCGCGCCGCCGGAATTTCCCGCAGCACCCGCCGCGCCATATCCTGAAAAACCTCGTGGCCTTTCACGTTCTGGAAGCGGGCGACCAGCGCCACCACCGGCGCATCGGGCGCGATTCCGGCTTCATGGCGAACGCCCGCGCCGTCCACGCCGGGGTGAAAACGGTCGGTGTCCACGCCGGGGTACAGCACTTCGATTCGTTCCGGCGGCATAAAAGGCGGCTGCCCCAGGAAGCCATTTTTGATGGCCTGCGAATGGGCGAACGCCGCGCCAGGCCGGTGGAAAAAAGCGCGCTGCCAGGGTTTGGGGCGGAACCACCAGCCCATACACGTCCACAGAACCGGCACGCCCGCCCGCTCTGCCGCCGGCAGCAGCAGCGGCAGCGTGTGATAGTCGCTGTGGGCGGCGTGGATGTCGTGGTCGCGCAGCAGTTGTTCCATTCGCTCCACCACCGGCAGCCGCGCCCACAGCGCCGGGACAAAATACAGACTCGCGCCCCGGTAGGCCAGGCGGTGAACCGGCCAGCCATTCGCCCGCCAGCGTTCGGCCAGGCGGCCTTCACGCGGGACGAGCAGATGTGGGTGGTAGCTGGCCGGGTCAAGCGCCCCGGCCAGCGCCAGCAGCGCCGTTTCGCCCCCGCCCAGGTCGGTATACCAGGACGCGAACAGGATATTTTTCATCCCGGCCTAACGCAGTTCCAGCGAATGACTCTCGACCAGCCCCGCTGCCATCTCGATGAAGTCGGCCAGCGGCAGCGCGCCCAGATCTTCGTCCGTCCGCAGCCGCACGCTGACCGTGCCGTTTTCCACGTCCCGGTCGCCCAGGATGAGCAGGTACGGCACGTGGCGTTCGCGGTGTTCGCGGATTTTCGCCTGCATCCGGCTCTTGCCTTTGTCCACTTCCACCCGCAGGCCGCGCGCCCGAAGCTGCGCCGCAACAGCCTCGGCGGGTTCGACGTGCCGGTCGGCAATCGGGATGATAACTGCCTGCACCGGCGCCAGCCACACCGGGAACGCCCCGGCAAAGTGTTCGATCAGGATGCCCATGAAACGTTCCAGGCTGCCGAACGGCGCGCGGTGAATCATGATCGGGCGCGGGCGGCTGTTGTCCTCGGCCACATATTCCAGTTCAAACCGCTCCGGCAGGTTGTAGTCCACCTGCACCGTGCCAAGCTGCCATTCGCGCTTTAACACGTCGCGCACCATGAAGTCCAGCTTCGGCCCGTAAAAAGCTGCCTCGCCCGCCTCAACCGTGTAGCGCAGCCCCAGGTCTTC
Source organism: Chloroflexota bacterium (assembly GCA_013388735.1). GTDB lineage: Bacteria > Chloroflexota > Anaerolineae > Aggregatilineales > Phototrophicaceae > CFX2. Next base: position 3,403 of record JACAES010000090.1, on the reverse strand, counting down.
GCAGGCCTGGATGATGGCCTGCGTGGCCTGTTCCCACTGTTCGGGGTCGCCGACGTATTTTTCGCTTTGCGGGTCGCGCGTGCCAACGCGGGCGCGGAAATCCGTCAAGCCCAGCGAGTTAAAAATCATCTGGATCAGCCGCACCACGTCCTTGAATTCGTCGAGAAGCTGCCCCGGTGTCACGAACAGGTGCGCGTCGTCCACCGTGAAACCACGCACGCGCGTCAGGCCCGTCAGTTCGCCGGACTGCTCGTAGCGGTAGACCGTGCCGAACTCCGCCAGCCGCAGCGGCAGATCGCGGTAGGAGCGCATCTCGCTTTTGTAGATCATAACGTGGTGCGGGCAGTTCATCGGTTTCAGCAGGAATTCTTCCTCGTCCACCTGGATAGGCGCGTACTGGCTGTCCTTATAATACGGGTAATGCCCGGACGTTTTGTACAGGTCGAGCTTGCCGATGTGCGGCGTCACTACCGGCAGGTAGCCGTTGTCCAACTGCGTCTGCCGCAGCCAGCGTTCCAGCGTATCGCGCATCATCGCGCCGTAGGGTTTCCACAGCGGCAGCCCCTTGCCGACCAGCGGGCTGATCGTGAACAGATTCAGCTTTTCGCCGATGACGCGATGATCGCGGCGTTTGGCCTCTTCCAGCAGGTGCAGGTATTCCTCAAGCTGCTCCGCCGTTTCCCAGGCCGTCCCGTAAATGCGCGTAAGCTGCTCGCGGCTTTCGTCGCCGCGCCAGTACGCGCCCGCCGGGGGTTTAAACGTGATGCTGACGGCGTCCGGGTTGATCTCCCGCGTGTTTTTGACGTGCGGCCCCCGGCACAAATCCGTGAACGTGGCCTGCGTCCAGAACGTGATTTTGCTGGCTGGCTGGGCGATTTCGTTGCCCATGTCGTCCACGCGCCCGGCTACCAGATCGTTGATGAGTTCGACCTTGTATTTTTGCCCAGCGAAGAAGGCGCGCGCTTCGTCCGGGGTCACTTCCTTTTCGCTGAAGTCAACCCCTTCTCGAATGATCTCGCGCATCCGGTTTTCGACCCACTGTAAATCCTCATCCGTGATCGGGCGCGGCAGATCAAAATCGTAGTAGAAGCCGTCCTCAATCGGCGGGCCGATGGCGATGAGCGCCTCCGGGAAACGCTCCAGCATGGCCTGGGCCATCACGTGCGCCGTCGAATGGCGGACTCGGTACAACTGGCTGTTTTTGTAATCGTCGGCTTTTGACATGATTCTCTCCCTGTGTTGGTTAACGCCCATCTCCCGCCCATCCTCCGCACACAGCGAAAGGATGAAAAGCCGTTTTTTGCCCCCCTCTCCGTGTACAGGGAGGGGGACAGGGGGAGGGGTATAAGGCCATAAATAAAATACGCCGGGGATGTCCCGGCGTATTATAGACGAATACCGCGTGATTGGTCAGGCGCGAGTCAGCCCTCCATCACCAGGACATCAGACAGCACAACGGCGGCGACCTCGGTCGTCGCACGTTTGCCACCAGTAGTAGTTCGCTCGGCGCTCTCGTCTTCCGTTTCCGTCACCAGCGTGAACAGACTCTCGAAGGTGTCGAGCGCCAGCAGGTTATCAATCGTATCTTCGATGACATCGCGGCTAAGGTCTTCCACGACGATATGCGGCGTTTCCATCATGGCATACCGCACCGGCGGCACATCCGTCATCTGTTTGCCCATCAGATAACCCAGCTGCATCTGCCGCTGCAGGTACGGAATAGTGACGAAGGCCGCCGTATAAATCTTGCCGCTTTCCATTTCAACGATCACGTCGCAAGCGTCGAACTCATCTTCCTGAGTTTCAATCCAGACGTGTTTGGGGATTTCGATCATCGGTATCTTTCCCGGTCAACGATTTTACATCAAAATCGTTCGTAACCTGTCGTAATTCTTGACTTCTATCCTTGAAAGCATATGACAGAATCGGGGAATTTGTCAAGCCGGTTAGTTTGAGAACCGGACATAAAGGGTTGACAGGCTTATAATTAGGGGAGAAGAGCAATAAGGGGCAGTGGAAATGGAACTGAGTAACGAAGAAAGGGATCAATACAGCGATTACCTGGCAAGTTTTGATGGTCTGATGGGAGACGAGCGCACAAAAAGGACGTTTGCCGAGGTCATCCAGGGGATAATCGGCAGCGAAAGTCTGTGCGCTTCACGGATCGCCCGTTTTTCCCCCCAAACTTGCCAGCGGGAAGTGGGCTGAGAGACGAGTACGGCGCATGGCAAACGGGGAGAGTACGGGGCGCAGTCAGTTGGACGCCGACAGCCTGACGGCGATGCTGCGCGAAGAAGCGGTCGCGAGTTTGCAGGGGGAAACGGAACTGACGCTGGTGCTGGATGGGATGGAGGTGCGGCGCGCGGGGGCGACGGCGCAGGAAGGGCTGATGCGGGTGAAGGGGTTGGACGGCAAGTTGGTCAATGGCTACCGCAGTTTCAATGTGCTAGGGATGGGGACGGGCGAAAAACGCGGCTTGTTGTATCACCATCTGTTTAGCAGCCAGCAGCCGGATTTCCAGAGTGAGAACCGGGAGATTCAGCGGGCGATCGCCGAGACCGAGACCAGTTTGCAGGGCTATGCGGGGGTGAAGACGTGGGTGATGGACTGCGGCTTCGATAACGACGACGTCTGGTGGCAGGTCTGGTCCTATCCTGGTAGCCATCTGGTGGTTCGGCTGTATCACCATGAGCGGATTGTCCTGTGGCAGAACCGGAAGGGGGGGTGGGATGAGCGCTATCTCGATGCGACTTTTGCCCATTTGCGTCCCTTGGCCGAGGTAGAAACTGAATTGGAGGTGCGCTTGGTCGGTCAGCAACGCCCGAAACGCCAACCTGTGACGGTCAAGTTGTCCGCCGTGCCGCTGCGGGTCTACCATCCCACCAACCGGCAGCAGACCAAGCCCGTCTGGCTGGTCAAAGCCGAGATCGTCAACGCTGTTAACGCCCCCTGGTATCTGTTAACGGACTGGCCGACAACTGTTGCTGCCCATATCCTTCGGGTCTTCATCTTCTACCGCCGCCGTTGGGCTGTCGAAGATACCTTCAAGTTTGTCAAAACCTGCTTTGGGCTCGAGGATGTACGGATGCTGGCTTTCGAAGCCATCCGCACCCTGGTCGCGTGCGCCTGGATTGCCGCTGGTTTCTTGTTCCATCTCGGCTTGACCCTCGACCACTGGCAAGTCCGCTTGCTGGCGCGCTTAGGCGGCTGGGAGGAACGCGCCAACCGTCCGCCTGGCAAACTCATCCTGACTCGCGGCTTACGGCGCTTACTCGACCTGCTGGCGACAGAAGCCATTTTGCTGGAGCATATCGAGCAGTACGGCGATTTACCCCCGTTCGTCAAGCGTTTGTTCGCTGCTTATGGCTTTTCTCTCTCCCGCTGATTTATGTCCGGTTTTCAG
>JACAES010000128.1 GCA_013388735.1 Chloroflexota bacterium | reverse complement strand
GTAACCGTTGCTCCCGTGAGGGAGTGTCTTCACCCAAGACCATTATGCCACGAAAGGAGCAAGAGCGCATTCATCCACCCGCTAAAGCTGGTGGTTTCCTGCGCCAAATCTTATGAACGGCAGGAAAGGGGCGGCGCGGCCTGATAACCCCGCTGCCCACCCTTGTCCCGAAGGATGGCCGGTCGCTACAATGAAACCTCACCGGGATTAACCCGGACGGAAGAAGCGTATGCCGATCAAAATAATAATAATCGCCCTGGCGGCCATGCTGGCCGGCGCGGGCTGGCTGCTGGCGCAGCCCGAAAGCACGCCCCCGGCCTGCGATCCCGCCTATCTGGCGCGGCGGCGGGCCGAACTGACGGCCTCGCTCGATGTTTTCCCGCAAGCGGTCGAGAGCGACAGCCAGGCCGCGCTGGAACGGCTGTTCCTGGTGGGCGCAGCCTATCAGGAATTGGCGCTGGAATGCGGTTACATCCCGCCGGACATCGCCACCCGCTTTGTCGGCGCGGACGTACCGCGCATCCTGACGCTGCTCGATGAAGTGAGCGGCGACCCGCTCAACGGCCAGCTTTTGTATAACAGCGATACGCTGGCCTGTTACGGCTGCCACGTCGCGCAGGCGGGTGAGGCTGCTCCGGCGCTGGACGGCACGCTCACCCGCGTTGAAGAAACGCGCCTGGCCGACCCCGCGCTGGAGGGTTACACGGTCACACAGTATCTGGTCGAGAGCATCATTCAACCCGGCCACTACGTCACGCCCGGTTACAACAACGTCATGCCCAACAACTTCGGCGACCGGCTGACGCTGCAAGACCTGGCCGATCTGCTGATTTTCCTGGAAAGCCAGGATGCGCCGTCGCCGTAATAGTGCGCGGCGCGCGCGCGCACGCTACAATACACGCGCAATTGGAGATTCGGTGCTGGCTGCAAGGAGGTTAAAGCCGGTGAATACCTTGCCTAAACTGCTCAAAGTTATCGTCCTGATTATCCTGTGCCTGACGCTGACGCTGCCGGTTTTTGCCCAGGAGGAAACCGCCGAACCCGTCCTCGAAACGACCGAAACCGTCGAAGCCATCCCCGGCCTGCCCAGTCTGGTGCTGCTAACCGGCCTGCTAGCGATTTCGGCGGTGGGCTTTTTCATCATCGCCCGCGAAAACTACCGCGAAACCCCGGACGAACCGTAACGGCGGATTCTCATCTTCGCCGCGCCGCTGGCGCTTGTCCGGCGCGGGAGCATTTTGTACAATTTGCCGGTGTCCAACGTCATCTTTGATCTGCGTCAATGACAGGTTTTTGCATAATTGGTTATAATGTTAGGGTCTTCCTGGTATAAGTACGGCATGGGAGTAGAAACATGGCAGAAGCAACCTGGGAAAAATCGGCAGCCCCCACTGCGAAAGCCGCCGGCGGTGGACGACTTAAGTTCCTCATCGGCGGGCTGCTGATTCTGGTCGCCGTCGCTTACCTCATCATCTCCGGCACCAGCGCCGGAGCGCGCTATTTCATCACCGTAGATGAACTGGTCGGCAACCCCGAATACATCGGTAAAACCGTGCGCATCTCCGGCTCGGTCATCGGCGATACCATCCGGTACGATACTCAGAACCTGGTCATGGATTTCACCATTGCCCATATCCCGACCGAATACGAAAACCTGGCGCTGACGCTGTACGAGGCGGCCAACGATCCAAACGCGACCCGCCTGCCGGTTCACATCGTAGACCAGCCCAAACCTGATCTGCTTCAGCAGGAAGCGCAGGCCATCCTGACCGGCAAACTGGGCGCGGACGGCGTGTTTTACGCCACCGAGCTGCTGCTCAAATGCCCGACCCGCTTTGAAGAAGCCGAACCCGGCAAGGCCATCGCCGAACCGAGCGCGTAACTTTTGACGCATCCGGGGGCGGGTTTAAAACCCGCCCCTACAGCCATACGGCTATTTGTATACTTCGTCCCACGTGAACAAAACCCGACAAGCATCCTTGAGCAGAAACCGAGCCTATAATGTTAGCTGAAATTGGTCTTGTATCCACGTTTCTTGCCTTCGTCATGGCGCTCTATGCGATTGTAATCGCCATCATCGGCGGACGCCGCCATGCCGAGCGCCTGATCGTCAGCGCCCGCAACGCGGCTCTGCTCACCAGCGTGCTGCTGCTGGTCGCTACCGGCGCGCTGGTGGCCGCCCTGATGACCGAACAGTATCAGTTGAGCTATGTCTGGTCGGTCAGCGACCCGGCCACGCCGCCTTTTTACCGCTTCACCGCTTTGTGGGGATCGCAAAAAGGCTCGATTTTATTCTGGTCGCTGTTGATGAGCCTGTTCGCGTCGGCGGCGCTGCTCATCAACTGGCGCACGCACCGCCGGCTGATGCCCTATGTCATCGCCTATACAATGGCGACGCTGGCCTTTTTCATCGGGCTGGTGCTGTTTTTCGAAAACCCGTTTGAACGCTGGTGGCTGGTCGGCAGCGAGGCCGTCTCGACCGCGCTCATCCCGGCGGGGGCGGCGGCGCCCGCGGCAGACCGGCTGGCCGAAACGGCTAACGGGCTTAACCCGCTGCTGCGGCACTTCGGCATGATTATCCACCCGCCCATGCTGTACCTGGGTTTCGTCGGTTTTGTCATCCCGTTCGCTTTTGCGATGGCGGCGCTGGCCTCCGGCGACCTGTCCACCAATTGGATTAAAGCTACCCGCCGCTGGACGCTGGTGGCCTGGCTGTTCCTCAGCCGGGGGCTGCTGCTGGGCGGGCGCTGGGCTTACGACGTGCTGGGCTGGGGCGGCTACTGGGGCTGGGACCCGGTTGAAAACGCCGCCTTCCTGCCCTGGCTGATCGGTACCGCCTTCCTGCACAGCGTCATGATCCAGGAAAAGCGCGGGATGCTGAAGGTCTGGAATATGTTCCTGGTCATCGGCACCTTCAGCGCCGTCATCTTCGGCACCTTCGCCACCCGCAGCGGCCTGATTGACAGCGTGCATTCGTTCGCCCGCAGCGAAATCGGCTTCCCGATGTTTTTCTTCTGGACGATCATCAGCCTCATCTCCGCCGGGTTGATTGTGTGGCGCTGGAATCGCGGCGAACTGAAGGACGATCATCGTTTCGTCAACATCCTCAGCCGCGAGTCGCTGTTCGTGCTGAACAACGTGGTTTTTGTACTGCTGTTCATTGCCATCTTCTGGGGCAGTTTCGGCGCGCCGGTTGTGTCGGAACTGTTCATGAACGAAAACATCACCCTGGGGACGGACTACTTCCTGCGCGTGACGCCGCCGCTGTTCGTGGCGCTGTACATCCTGATGGGCATCGCGCCGCTGTCGGCCTGGGGCGCGACTTCGCTGCGGCGGTTGGGCCGGTCGCTGATCGTGCCGCTGGCGCTGACGGCGGTTTTGCTGGTGGCGCTAGTCATCACACAGCACACCACCGACCCCGGCGCGCTGTTCGGTTACGGCATCGTCAGCCTGGCCGGGTTTGTGGCGCTGTACGAAACCTACCGGGGCGCAACCGCGCGCCGCAAGAGCCTGGGCGAAAGCTGGCCGCGCGCGGTGGTGGCGCTGTTCGCCCGCAACCGCCGCCGCTATGGCGGCTACGTCGTCCACCTGGGCATTACGATCATCGGCATCGGCGTCATCGGCAGCACGCTGTTCCAGCAGCAAACGCAGCGCACCCTCACGGTTGGCGAAACGCTGGACTTCGGCGGCTACAGCCTGCGCTACGATGGCTTCACCGACGCGATTGCCGAAGATGGCCGCCGGATGCAGATCGCCGATGTGACGGTCAGCCGGGGCGGGCAGGAACTCGCCCGCCTGCGTCCGCGCCAGGACATTTACCCGACTATGCCCATGACCATCGCCGGATCGTACAGCACCCTGGAAGCCGATTATTACGTGCTGCTGGTCGGCTGGGAAGAAACCAGCGCCCAGAGCGCGACCTTTAAAGTGTATATCAACCCGTTGATTAACCTGGTCTGGTGGGGTGGGGTCATCCTCATCCTCGGCACGCTGATCGGCACCTGGCCGACCGAAACCGTGCCGGCGCAGCTGCGCCAGGCTGCTGTGGTGGTCAATGGGCGCGCGAGGGCGAAAGCATGAACAGGTTTAAAAATACCCGCACAATCCTGATGGTTCTGTTCGCGCTTCTGGCGCTGGCCGTCCCGGCTCTCGCCCAGGACGGCGGCGAGGTGACGGCGGACGACGTGAACGCCATCGCCAAAAAGATGTACTGCCCGGTGTGCGAGAATATCCCGCTGGACGTATGCGGCACGGCGGCCTGCGACCAGTGGCGCGATGAAATCCGCATCCAGCTTGAACAGGGTTTTACCGAGGACGCCATCATCAGCGATTTCGTCAGCCGCTACGGCGACCGCGTGGTCGGCACACCACAGGACCCCACGCTGCGGGCGTTGTCGCTGGTGACGCCCTGGCTGATCGGCGCGCTGGTGGTGATTCTGGCCGGGTTCGGGCTGCTGCGCTGGTGGCGCGGACGCGGCACGCGGGCGGCGCTCGCCCCGGCGGGCGCGCCGGCTTCCGACGACGACTACCGCGCGCGGCTGGAACGTGATCTGCAAGGACGGCGATGAGCCATGCACCCCTTTTTTGCCGATTACCTGGAACGCCTGACCACCCTGCACCGCGACATCGAGCGGGCCATCAGCGGCCTGACGCCGGCGGCGCTGGACTGGACGCCGGCCCCGGATACCAATTCGATCACCGTCCTGGTCACGCATACCGCCGGCGCAGAGCGTTACTGGATTGGCGATCTGGCCGCGCAGATGTCCTCAAGCCGCGACCGCGAGGCGGAATTTCACACCAAAGGGCTGAACGAGGCCGCCCTCAAACAGCGGTTGGCGCAGGCGGACGACTTCGCGCGGCAGGCGCTCGACGGGCTGACTCTGGCCGATCTGGATACCGAGCGGCGTTCGCCCCGCAACGAGCGCACCTTCACCGTCAGTTGGGCGCTGCTGCACGCGCTGGAACACACGGCCCTGCACCTCGGCCATATCCAGCTTACCCGCCAGTTGTGGGAGCAGGAATCCGAAGGTGAGTAGCGGATAGTGGCAAACCGTGTTGACCCCACCCCCGTCCCCTCCGCGAATTCAGGGAGGGGTGAAAAGCCACACCTGCTGCTCCCCGCTCTCCTGAGCGCAAGGGAGTTTGGGGATGAGAAGGTTAACCGGGCGTGAGACGTAAAAGTTTCAGGGCAGGTTTAAACCCTGTCTCGACAGTATTCATTTAGCGGATTGAGACTGAAACATGACCGACGTGAACCTACCGTTTGAAACCGACGAACCTGCGCCACAGCGCGGCTTTCGCCTCGGCCTGGGTTCGGTTGTGCTGCTGGTCGGCATTGTACTGGTGGCGGTTGTTTTTGGCATCGCCCTGCTCCAGCGCAACCAGACGCAGCCGACCGCCGGCCCCGCGCCGGACTTCACCCTGACCACCCTGGACGGCGAAACCTACCGGCTGGCCGACCTGAAGGGGCAGGTGGTGGTCATCAACTTCTGGGCGAGCTGGTGCGGCCCGTGCCGCGTCGAAGCGCCGGCGCTGGAAAGAGTCTGGCAGCGTTATCAAAACCAGGGCGTGACCTTCCTGGGCGTGGCCTATACCGATACCGAACGCGGCGCGCGGGAGTTCATCGCCCAGTACAGCCAGACCTATCCCAACGGCCTCGATCTCGGCACGAAAATTTCTGATATGTACAATATCCAGGGCGTGCCGGAAACTTTCATCGTCAACCAGCGGGGCGAAGTCGTCGAGTTTATCATGCAGCAGGTCAACGAGGCGCAGTTGAGCGCCATCCTTGACCGGGTGCTTGCCACCGGGGCTTAATAACCATGAGCATTGAAGGGCTTGTTTTTTCGCTGGTGATCGCGCTGGCGACCGTCGCCGTAATCGCCTGGCCGTTCCTGCGGCGCGCGCCGGCGGTTTATGCCGCCGATGAGGCCGTCCTCCAGAAGCAGCGCGAACGCCTGCTGATTTATTACGAGCGCGTGCTGACCAACCTGCGCGACCTGGACGAAGATTTTTCCACCGGCAAGATGCAGCCGGAAGCGCACCAGGACGAACGCGAGGAATGGATGCAGCGCGGCATCCAGGTTTTGAAGGCGCTGGACGAACTCGGCCAGAACCGCCCGATTGTGGCGGATGCCGATCAGGCGTCGCTCGATCATGCCATTGACGATGTGATTGAACGGGCGGTCGCCGCCCACCGCCGGGCCGCTCACTGAATGATGGCCCGATTTCGTCACCCGCCGGCGGCGCGCGGCCTGTGGGGAACGGCGCTGGCCGGCCTGCTGCTGATGCTGGCGGCCTGCGGCCAGCCGGATGAGTCGTCCATTCCGGTGATGCCCACTCCGCGCTTCACATCCGTGCCGGATGTCGGCTACCCGCTGGAAGCGCCCGATATGGCGCTGGGCGCGCGGGTGTTCGCCGACAAATGCACACCCTGTCATGGCGAGCGCGGGCTGGCCGACGGCCCGATGGTGCGCGCCGGGGCCGCCCCCACGCCGCCGAAGCTGGCGGCGCTGGAAACATCCTGGGACAAAACGCCCCAGGAACGGTTTGCCTTTATCGCCGCCGGCAAAATCGAGCGACTGATGCCGCCCTGGAAAGACGCCCTGCCGGAAGCGGAACGCTGGGCCGTCACCTACTTCACCTATACCCTGCATTACACGCCGGAACGGCTGGCGGAAGGCCGCGCCGTCTGGGAAGCCGAATGCGCCGACTGTCACGGCCAGGGCGGGCGCGGCGACGGGCCGAAAGCGGCGGACATCAACCGCCCGGTGGGCGACCTGACCGACCCGGTGGAGATGATGACCCTCAGCGACAAGGCGCTGTACACCATCATCACCGAAGGTGTGGGCGACAGTATGCCGGCCTTCCTGGATGACCTGACCGACGACCAGCGTCTCGCCGTTGTGGCCTATACGCGCGCGCTCGGCCTGGTTCACCCGGACGCCATCGGCAGACCGCTGCCGCTTGACCCGACACCGGCGCCTGCTCTTACCAGTCCGAACGGCTGACCCATATGACTCAGCACTCAGCACTCAGTACCCAGCACTTCCTGATCGAAACCCGCGCCCTGGTCAAAGCCTACGGCCTGCTGCCCGTCCTGCGCAAGCTCGACCTGGGCATCACACGCGGCGAATTTGTGGCCCTGCTTGGACCCAACGGCAGCGGTAAATCCACGCTGCTGCGCCTGCTGGCCGGGTTGAGCAAACCCACCGCCGGGCAGATCACCATCGGCGGCTGGACACTGCCCGACGAAGCCGCCGCCGTCCGCGCCCAGATCGGCATGGTCAGCCATAAAGTGCTGCTGTACGAAAACCTGAGCGCCCACGAAAACCTGCGCTTTTTCGCCCGCCTGTACAACCTGCCGCCCGCCGGCGTGGACGCGCGCATCGCGGAACTGCTGGAACAGGTCGGCCTGTCCCGGCGCGCCGCCGACCCGGTGCGGACATTTTCACGCGGGATGCAGCAGCGCCTCAGCATCGCCCGCGCTCTGCTGCACGACCCGGATATTCTGCTGCTGGACGAACCCTACACCGGCCTGGACGTGGATGCTTCGTCGGTGCTGGACGGCCTGCTGCGTGATGCTCATGCCGGCGGGCGCACCATCCTGATGACCACCCACCAGCTTGACAGCGCGGCGGCGCTGGCCGGGCGCGTGGTCATCCTGTCGCGCGGGGGCATCGGTTACGATGCGCCGACCGCCGGATTGGACGGCGCGCGTTTATCCGCCATTTACACCGAAACTACCAGTATGGTCAGCGCCCGATGAAAACCCCCTTCTTCAAGGCCGTCCTAAGCATCGTCCGCAAAGATATACAGATCGAACTCCGCAGCCGCGAGCTGGTCAGTTCGATGGGATTGTTCGCCCTGCTCAGCATCCTCATTTTCAGCTTCGCCCTGGAACTCGACCGCACCGCCCGGCAGGAGGCCATCAGCGGCGTATTGTGGGTGACGGTGGTTTTCGCCAGCATCCTCGGCCTCAACCGCAGCCTGGCGATGGAGCGCGACCAGGGCAACCTGGACGCCATGCTGCTGGCTCCGATTGACCGGGTGGCGATTTTTTTCGGCAAGCTGGCCGGCAACCTGGTTTTCGCCCTGGTGGTCGGGCTGCTGCTGCTGCCGATCATGACCATTCTGTACAATCAAAACCTGATTCGCCCCTGGCTGCTGCTGGTGCTGCTGCTCGGCACGTTCGGGTTTGCCACCATCGGCACGCTGCTGGCGATGATGACCGTGCAGACGCGCGCCCGTGAAAGCCTGCTGCCTATCGTCATGATGCCGGTGGCGCTGCCGGTGCTGCTGGCGGCGGTGCGCGCCTCAACCAATATCCTGGCGCAAAATCCCATCGCCGACTGGATCGCCTGGCCGCAAATCCTGGTGGTGGTGGACATCGTTTATCTGGTGGCCTGTTACCTGCTGTTCGAGTACGTGATCGAGGAATAAACCTATGCCATCCTGATTGATCGTTCCGCTGCGAACCTGCTCCCCGTGCCATGAGCGGGAGGATTGAGAGGCTTGTTATGAGGCGTTTGAACACCCTCTCCGGGCTTGGGGAATTAAGAGCGCCATCGCAACAACCATCATTTAATTTTTTGCAATTTTTAGTAGATATGTTACGATTTTTTGCCGGTAAGAATTGAGGAGGGAGAACTTAATGACTGCGGTTCAAGATGCTTCTGCGCTGCCGACGCAGCAGGTGGAAACCGGCGGCAGGCCGCGCCTGCTGTCCGCGCTGACCATTATCACGCTGGTGGCCGTGCTGATCGGGCTGTATATGGCGTTGTTTAACGCCCGCACCGACATTGACCAGGGCGACGTGCAGCGCATTTTTTACATTCACATGCCGGCCTTCATCGGCGCATTTGTGGCGCTGGGCGGCACGGTTATCGGCGGCATCCAGTATTTACGCACCCGGCAGGTCAAGTGGGATACCCTGGCGCTGGCCGGTGTGGAAGTTGGCATCGCCCTGGCGCTGGTTAACCTGGTCACCGGCATGGTCTGGGCGCGCCCGATCTGGAACACCTGGTGGACGTGGGACCCGCGCCTGACTTCCGAAGCCATCATGGTGCTGACCTACGCCGCCTACATCATGCTGCGGCAGGGCATCGAAAACCCGGAACAGCGCCGCCGCTTCGCCGCCGTTTACGGCATCCTGGCTTTCATCACCGTCATCATCACGCTGGTGATTACCCGCATCCGCCCGGACACCATTCACCCGGTCGTGATCGGCCCCAGCGTGCAGACCGACATGGCACAGGGCGCGTTTGAAGTGGCCGCCACCTCCGGCGTGCGTGCGGCGCTGATGGTCAATATGCCGGTCTGGGCCGTCCTCGTCCCCATCACCCTGATGTGGTATCGCATCCGCCTGGAGAACTTTAACCAGCACATCCAGGCTTTAAAGATGAAAGCCCTAAGCTGAACGGAGGCGTTTTCCGATGGATAACATCCCCTACACGACCGATTATCTCATCCTGGGGCTGATCGTGGTATTCGCCATTTTCGGCCTGTTCATCGCCAGCATGGTCATTCGCTACCGCAACCTCACTCACGACGCCCGCATGATCGAGCAGTTGGGCGACGACAGCCGGTAGAACCTGAACGGCGGTAACTTTCCCCTCTCTGGACGTTTTCGAGAGGGGAAAGACTAACCCCGCCGCATGACGATCACCCGAAAGCCGAACAGAGGCCCCACTATCTGCCCCATACCGGCTTTCAGTTTGAGCGGCATCGCCGCGCGCCACCAGGGAATACGTTTGAAGCCGAAGCGGGCATAATACCGTTCGTTGTGCGCCAGGCACTCCAGGTAAACGACGCCGGTTTCGCGTTCCAGCAGCGCATTAACGATTTTCGCGCCTACGCCCAGTCGGCGGTAGGGTTCTTTGACCGCCAGGCTGCCCAGTTCCCGGCAGTTCGGATAAGGCCGTATCTGGCCGATGCCGGCGATGTCACCGTCAATCTCCGCGATCAGAAAGTGCGACCAGTGTAATGCCGTCGGGTCGAGGTCTTCGTCGCGCACCATCTGGCGAATGATTGCCTGGTCGGCCTCCGCCGCCGGTCGAATCTGGATTTCGGCCATTTTTCCCTCTCGTGATATTGCGGATATTGCGCGAATCCGGCGGGCGGCTCTATACTTTGCCGCATGGTACGACGATTATACCTGCTCTCCGCGCTCTGTATACTGTTCGCCGGCTGCCAGCCGCAGTCGAGCGCCGACCAACCGCCCACGCCCATCCCGTTCCCGACCGTGACGCCCGGACGGCTGATGCGCGGCCTGCTGCCGACGCTGGCCGCCCCGCTGAGCGATGGTGATTCGCGGCTGACGAACCCGGCGACGGCGGTCGCGCTGGCGAACCTGCCGACCGCAACGCCCGATTACGCCGCCTGCCCGGCGCAGGCCGACCCTGAGCCGCCGCCCCGACCGCTCACCGGCCAGGAAACCGCCGCCGCCATCACGCGCTTTGTTTCCGACGGCGGTTCGGCAGATGCCTTAACCGCGCTGCTGCGCGATAGCTGGGGACTGCTGGGCGAGACGGGTATCGTCCGCGCCGACCTGGACTTTATCGGCGTGGGCGCGCCGCAGCTTTTACTGGTCTACGACGCCCCCGGCGACGGCGGCACGCTGCTCGTCCTGGGCTGCGCCAATGGGCGTTATGCCCCGCTGTACCAGTCCATCACCGGCAGTATGCCACACATCATTTTCGCGGGCGATATGACTTATGATGGCCGGGCGGAACTGCTGTTCGGCAGCCGGCAGTGCAGCGTCGAAGCCCCGGACGACTGCGCCTTCCGCACGCTGCTGATGGCCTGGGACGGTTACGAAGGGCGCTTCATCAACCTGCTTAACGCGGCTGTTTCCAGCGGCGAACCACCCGCCGCCAATGACGTGGACGGCGATCAGGTGCTGGAAGTGGTCGTGCGGCTGACCGATACCGGCACGGCGGCGACCGGGCCGCTGCGAACCGGCCTTAATATCTACGACTGGAACGGCCTGTATTACGCGCTGTCGGTCGTGCAGCTTGACCCGCCGCGTTTTTTCATCCAGATCATTCACGAAGCCGACCGCGCCTTCCGCCGCGCCGACTTTCAGCAGGCGATTTCCCTGTTTGAACTAGCGCTGAACCAAACCGGCCTGCGCTACTGGCTTAACGACGAACCGGCGCTGCTCCGCAGTTACACGCTCTACCGGCTGGCGCTGCTGTACGCCTACACCGACCAGACCGAAAAAGCCCTGGGCGCGTTCCAGGCTGCCCTGGACTCGTTCCCGCCGCCGAATGCCCCGGTGTATGCCGAAATGATAACGGCGTTCTGGAACACCTTCCAGACCACCAATAATCTCAATAGCGCCTGCCGCGACGTTCAGGCTATAATTACCGCTCGCCCGGAGGCGGTCGGGTTGCTTAACCGGTACGGCAGCCGCAGCCCGGTATACACCGCCGCCGATCTGTGTCCGTTTTAAAGGTCTGGTAATCAACGCTGCTGCCGATATAATAAATTTCCGACTGAATGTTACGGATAGAGAACGTTGGGCTGTGGGAAGCTTCAAAATCATCCTGGGAGACTGCCGAGATAAACTGAGCGAGGTAAACGACAATTCTGTTGACTTGATTTTTACCTCACCACCTTACGCCGACCAGCGTAAGAAGACGTATGGAGGGGTGCATCCTGACCAGTACGTCGAATGGTTTTTGCCCATTTCTCAGGAACTCCTGCGGGTGCTCACCCCCACCGGAACTTTTATTCTCAACATCAAAGAACGAGTCGTTAATGGCGAACGCCATACCTACGTATTGGATCTCATCAAGGCCATGCGTGGGCAGGGCTGGCTCTGGACTGAAGAATTCATCTGGCACAAGAAAAACAGCTATCCGGGTAAATGGCCTAATCGCTTCCGCGACGCATGGGAACGCCTTTTACAGTTTAATAAAAGCAGATCGTTCCACATGTATCAGGATGAGGTTATGCTTCCAATCGGCGATTGGGCGAAATCCAGGTTGAGCAATCTTAGCGAGACCGACAAAATCAGAGATAATTCAAAAGTCGAGAGCGGCTTTGGGAAGAATGTCTCAAATTGGGTAGGCCGGGAACGGGTCTATCCAACCAACGTTGTCCACTTATCCACCGAAACAGCGAACAAAAACCACAGCGCGGCCTTCCCACAAGCTTTACCGGCGTGGTTCATCAGGCTGTTCACGAAACCGGGAGATACCGTCCTTGACCCGTTTATGGGGAGTGGGACTACTGTGATGGCTGCGCTGGAGATGCAGCGAAAAGCCATCGGCATAGAGATTGTGCCAGAATATTATGATCTTGTAGCAGAACAATTATCTACCTACCAAGAGCCTCTTTTATGACTGCCAACCCGCTCAATCTTCAGGATGTATTTGAATACGTCGAGACCCATATCGAAACTTTTCATAATAAGAAACTTCAAAAGCTTGAGCAACTAACCCTGAACAAACTGCTGGTCAGGAAAAACCCCTATCTATTCAAAGCTAAAAATATCTTTACCGCTGAGGGTCTGGTCAGAAGCATTCTGGATGCGTTTTTGTCCTCTCAAGAAGAAACCCTGTTTGGTGACTTTCCTGAAGGGGTTGCGGTTTTCGTGTGTGGAAAGGTTTATGGTGGCGTGAAGCCCGCTTCCGATCTGGAAGGTATTGATCTGATTTTTACGAACGATGATACGGTTTTTATGGTTGAGATTAAATCCGGTCCCAATTGGGGAAACTCCAGCCAGATCAAGAAAATGCTGCTTAACTTCGAACATGCAAAAAGGATTTTGTCATCAGCCTATCCCGGATTCAATGTTTTTGCCGTTAACGGCTGCTCGTATGGAACAGAGCCTAACCCTTATCAGCGAGACGGCGCTTATCTAAAACTGTGCGGCCAGGATTTCTGGCGTTTCATCTCGGATCATGATGATCTGTACACAGAGATCATTGAGCCACTGGGGTATCAGGCAAAACAGCGAAATGAGCAGTTCCAGGAAGAATACGGGAAGATCATTAATAAATTCACGCTCCAATTTGGCAGCGAATACTGTTTGCCTGACGGAACGATTGATTGGGCTAAACTTGTGAGGAAAATCTCACAGCGCCGAAAGAATACCCCCTATCCTCTGGAGCGAGAACCTTAACCTGTCTTTCAACCCATCTATACAAGGGATAACGTCTATGTCGGATTTACTTACCTATTTTAAGAGCCGCCAGCCGGAAATGGTGGAGTTCCTCTCCACGCTGGTCAGCTACGAAACGCCCACCACCGATAAGGCGCTGGTGGATAAACTGGGCGCTTTCATGGAAGGCGAATTCAAAAGCCTGGGGGCGGCGGTGACGCGCCTGCCCCAGACCGAGGTGGGCGATTTTTTGCTGGCGAAGTGGAACGAAAACGCCCCCGGCAAACCTATCATGTTCCTGATTCACATTGATACCGTCTGGCCGCAGGGGACGCTGGCCGAACGCCCGACGCGCATTGACGACGAAGGCCGGCTGTTCGGCCCCGGCGCGATTGACATGAAAGGCGGCATCACCGTCGCGCTGTGGGCCATTCGCGGCCTGGTCGAACGCGGCGAACTGCCGGAGCGCCCCATCTGGATATTGATGACCAGCGATGAGGAAGTCGGCAGCATTCATTCCGAGCCGGTGATTAAGGAACTGGCGGCGCAGGCCGGGCTGGTGCTGGTGATGGAGCCGGCCACCAAAGAGGAGGCGCTCAAGACCTGGCGTAAGGGCGTCGGCACCTATCACATCGAGGTGGAAGGCCGCCCGTCCCACGCCGGGAATGCGCCGGAGCAGGGCATCAACGCCGTCATCGAACTGGCGCAGCAGGCGCTTAAACTGCACGGCCTCAACGACCTGAAAAACGGCACATCGGTTTCGGTGACGGTTTTTCACGGCGGCAGCACCAGCAACGTCATCCCGGCCAAAGCTTCCGCCCAGGTGGACGTGCGGACGATGACCGCCCAGGCCTGGGACGAAATCAAGGAAAAAATCACCTCGCTGACGCCCTTCATCCCCGGCGCGAAGCTGAGCATCAGCGTCCACCATGCGCGCGGCCCGATGGAACACAACGCGCAGATGGCGCGCTCGTTCGCCCAGTGTAAGGCCATCGGCGAACGTTACGGCCTGACCGTGCGCGAAGATGGCAGCGGCGGCGGCAGCGACGGCAACTTCACCGCCCACATGGGCATTCCCACGCTGGACGGACTCGGCCCGCAGGGTGACGGCCTGCACGCGCTGCACGAACACGTCGTCCTCAACAGCCTGCCGCGCCGCGCCACGCTGCTGGCGGCTATGCTCAAGGAATGGCAGTTCGAGGGATAGATTTGAATCGCAGGGGCCAGACCCCCTCATCCCAACCCTTCTCCCCCGAATTCAGGGGAGAAGGGCTAAGACCATTCCCTCCCCGAATTCGGCGGCCCTCCGGTCACGGGTTCTATAGGAACGGGCCACTACATGTCCGAAACCCTGGCGTCAAACGTTATTTATTCCCGACGCACGTCCACCGGGTAGCGAATCGTGTTCAGAACCGGGCAGGTTTCCTCCACCAGCGCGTGCATCCGCTCGATGGCTTCCGGCGGCGCAGACGACTCAACGCGCGCGGTATAGGTGATGTTCTGCATCCGGGGCGGCTGTTCATAGGGCAGACCAACCACGCCCGTCATATCCAGCCGCCCGCTGGCTTCGACCTCCACGTGATCGAGCGGGATGTCCAGCAGCGCCGCCTGGATGAGATAGGTATGCACCAGGCAGCTTGCCAGCGCGCCCAGCAGCATTTCCGGCGCGGTCGGGCCGAGAGCGTGTCCGGCCAGCCCCGGCGCGGAGTCGGTCACAAAGACGATTTCGCCCATGCGCGTCGGGCGCGCGCCGGTGATGCCCGCCACCCTGGACGAGGCTTTCAGCGTAATCAGCGCCGAGTCCGGCTTCGTTTCATAATCGGCGCGGCGGGCCGCCAGCACGGCGGTTTTGCGGGTCAGGTACGGTTCAAGCTGCGACATAGTTGAGACTCCTTCGGCAGACGATTGATTACAACAACACCTTACGGCCCGGCCAGCCGGTCGCGTTCCGCCAGCAGCGCCTCACGGCTGGTGATGCCGCGCATCGTCACCACCCAGTCATGCAGCGACGGGCTGGCATCCCGGAGCGCCTGCACCGCCGGGCCGATTGGGTCCTGGCCGCCGGCCCCCGGCGCGCCGGACTGGTAGCCACCGTAAAAGGCGAAATACGCCTGGTTGAGCTTGCGAATGTTGTAACCGTTGGCAACAAAAAGCGCCCGCCGTTCGGCCATGTACACCTCGGCTTCGTCAACCTTCCCCGCCGCCAGCAGGTCATCCACCGTCCGCCGGGTGCGATCCATCTCCGCGCCGAAGTCGAAAACCGGCGGCGCGTCCGGGGTGGATTCGGCAGCTTCGCGGCTGGCCGGGGGCGCGGCGGCTTCCGGCGGCAGCAGATCGGGATAATAGCGCGCCAGCGCCAGCCGGCTCACTTCGCGCCCGAACAGGCTGGCGGTGGTTTCGTTGATGATGCGCGTTTCCCCGGCAAAGCTCTCACCGGCGAAGTAAGCCAGGCCGAGCGGGAAGGCGAACAGGTAATGATGCAGCCACTCGTGCGCGATGGTTTCCAGCGCCCAGGGGATAGACGCCGTTTCCAGCACCATCGCCGGGTACAGCGCGATGCCCCCCAGCGGCACGATCAGCGACGACACAGCTTCCCGCTCATCAATCAGCGTTTCCAGGGCGGCGATTTCGTCCACCGTCATCGGGTCAAGATTGATCGAAATGTCGAAACGAATCTGGTCGCGCGGCGATACCACCAGCAGATTCGGCACGCGCGTGAAGTGCGCCGACACCGGCGGCAAAATCTGCCCGGCCAGCGCGAATCCCTGTTCGACCAGCACCGCCGCGACCTGTCCTTCCAGGATGGCTTCGGCCAACGGCTGGCGTTCCCCCAGGCCGGCGCGCAAGGCGTCCCGTTCGGCGCGGAGCGCGGCGCTGGCGGCCTGCGGATCAGGCACTTCGGGGTCGGCGTAGATCGCGCTGATCTGCGCCTCCAGTTCCCGCGCCCGCCGCAAATCATCCATGTAGCCGCGCACGAACCCGCTGCGTGCGCTTTCGGTCATAAACGGATGCTGGCCGTAGAGCGTCTGCTCCACCTTGACCGCCAGCGCGCCCAGTTCCCACGTCACATAGTCGAACTGGTAATCCTGCGCCAGCGCCGCTACCGCGTACCAGGGCAGGCCGAGCGGCACCGCCGAATATTGCAGCAGCGTCAGCATCAGGCCGAGCAGAAAGCCCCAGCGCAGCCCACGCCGGACGAGCCGCCCTACAAACCGGAGCGCGTTCAAAAAGTGGTTTTCTCCGCCGTCAAACATAATGAGACGGGTATTTTGACCCGCCCCATCATCATATCTGATTATGCCGCGCGAAGCGAACCGCCCGGCGCGCTGCGGGTTATTCATACTTCAGGCGGCTGACCGCCAAGAGGAACACCCCCGCCGTCACGCCCAGCATCACCAGCACCGACGGGATGACCGACTCCACGCCGCCGCCATGAAAGATCACGCTGCGGAAGCCGTTCATCGCCCAGGCGACCGGCGAAAGCTGGCCGACGGCCTGCATCCACTGCGGCACGATCTCCAGCGGCCACCACGCCCCGCCCAGCGGCGCGGCGATCAGAACGACCAGGTTGAGCATACTGGCGGCCTGCATTTCGGTTTTGACAATCGTCGCCAGCAGCAGCGCAAAGGCAGTGCTGCACAGCGTAAACGCCACCATCACCAGCAGCAGCGCCAGCGGCGAGTCGCCAAAGTACACGCCCAGGATCAGGCCGAAGCCAAAAGCCACCGAATACTGGATCATGCCCATCACGAACCGTGCCAGCATCTTACCGGCCACGATCTGGCCAGGGGCGACCGGCATGGTTAAGATGCGCTGGAACGTCCACTGCTTGCGTTCCTGAAGCAGAATCAGCGAGCCGATCAAAACGGTGGACATGACGTACATGGTGCCGATGCCCGGCACCGACTGGCTGAAACCGGACGGCTGGCGGCCTTCCTGCGCGGCGCTTTCGTTAAACGTAACCGCCGGGGGCAGTTCCGCCCAGATCGCACGCGCGGTTTCGTAAAGCTGCCGGTCGAAGGCCGCGCGGTCGTTTTCGTCGGCGAAGCTCGCGCCCATCAGGCCGGAGTTTTCAAACACGTCCACGCCCACGCGCGCCGCGATCATCGCGCCGCCCAGGCGCTGCACCTCGGCCTGGAGGGCTTGCAGCACCGGTCCGGTTTCACCGATCTGGTTCTGCGAGCGATAGATCAGGCTGGCCGGCTGCCCGGCGCGCGCCTGTTCGCCAAAACCCGCCGGGATGACCAGCATGGCGCTGGTCACGCCGCCGGTGACACGCTCCTGCGCCAGCGTATCGGTCAGTTCGGCATCATCCAGGCGGCACACGTCGTCGGCGTCGTTGTCCGCCGGACACAGCACGAGGTTCGGATTGGCGGCCTTCAGGTTCGCCAGCAGCTCCGTCGAAAGCGCGCTGCCGTCCTGGTCGAACACGTCCAGCAGCAGGTGAGGGCTGCCGCCGTCGCCGCCAAAACCGCCGTTCGCCAGCCCGATGAAGAAGATAATCACCAGCGGGATGATGACCAGCTGCAGCCAGACGCTCCGGTCACGAAAAGTCACTTGCAGGTCGTTTCGAGCCACGCTCAGGATTTTGTCCACGACAGCCCCCTTATATATCCTGCCGCCGGTTGAAAACAACCAGGCTGACGACGAACAAAACCGCCCCGATGAGCGCCAGGAAGACCAGGTTCAGGCTGATGTCGCTGCCGCCGCCGGCCAGTGCGCTGAAGCCTTCCGCGCCCCAGCGCACAACCGACAGCCGTGTGACCCACTCAAGATCACCCAACGCCTGCACCGAGAAAAACGCGCCGCCCAGGATGCCCATCAACATGCTGACCACGCTGCCGATGATGTTGGCCTGTTCTGCCGTTTTGCCGACCGCCGCCGTAATCATGCCCACGCCCGCCGTCGCCAGCGAAGTCGCCACCACCAGTGCCGCAATCGCCAGCGCGTCCGTCCCCCAGACCGATTTGATCTGGCCTTCCAGCAGGCTGCCGATCACCGTGAAGCCGATGAACAGGAAGATCAACTGGAGCAGCACGACCGCGAACACGGCCACCAGCTTGCCGCCCAGGATCACCACGCGCGGCGTGGGCGAGATGACCATGCGCTGAAGCGTCCACTGGCGGCGTTCCTCGATGATGGTGACGGCCACGCCGTTAGCCGTGAACAGCGCGAAAAACACGGCCTGCGCCGAACCGAACAGCACCAGCGGGTTGAAGTCGGCCTGTTCGCCGGTGACGGTCTGCTGTTCGATGGCGATGGTATTAAAGCCGGGCGTGAAGGCGCAGGCGAAGTTCGGCTGGAAACTACCGGAAGCTGCCGCCGCCGCGAAGCTCATGCCGAAGACCGGGTTGGTCTGCGCGCGCTCGGTCATCGTTCCGATGGTGGCCGCGACCGCGATCTGCCCGGTCAGGAATTGGTTGGTGAAACCCTCCACTACGCTGCGGATGATGCTGGCCGAAATCGGCTGCGCGCTGTCGCCGTACACTTCAACCGGCAGCGGCGCGAGGGTCGGCTTATCCTGCGTGTAGCTGATGCCGTCGTTGAAGCCCGCCGGGATGATGATCGCCGCCGCGTAATCGCCCCGGTCTACGGCGGCCCTGGCGGCTGCCGCGTCGGTGAGCAGAACCGCGTCGGTCAGGTCGGTCAGCGACATGTTTTGCCCGCCGGCGTCTTCCACTTGCACGGCTTCGCATGTCCCCATCGAGGCTGTGCCATCGGCTGCCGTTTCGCCGTCCTCCCCGACTGGGATGAACGAAGCGACCAGGATGCCGCTGCTGTCCACCACCTGCGACCCTTCGGCGGGCGCGCTGTCCAGGTTGACAATCGCCACCGGGATGTTTTCGATGGGCGCGCTGCCGCTCAGATTGCCGAACGCCAGCGAGATGATGGACGCCAGAATCAGCGGCGTCAGCAGCATGATGATGAGCAGGTTGCGGTCGGTGAAGGTCTGGTAAATGTTGACGTAGGCAATCGCCCAGATTTTTTGCAGCATGGTTTATTCCCTCAACGCGCGCCCGGTCAGGTGCAGGAACACGGCTTCGAGATCGGGTTCGCGCACTTCCACCGAGAGAATATCCACACCCATTTCGTCGGCGACACGCAGCAGTTCCGGCAGCGCCTTGCGCCCGCGTTTGGCATGAACCGTGATTTCGCCGTCCAATACCTGCCCGGAACGCGCCACCCGCATCGTGCCGGTAGAGCGTTTTTCGACCACCAGTTCCGCCGACTCTTCCATGCCCGCCACCGGCGTAAATTCCGAGGCGGCGTAAGTCGCTTTGGTGATACCCGGCACTTCGGTGCGGAAGCGTTCCAGCACGGCGTCCGAAATCTGCTGCTCGCCCACGCTGAAGATCAGCCGGTCTTCTTCGCCCACCTTCTGGATCAATTCGCCCACCGTACCCAGGGCGATGATCTGTCCGTAGTCAATGATGCCGACCCGGTTGCTCAGTTCCTGCGATTCTTCCATCAGGTGGGTGGTGTACAGCACCGTCATCTTACGTTCTTCCTTCAAACGAATGACGGTATCCAGGATGCGGCGGCGGCTCTGCGGGTCTACGCCGACGGTCGGCTCGTCCATGTACACCAGCTGCGGTTTGTGCAGCAGCCCCACGCCGATATTGACACGGCGTTTCATGCCGCCGGAGAAGGTGTCTATGCGGTCTTTGTGGCGGTCGCGCAGATCAATGAAGTCCAGCACTTCGTCCACGCTTTTCGACAGTTCGCTGCCGCTCAGGCCGTACATCCTGCCGAAAAATTCCAGGTTTTGCCGGGCGCTGAGCGTCGGGTACAGGGCGATTTCCTGCGGCACGACGCCGAGCAGTTTTTTGGCTTCCAACGGCTGTCTGGTGATCGAATGACCGCCGATGGTGGCTTCGCCTTCGGTGGGTGTCAGCAGGCCGCTTAACATCGAAATGGTCGTGCTTTTGCCGGCCCCGTTCGGCCCTAACAGGCTGAAGACTTCGCCCCGGTAAATGTCCAGATCAATGCCTTTGACGGCCTCGACGACCGTGCCATCCTTGCGTTTAAACGTCTTTTTAAGCCCCCGAACTTCCACCAGGGCATGTTTGTGTCCATTGTGCATGGCGTTTTTATATCCCCTTCCCTGCTGTTTCCCCGTACTACCTGCTATACGCAGGAACTACGCAAAAGTTACACCATGCCGCCCTGGCAGCGGCGCGGCAGTTGCCTTCTGACGTGTGACCGAAGGTAAAACGGGATGATGAGCGCGCCGCGTGTACAGGGGACAAACGTCCCCATTCGGCTCGCCGAATCCAGGGCGGGGGCTTTATCCCATCGGCAGCCAAGTCTCCCCCGAATTCAGGGGAGATTGAGAGGGGGTCTGAATGCTTTTGAAGCAATTGCCCTGGAAGGACGGCCTTACGGCGAGGTGGTGACCGGCCATTCGCCGGTTTCGTCCAGGCGGACGGCGGTTTCGACCGGGACGGTGAAGGCGAACAGGCTGCCGCCGCCGGGGTTGTTCTCTACCCAGATGCGTCCGCCGTGCGCTTCGACGGCCATCTTGCAGAAGGTCAGCCCCAGGCCGATACCGCGCCGCGCCCCGTGCCGCCCTTTGATCTGCACGAAGCGGTCGAACAGGCGGCTTTTGTATTCATCCGGCACGCCCGGCCCCTGATCGGCCACGTCCACGCGCACAAAGCCGGGGGGCGTATCGGCGCTGCCGGGCTGGTGGGCGCGGATGGTGATGGCGGTCTGCGCCGGGCTGTACTTGAGGGCGTTATCCACCAGGTTTTGCAGCACACGCTCGATTTTGTCCCGGTCAACGTTAATCAGCGGCACGTCCGTGCCCACCTCGGAATTGAGCGCCACTTCCAGTTCGTGCGCCAGCGGGCTGAGTTCGACGCATACGCTGTCCACCAGGGTCGCCAGTTCGGTCGGTTCGGCTTCTAGGGTAAGCTGGCCGCTTTCCATGCGCGAAATGTCCAGCAGCGAGTCTACCCGGCTGAGCAGCTTGCGGATGGCGCGCTGGCTGGTTTCGGTAGTGGACTCGATGATGCTGCGGTAGGTGTTGTTGGCGGGGATGACCTCGCGCAGCAGTTTGAGGCCGGTGGTGACGGCGGTCAGCGGGCTGCGCAAATCATGCACGATCATGCGCGACAGGTCTTCGCGCACCTGCGCCAGTTCACGTTCTTCGGTCAGGTCGTAAAAGACCATCAGCACGCCCAGCGGCTCGCCGTCCGCGCCAATAACCGGCATCACGTCGCGCTTAACAGAAACGAGGCCCTGCTCGGTTTCGACCGTATAATCGGCGGACGCCAGCCCGACCCAATCCGACCGAGTTTCGAGATCGCTCACCAGCCCCAACACCTGCTTGGCGGACTCGAAGCCCATGCGGGCGGCCAGGTTCAGATCGGCGTCGGCCAGCAGCCTGGCGACCGGCTGGCCGGTCAGCCGCGCCGGGGACAGGCCGATCAAGTCTACGCGCGGGTTCGCCAGGGCGATCACGCCGGCGCGGTCTATCAGGACCAGCGCCTCGGTCATGGCGTTGAGGATGACCTGAAGGCGGTCGCGGGCTTCGGAAACGCGGGCGAACAGCCGCGAGTTGTAAATGGCGATGGTGGTATGGTTGGCAAGCTGCATGGCGAAATGCAGGTCTTCCTCGCCAAAGGCGTCTTCCTGGCGGCTTTCCAGCACGATCACACCCTGCGGCTGGCTGTCCCGCACGATGGGTGCGGCCAACTGCGAACGCGCCGCTTCCAGCAGGGGCGGCAGCGCCGCGCGGCGCGTGTCCGGCACGGTCAGCATATGGCCGGAACGCATCGCCTGGCCTGCGATGCTTTGCATCAGCGTCAACGCCGACAGCGCTGTTGTATAACCGCTGTCGGCCAGCACAACCGGTTCGCCGGAATGTTCGTCTTTTAAGACGATCAGGCCGGCATGGGCGCGCGTCAGTTCCAGGGCGCGCGCCAGCACCAGCGCGCCGATTTCCGGCGGGGACATGGGCGCGGTCAGCTGCCGGCCCAGCGTCGCCAGCGCGTACATCTGCTCGGCGCGGCGTTCGAGCGCCCGCCCGGTTTTGCTGTACTGGCGGGCGTTTTTGATGGCCTGGGCGGCCTGGTTGGCGAAGGCGCGGATGATCTCGATACCGGTTTCGCCGAACGTCCGGGGCGCATCGAAGTACAACGCCAGCACGCCCACGCCGGTATCACCCACCAGCAGCGGAATTTCGAGCCAGGCGGCTTTGTTCTCCCGGCGCAGGCTGTCGCGGTGGACAGCGGCGCGCGCATCGGTTTCAATATCGGCCACCATCACCGGCGGCTGGCGAAAATCGGTCAGCAGCAGCCGGGGCGGGTTGGCGATGAAAGCGTCGCTTAAACCGGCGCAGCGCGCCAGCCGCAGCGATTCCTGCTCGACCAGGAAAACCGCCACGCCGGTCGCGCCGGATACCAGCGAGGCCGACGACACCACCGCATCCAGCACCGCTTCCGGTGAGAGCGTGACGGTCAGCAGCGCGATCACCCGGTTGAGGGTGGCAAGCTGTTCGGCGCGGGCGGTTTGCTGGCGATAAAGCTGAGCGTTGTCAATGGCGATGCTCGCGCTGGCGCTGATGATGGTCAGCAGGCGCAGGTCGTCCGGGTTGAACAGGTGTTTGGGGTCGTCCGAAATGACGGCGGTCACGCCCAGCAAACGCCCGCCGGTCAGCAGCGGCGCGCCCATCCAGGAATATACCGGCTCATCCGGGGGAATCAGCCCCAGACGCGCCGCTTCGTGGCCGACATCCTGGCTGATGAGCAGCGGCTTCTGCGTCCACAGCACATGCTGGAGCAGGGTGTTTTTCGAGCGATCTTCGGCGGGCCGGTAGGGCTTGCCAGCGCGGACGGCCAGCGGAAATTCGAGCTGCTGCTGGTCGGTATCGTACAGCGCCACCAGAAAATGAGTGGTGTTGAGCAGCCGCGCCGTCTGGTTGTAAATGGTCTGGAGCAGGGAGTCGAGATTCAGATCGGACTGAAGCGCCTGCCCAACCACCGCCAGCGAGCGCGACTCGTTGATCTGCTGGCGAAGCTGGTGCTGCGTGCGGCTGAGGCCGTACAGCACCAGAGCGAACGCCGCCGTACCGGCGACGAAAATCACCAACGCGGTCGGCACGTCGGCCACCAGCAGCGCGGTCGCCAGCCCGAAGGGAATCGGCAGCAGCAGCAAGGCGAACAGTTCCACCCCGTTTTCCCGCAGGATGCGCGGGACGGCATAACCGATCAGATACATTTCCAGCAGGAAGATCGCCAGGTAAATCAGAATGTACGAACCGGTGAAGATCAGCAGCGCCGGGATGTCCGCGTCCAGCAGTTTCGCCAGCGGCAGCGCGCCCCCGGCGGCGCGGTAGAACCGCCCGGCCACCAGGAAACTAAGCGTGACGCGGGCGCTGACGGCCACCACGCTGCGCGCGGTGCGGGCGATCACCGGGCGGCGCAGTTGGCGCTCCTGCTGGCGGAAAATCAGCAGCGCGCCCCCGGCCACCCCACCCAGGAAAATCGCCCAGGTCATCACCGGCTGGGCGTCCGGCGGCAGCGACAAAAACGCCACCAGCCCGACCACGTGGGCCGGGCTTAATTCACCTTCCGACAGCAGCATCCCAAAATACAGCGTGAAAGCCGTCAGCGCGCCATAGGCCAGCGCCTGCCCGCCGTAAAGGTTCAGCGTTGTTTCGCCCGGCAGGTTCAGCGCCAGCGTCACGCCGGTGACGATAGCCAGCAGCAGGAAGATGAGTAGGTTAACCGATGCGCGGTTCATCGTTTATCTTGACAATTTCTATACATCTGGATTCTAGTGTACACCACTTCGCGGGCTTACATGGCCGGGAATGGTTAGGAATTTGATAGCCGAAGGCTATTTTAAGCCAGAGGCAGGGTAAAAGCGAAGCAGGCGCCGCGCAGCGGGCCGTCCGGCTCGACCCAGATATTCTGGCCGTGCGCGTCCAGCACCAGCTTGCAGAAGGTCAGCCCCAGGCCGCTGCCTTTGATGCCGCGCGCCGGATGGCTGCCCCGCACCTGATGATACTTTTCAAACACCTGATCGCGTTCGTCTTCCGGGATGCCGGGGCCGCTGTCGGCCACCCGCACCAGCAGTCGGTCATCCTCCACGCTGGCCGAAATCTGAATCAGCCCCCCGGAGGGCGTGTAGCGCTGGGCGTTGTCCATCAGGTTAATCAGCACGCGGCGGATTTTTTCGCCATCCACGCGCACGGGGGGCAGGTCGGGCGGGATGACCAGTTCGACCTGAATATTGCTCATCTGGACGGAGGGCAGCAATACCTGGTGTGCGCTGCGAATCAGATCGCCAACGGACAGCACGGCGTAATCCAGGCTCAACCGGCGGCTTTCCAGCTTGGCGATGTCCAGCAGGCTGCTGACCAGATTCAACAGGCGCTCGGCGTTGACAGAAGCGACACTGAGGGTCTGGAGCGCGACGGGGTATTTTTGCATGTCGGGGATATTTTCCTTCGCCAGCCGGATGCCGTTGATGATGGAACCCAGCGGCCCACGCAGGTCATGGACGATCATGCTGGTGATTTCGTCGCGGTAGGTTTCCAGTTGTTTGGCTTCGGTGATGTCGCGCAGCACCAGCAGGCGGCCTGCGATGTGGTGATCCTTACCTGTCACCGGCGAGCCGGTTTCCTCGATGTAAAGCTCTTGGTTCTGCTGCGTCCGGCGCTCGAACTGGCGGCGGGTGATATGCTCAAGTTCAAACCAGCGCGTCTGCGCCATCGCGGTCAACTCGTCCGGGGTGTAACCGCCGGAGGTCTGTTCGCTGGCGGCAGCAAACCGCTGAAGGACGCTGATATAGTTCTGCCCTACAAAATCGCCCAGGTGGATACCCAGCAGCCGTTCGGCGGCAGGGTTAAATTCCACCAGCCGGCCTTCGTCGTCTATCAGGATAACGCCGTCGCGGGTCGAGTCCAGGATGGCCGACATGCGGTCGTTGCCCTGCCGGATGCGCTCGTGCAGGGTGGCATTTTCCAGGTGTCCCGCCGCCTGAATCGCCAGCAGCGAGAGGGCGCTGCGTTCGCGGTCGTGGAAGGCGCGCCGCCCGACCGCGACCACGCACAGCACCTCGCGCACCTGCCCCTGGCGTTTGACCGGCGCAGCCATCAGACTCCATACCTGGTCGTCCGTCCCGGCCAGGTCTTCGACCGCCTGTACCACGCCGGTTTCGACGGTCTGATAGGCGGCCTGACGCAGCCTGTCCACCACATCGTTCACCTTGTCCGGGGCGGCCAGTTCCCGGCTGGTCAGCGGGGAGAGTTTGCAGGTCGTTTGGTCATAATGGAACAGGATGGCGTAATGGCCGCGCAGCATCTCCAGCACCGCTTCCACCACTGCCGAAGCCACCGACGGGGTATCCGGCGTGCTGGACAGCCGCAGCGACAGCTCGCGCAGGGTGGTCAGTGTATCAATCTGGTACTGCAATTCTTCCAGCAGGTGCGCGTTGTGGATGCTAATCAGGGCGTGCGCGCCCAGGCTTTTTAGAAAGACGGCCTGTTCTTCATCAAAGAAGTTCATCAGTTTGCTCTCTACATCCAGCGCGCCGATGGTCTGGCCGTCCTTGATGAGCGGCACCACCAGCGACGAACCGTAGGCACGGTTTGGCGACGGCAGATAATAATCTATCTGACTGTTGTCCGCTATCAATACTATCTCGCCGGTTTGAATCACCCGCCCGATTAATCCCGTGTTTTGTCCCAGGGCGCGGTGCGACCGCACATTCCGGCCATCCACCTCTTCAGAAGCCATCACCCACAGATCATCCGTTTCCGTCACCAGCGCCAGCGCCGCCATATCCGCGCCGGTGGTGTGGATGGCGGTTTCCAGCACCATGCCGATGATCTCGTTAAAATCCTGCGAGCTGGAAATCTGCTGGACGATGCGTTCGATCAGGGCAAGCTGTTCCAGCCGCCAGGCCATTTCCTTCCGGCTGGGTTCAGATTCGCCGACCGGCGCGGCGGCAGGTGGCGCTGCCGCAAGCGCGTTACGCCGGGTCTGCCGGTAACACAGACCTAAAATGATGGCGGCGGCCAGGCTGAGGGCGGCCAGCGCCACGCCCAGCGGCTGCGCCGACTCGAACGCCGAAGGCGGCGCGAACAACAGAAAAGCCAGCACTATGCCGGCAGGCAGGCTGCCGACGACCGGCACCAGCCAGGCACGGGCAGCGCACGATGTTTTTATGGGGGGAGTCACGCCAGATGTGGATTGGCTCATGCTGGTATGGTGAACGATTATATCGCCACCTCATTATAACAGAGCATGGTCTATTCAACCCGTTTAGATTTGACATAAGCCGCGCCCGCCAGCGCCAGCAGCCACCAGAAGCTGAACGCCAGCCGGTCCCAGAGCGGGATGGCATCGCCCAGCCCGAAAACGCCGTGCGCCAGCAGCCCCGCCGCCACGCCTGCTGCCAGCGCCTTCGTCTCCGCCTGACCCCGGCGGTAGGCGACCAGCAGCATATACCCGGCCAGGCCGTACCAGGCCAGGAAGACCGCCATACCCGGCAGCCCCATGTCGGCGCCGATCTGGATGACTTCGTTGTGCGCGTGGGGTAAAACGCGGTTTTCGTACTTGGGGACGGGATACTGCCGCCGAACCGGGTTATACCGATAGAACGACATGCCGACTCCGGTCAGCGGATAGTCGGCCAGCATATCCAGGCCGCTGCGCCAGATGTTCACCCGGTCGCTGAAACTGGCTTCGTCACGCGCCCGCATCTTCGTCCGCTGGCCGGTGTCAAAGACGTTCAGGATGAGCAGCGCCTCAAGTGCGCCGAGGACGATCAATCCGACCAGCGCCAGATTTCGCCCGCGCCCGCGCGCCAGCACCAGCCGGGCGACCACCGCCAGCGCGACGATTGTCCCCAGGATAGCCAGCCGGCTCTGGCCGAGGAACAGCGCAGCGAACAGAATGACAAAAGCCAGCGTCACCCCGGCGCGCGCGCGCCCGGCCCTCCAGCGGTAAGCGGCCAGCGCCGCCAGCACCGGCAGCAGATAGCTGATGCCGCCGGCGACCTCGTTGGCATTAAAGCCGCCTTCCAGCAGCGGGATGTCGGTGGAGTTCGGCAGCGCATCCACGATCACGGCCAGTTGGTCGGATTTTTCGTTCCATTGGGTTGTTAACAGGGCGGCAGCGCCCAGCAGCAGCGCCAGGACAGCGGTCGCCAGCAGCACACCGTCCAGGCGGCGGGTTCGCTCCACCCGCTCCACCATATAAAAGTAGAGCGCGACCCCCAGCAGCGGGCGGCCCAGCATCGCCAGGCCACGCGTGTGCGGCGCGAACCAGACGTTTGCCACGCCCAGCGCCAGGAACACCACCAGCGCCCACTGGAGCGGCGTATCCGGCCACAGCCGCCGCCGGTCAATCCAGCGCGCCGCCCATACCGGCGGCAGCAAAAATACCAGCCACAGCCAGGCATCACGGGCCGGGCTGGGAACCCAGAAAGCGATTAGCAAGCAGGCCAACAACAGCGGCTCTAACCGCCATATCAGCCAGACGATTCGTTTATAGTAGGGTGAATTAGGCATTATATGCTACGAACCTATCACTGAGATATTGACAAACGAGCGCAATGATGTCAGAATATTCCTGTGAATTACACCAATTTAGGTGTTTTTCTGCTTGCCTATCGGGATCTGCACGTTACATCGAAAGCGATGATTATGGTATTGGACACTATCACGAAAGTATCTATAGATACCTTTCGGGAACGCTCTGAAGGAAAAAAATTAGTATTACTGTATCCCTGGACAACATACAGGACATTATTTTTAACCCATTTTCTTTCCGCACACGATACCGGCCTTTTATATTACCGCATTTCAGATGGTCAGGAGACTCTTTCCGGCTGGCTTTCCGGCATGGTCGAAGAATTCGATCAGGTTCTCAACGGCTTTGGCACGAACCTCCGCGCGGCGCTGGCGTCCGGCGACCCGGCGGCGTTGGGCGAGGCGCTGGCTGCCGACCTGGCTGCCGTCCACACGTCTGCCGAAATGGTGCTATTCGTTGATGAATTCGACCGCATCCCGTTTGACGGCGACCTGCGCCGGTTCGCGCCGGCGCTCATCCATTCCCTGCCGCCCCAGACGCAGATCGCCATCAGTTCCCGCCTGCTGACCTACCAGCCCTGGTATGATATGGTCGCGCAGGGCGACGCGATTGTGCTGGGGACAGAATATCGCAAAGATCAGGGCATGTTCACGGTGGAAGAAAACCCCCGCCCGCGCCTGGAAGTATACGCGCTGGGACGCGGCCATGCGCTGGTGAACGGCCTGCCGATCACCAACTGGGATGGTGCGCTCCCACGCAATCTGTTTTTCTTCTTCATGGATCACCCGCTGGTGACACGGGACGAGATTTTTGCCACCTTCTGGCCCGATCTATCGGTCAAAGAAGCCACCAACGTCTTTCATGTCACCAAACGAAAAATCAGCGAACGCATCAGCATGAAGGTCTTTGAAGGCGGAAACTACGAACTGACCCAGTACAGCGGCGGTTTTTATGTCCCCAGCGAAAAAGTGATCCGCCACTACGACGTGATGGACTTCCAGGCCGCCATCGAACGCGCCATGATTACATCTGACGAACGCGAGGAAGAACAGCTTTTAAGACAGGCGATTGAATTCTATAAAGCCTCGTATCTTCAGACGATTGAGATGGAATGGGTCACCAACCGGCGCGAGCAGCTTAGACAGCTTTTCGCGCAGGCGCTCATCAGCATGGGACGGCTGCACAAACGGCGCGGCGATCATCTGGAGGCGATTGGCTATTTCGTGCGCTCGTTAAAGGAAACGCCGGAACGCGAGGACATCCATCGGGAACTGATGAATATCTATCTGAAACTGGATCGTATCGAGGACGCGCGCAGCCAGTACCGGCTGCTGGTCGAAACGCTGCGCGCGCGCCTGGGCATCAACCCCTCGCGGGAAAGCCAGGAGCTTTACCAACTGATCGAATCCGCGCGCTGAAGCGGCTGAACATCACAAACCATGAGGGCGTGTGAGCGCCCTCTTTTGATTCCGTCAAATGCCCAGGGCGATTGCCTATCCAATCTTAACCGGTTCATAGCCCTTTCAGACCCCTTCCCGGCCCTCCCCATCTACGGAGCGGGGGACGAGTCAGGCGCGCATTCATCCCCCCCCGTATACGGGGTGTCCCGAAGGGACGCAGGGGGTCGAAAAGCCGATTTAGAACACTTGTACCGTTTATATGCGATTGCCCTGGTCAATTGCCCATATGCAGACGCGGCAGTCCCCGGCCTGTGGTACAGTAGAAGAGTGAGGCGAGGCTTAAAACAAGGCGAAGGAGCGAAAACGGCATGTCAGCAGGACTCAACGCGCGTTTTGTGTCAGACGTGACCATCCCGGACGATACGCCGGTTGTGGCCGGAACGGCTTTCACCAAAACCTGGCTGGTAGAAAACAACGGCAGTCTGCCCTGGAATGCCGGCTGCCGGCTGGTGCATACGGCCGGCGACGCTATGACGGCGGCCACCAGCGTCCCGCTGCCGCCGCTTGCGCCGGGACAGCAGGCGCAGATTTCCCTGGCGCTGACCGCGCCGATACAGCCCGGCACGCGCTATACCGACTGGCGCTTCCGGGATGAGCAGGGCCGCTTCTTCGGAGACATCCTCTACGCAAGGATTCAAAACCAGACGCCGCCCGCGCGCGTCGGGAAAAATGACAGCTACTTCCTGGCCGACGTGACCATCCCCGACGACACGCAGTTGCAGCCCGGCGCATCGTTCGTTAAAACCTGGCGGGTGCGGAACAGCGGCACACTGCCCTGGGGAGCGGGGTATACGCTGCGATTCGTCAACGGCGCGCCGATGACCGCTGCCACCGGCCTGCCGCTGCCGCCAGTGCAGCCCGGCGGCGATGCGGAGCTTTCGATAACACTAACCGCGCCGCAGTCCCCCGGCACGTATTTTGCCGACTGGCGGCTGTACGACGACCAGGGCAGTCCGTTCGGGGCGACCCTCTGGCTGCGGATCGTCGTGCCGGGGCAGCCTGCCGCCATCAGCACGCCCGGCATCGCACCCGGCGCGGCGCCTGCCGGCACGCCGGTCGTCCCCGGTGCGGTCAGCACGCCGGCAGCGCGGCAGTACATCGCCAAACACCTGTCGCAGCGCGACCCGCGTTGGAGCAGTATCACGCTGGCACGTCTGCCGCATTCGCCGTCCATCGGGCGCTGGGGCTGCCTGATGACCTGTTTCGCCATGACGGCCAACGCGCTCGGCCACGACACCGACCCCGCCCGCCTGAACGACGCCATGATCGCGCAGGGCGGCTTCACCAACGGCTTTTTCACCCGCTGGGACGCGCTCCAGCAGGTCTACGATGATCTGATATTTGAGGGCAAGGTGGAACAGAGTCCGGCGCTGGTGGACAAAATTGATGCCGCTCTGCAAGCAGGCCGCCCGGTCACGGCGCTGGTAGACCTGACGCCGCAGACCACCTACAGCGACAACGATCAGCATTGGGTGCTGGTGGTGGCGCGCAACGGCGAGGACTACCTGATTATGGATCCGTACACGCTGACCGCCGAGCCGATCTCGCTGATGGCGAAGTATGGCCGTCCCGGCGGCGGGCTGCGCGGTTCGGTGCTGTCCGGCATCTTTTACCGGCGACGATAGGCTGCGCGGGCAGTATTAGAGGCGCGGAACCGCCGCGCCGGTTGCTCAGCACTTTGAATGCACTTTGAACGCGGAGATTGCAGCTTGGAGCTTTTTCAGGAGAGCGCAATAATGCAGAAAGTAACCTTGCTCGGCCTGGGCATCATGGGACAGGGGCTGGCCGGGAATTTGCTCAGCAAAGGTTTTGAACTGACGGTCTGGAATCGCACGGCGGCGAAAGCCGAAGTCTTGACCGCGCGCGGCGCAAAGCTGGCGGACACGCCGCGCCAGGCCGCCGCGGGCGCGGAGGTGGTGATCGCCGCTGTGGGCGACGACGCGGCTTCCCGCGCAGTGTGGCTGGGCGCGGACGGCGCGCTGGCCGGGGCAGCTTCCGGCGCAGTGCTGGTCGAGTGCAGCACGCTTTCCCCTGCTTGGGTGCAGGAACTGGCGGGACTGGCCGCCCAACGCGGCTGTGACTTCCTGGACGCGCCGATGGCCGGTTCAAAAGATGCCGCCGCCCATGCCCAGATCAGCCTGCTCGTCGGCGGTCAGGCCGCCGCGCTGGAACGCGCCCGCCCGGCGCTGGAAGCCATCAGCCGCCGCGTGGAGCATCTTGGCCCATCCGGCGCGGGCGCGACCTGGAAGCTTGTCTATAACATGATGATCGCCGTTCAGGTTGCGGCATTGTCCGAAGGGCTGGCGCTGGCCGAAGCCGCCGGGCTGGATATGGAACGGGTCGTCCCGCTCATCCTCAGCGGCGCGACCAGCAGCCAGATCGTGCAGAGCAAACTGCCGCGTATGGTCGAGCGCCGCTACGACGACACTGAATTCGCGCTCAAGTGGATGCAGAAGGACGTGCGTTACGCGGTCGAACTGGCGCAGGCGGCGGGCGTGCCGCTGCAAACCGCCGCCGCCGCCATCGCGGTGATGCAGGCGGCGCGCGAAAAAGGGCTGGACGACGGCGACTTCGCCGCTGTCATCGAAGGCGTGCGGCGGTAAAATTGTGAGGGTCGCCCCTACTGACAAAAGGCAAGGTCTGGGAAAAACGATGATAAAAAAGATCGCAATCGTGTTCCTGCTGCTGGCGGCCTGCCGTCCGCAGTCCACCGAAATGACGCTGACACCCAGCGCCCTCAGCGCGCCGGCCAGCCCCCGCTACCAGCAGTCCGACATCCCCACGCCGCTGCCGGAGGATGTCATTAACGCGGCGGATGCCGAACACCGGCTGCTGGCGAATCTCTATGCGCGTCTCGCGCCGTCGGTCGTCAACGTCGAAATCGTGGCCGACATCCCCGATCACACGGTCATCGAAACCACCACCAGCGGCGGGTCAGGCTTCGTTTACGATTTAAACGGCCACATCGTCACCAACGCACACGTCATCGAGGACGCGCGGCAGATTTTCGTCACCTTCAACGATGGTTACGTCATTGAGGCGCAGTCCGTCGGCTTAGACCTGTTCAGCGACATCGCCGTGATTAAAGTGGAAACCACCGCCGAACGCCTGCATCCGGTGATTTTTGGCGACTCGGACGCCGTGCGCGTGGGCGACCGCGCCATCGCCATTGGCAATCCGTTCGGGCTGGCGAGTTCGATGACGGTCGGCATCGTCAGCGGCCTGGGGCGGCAGCTTCCATCGGCGGAACTGCTGAGTAACGACATCACGCCGGGCTTTCAGAATCCGGCCATCATCCAGGTGGATACCGACATCAACCCCGGCAACAGCGGCGGCCCACTGCTGAACTCGCGCGGGGAGGTGATCGGCGTGAATACGGCCATCCGCACCGAAAGCGGCATCTTCGAAGGGGTGGGCTTTGCCGTCCCGGCCAGCACCGTGCGGCGCGTCGTGCCGGAACTCATCGAAACCGGGCAGGTGATTTATCCCTGGGTGGGCATCACCAGCCAGCCCGCCGAAATCGGCCTGGGGGTGGCTGCGCTTGCCGAACCGCTTAACCTGCCGGTGCAGACCGGGGTGATGATCGAAACCATCACGCCGGATTCGCCGGCGGCCAGCGCCGGGCTGCGCGGCGGCAACCGCATCGAGACGGTGCGCGGTTATGACGTGTGCGCCGGCGGGGACATCATCGTAGCCATCAACGGCCAGTATATCGCCAACATGGACGAACTGCTGGCCTATCTGGTTACGAAAACGCGCCCCGGCGAGACGGTTAACCTGCTGGTGGTGCGCGACAGCGAAACAATCGAACTGCCGCTGACGCTCGAAGCGCGGCCTACCAGCGTGGTCGTTTCCGGCAACTGCGGGGAATAGGCACTCACCCCCTCGTTCCCCCTCTCTCAACTGCCACTTCGTGGCTAGAGCGTGTGATGCGCTTTTGCGCAGTCAATTCGCCCTCATCCCCCTGACCCCCTTCTCCCGACCGCTGCTGCGCAGCTAGGAGAAGGGGAAAACGACTGCGACTGGGCTGATTTTCGCCCCTCGCCCGGTGCCGAAGGCCCGTTCGGGAGAGGGGATGGGGGTGAGGGCAAAAAGCGGGCGGGCGTGAAAAGCGATTTCATCGCCCTGCTGGAGTGGCAAAGTGCATAACAGCCGCTAGAGAAGGGGGATGATAATCGTCGCCGGCGGTTTGAACCGCTGGCTTCCGGCAAACCACGTCCACTTCAGTGGACAATATAACGCCGCTCTGCTGTCCGCGTTAGCGGACATGGCACGATGGCTAACTGACAACTGGTAACTGGAAACTGCACTATGCGTCCGCCCGCGCGGCCACGAAGTCTATCTCCAGGTTTACCGCTTCGGACACGTTGGCGACGCCCGGCACGCTGGGGATGACCAGATCGTAATCCGCGCGCTGAACGGTGGTCTTGGCCGAGCCTTCCAGACGATCTTCCGAGACGACCGTCACCGTCGCCTCGAACGTCACCGTCTGCGTGATGTCCCGCACCTTCAGATCGCCGATGATCTGGAAGCTGATGGTATCACCGACCGCCACCGTTTCCGGCAGTCCAATGAGTTCGGTCGGCGTGAATTCGCTGAACTCGTATTTGTCCTGGCTGGACTGAAGGATTTCCCCGCGAATGGCGCGGTTGCGGAAGTCATTATCCGTCGCCAGCGTGCGCGCGTTGATGCGGATGACGCCCATGCGTGTGCTGCCCGGCGTGGCAAAATCCACCAGTATCTCGCCGGCGACCTGATCGGTTTTGCCGATCACGGTAGTCGGCGCGCCGCGCAAGTCTTCGGTCAAGATGAAGCGAACTTCCGATTCGTCCGGCACGATGCGGAACAGAACAGCCGCCGCTTCGGGGGTGGCGGTTACTTCGGAGGTGGCTTCTTCGGTCGCGGCCAGTTCGACGGTGGCGGCTGCCTCGACTGCGGCTGCCGTGCTAAGGGCAGCATTTTCCGCCGCCAGGCGCGCCACTTCGGTCGAAAGCCGGGCGATTTCCGCCTCGCGTGGATCCGGCGTGGGGGTGCTTAAATCAAGCGTCGGCGCGCTGATGGGCGCGCTGGGTTCGCCCGTGCCGCCGACGACCGTTGTATAAATCAGGATGCTGGCCCCGCTGCTGATGCCGATCAAAACCAGCGCGCCGAGAATTAACCACCAACGCTGCGACATATGGTTCAATTCCTCTCCGCCCAAAATGAAAACACATAGAGACTTACGCCAAAAACGGCCCACACCGATATGCAAGCTACCCGACCTTGCTTAAGAGTCTATGAGAGATTGATGATGAAGCGGACTGTGTTCCGCTTTGGTGGCGAGAAATGGGGAATCAAATAGGGCTGGAGACGGCCCTCCAGCCCTGCTCACTAAGGGAGGTTAGATGATGATCTCGTAAACCAACTGCCGGTTATCCAGCGCGGAAATGACCGGTGGGTACTTGTCGGGATAGAGTGTTATTTTCTCCCCGCTTTTCACGATGATGTCGTCCTGATTGAGCGTGACCCAGGCCGCCCCGGAAAGCACGCGCACGACCTGATTGGCAAGCGGCAGCACCGCTACGTCGTTGGCATCCAGGCGGCGGACGTTCGCCGGCATACGGGTATATTCGCTAATGATCGGCCTTGCAAGTGTTGCCATGATGAAGGCTCCTATCTGTGAACAATTTCACGTTTATGCCCTCATTATAGAGCAACTTAGTCAATATGTACACCTTAAGAGGTAAAAGCTTTGTGCATATTGCCGATCTTTTTTACGTTTTTCCACCTCAACCGGCTTCCATCAGCACGCCGCACAGCAAAAGGTTGGCGATGACCGCCACCACCAGCCCGGCCAGCGCGCCCAGGTTAACCCCCGCCACCGCCACCACGCCAAAACCGGCGGCGGTGATTAAAAACCGGGCCAGCGCCACTCGACGGTTGCCGAAGGCCGCCGCGCCGGAAAGCGCCAGCAGCATCCCCAGCAGCAGAATCAAGGCCGCGCCCACGATCGCCACCTCCGGCGCGAAGCCTTGAGCGATCCACACGATCAGCGCCCCGGCCAGCAGCGCCGCCAGCGGCAGCAGCGCGTCGGCGGCCAGCAGGCGCAGCCGGTCGGCCAGTAAAAACTGGCGCAGGAAACGTTCTTCCAGGTCGGTACGGAACACGTACAGCAGCCCCACCGGCGGCACGAACCCGGCCACCAGCAGCCAGCCGATCCAGATCTGCACCGGAAGCTGTTCGCTAACCAGCAAAATCGCCACATAGGTCATCAGCGCGCCCCACAGCAGGCTGGTCAGCAGCATCATCGGGTGGCGCAGATAGGTCAGCGCGGCGCGGGTGGTCAGCCCCCACAGGCCGAACGCCTTCGGCAGATGCAGCCAGGGTTTACGCCCCGCGCGGGCGGCCTGCCCATAAATCCGCAGGCGCAGACGCGGGTCGCGCCAGGCCATCAGCCCCAGCGCCTTGATGCGCGCGTAGACGATGCTTTCATCGGACGCATAAGCCATATTGACCTGGCTGCCCAACCGGAACATCAGCGCCGCCAGCCCCAGCGCCCCGGCCACCAGCAGCGCCAGCGCCCCGCCGGACGCCTCCCCGTAAATGGCGGCGATGGCCGCCCGCCCCGGCCATAATAAAACACCCGGCAGCAGATAAGCGGCAGCCGGCAGGCCGAACGGCAGCAGCCATATCCAGGGATGCCGCCGCAGCCAAGGGAAGATCAGCCGCAGAATGCCCAGTGTCCAGGCCAGTGTCATCGTGAACACCAGCAGCGCCTCCGCCGCCAGCGCGCCGCGCAGGGCAGCCGCCAGTCGCGCGCCGGAGTCCACCGGCGTCACCAGCACGATGCCGACCAGCGCGCCCAGCGCGCCGAACGGAACGAGCCGCGCCACCACCTGCCGCGTATAGGCAAACATCACCGCTGCGGCGCGGTCTACCGGCGACCCGGCCAGGTAGGCAATATCGGCGAAGGACAGCCTGAGCGGCGTGACCCGTAACGCCGACGCCAGTGCATACACCTGGAGCGCCAGCGCCAGCCAGGGCAGCGCCGCCAGCAGGTCACTGAGCGTGGCCGGTGTCAGCGAAGCGCCCAGCAGGGCGGCCTGCTCCGCGCCCCAGGAAACCATCGAGCCGGCCCAGAACGCCCCGATGAGCGCCAGGTACAGCCCATACAAACGCTGCGAAAACGACCGCTCGTCCGGCTGGTAGCCCACCGTTCGCAGCCAGTACAGCGCATCCGACCGGAACTGCCGCCAGCGCAGCAGCAGCAGCAGACGAAAATCAAACATGGTCAGCCTCGGCCTTGCGCGCCTCGATGGCCGACCGCAGCAGGTCATCCAGCGAGTGCCGCCCGTCCAGCGAAAAATCCGCGCGCAGCGAGTCGGGCGTGCCGTCGGCGATGATCTCGCCCTGCTCCATGATTAAGTAGCGATCCGGCTGCGCTTCCTGGGGAAGCTGGTGGCTGCTGAACAGAATCGCCATGCCATCGCTGCGGTGGCGATTGAGTTCGATCCACAGTTCGTCGGCGGATACCGGGTCAAGCGGCCCCAGTGGTTCGTCCAGCAGCAGGATTTCCGGCTCGACCAGCAGCGCCATACACAGCGCCAGCTTGTAGCGCATCCCGCGCGAGAAAGTGAACGGGAACGCATCCTTATTCGACAGCAGGCCGTAGCGGTGCAGCAGGTCTTCGGCATCGGTTTCCCAGCCGCGCCAGCCGTGCGCCTGCGCCACGAACTGCAAATGTTCCCAGGCCGTCAGCTCATCGTAAAACTGCGGCGTGTCCGGCACGAGAATCAGATGTTCGCGCACATAACGTTCGTTTTTCTGAATCGCGTACCCGTGAATCCGCACTTCGCCCTGCGTGACCTGCGTCCACCCGGCGATACATTTGAGCAGCGTGGACTTGCCCGCGCCGTTGCGCCCGACCAGCGACACAAGCTGCCGGGGTTCGACCGTGAAGGTGGCGTTCGTCAGCGCATTCAGCGAGCCGTAGCGATAGCTGATGCCGCTCACGTCCAGCAGCGGCGCATCGGGCGTAGTCTGGTTATCGTCTGTTTGCATGAATACCTTTGATCCGTTAAGTTGCAGAGCTATTGTAACCGGAGTTTGGGTCAGCCCTACAGGGGAAATAATTTCGCCGGGGCAATCGCTTCAAAATCAGCAGGGATGGCCTTCTGGCCGTCCGCCGCCCCGGATGCGCAGAAGCGCGTCCATACGGGTTTTAAAGGATTTTAGAGGATTAAAACGGTTCACAACGGATACTCTCCCTATATTTGCAGTTCCATCATGTTATAATTTCAACACTTGCATCGAAAAGAATAGATGTGTGTGCCATGTCCCTGTTAACCGCCGCTAATCTCGCCAAATCGTTCGGCCCGGACGACATCTTCGAGGGCATCAGCGTCGAAATTCCGCACCGGGCACGCATCGCCCTGGTCGGCCCCAACGGCGCGGGCAAAACCACCCTGCTCAATCTGCTCATCGGCCAGGACATGCCCAGCGAAGGAACGGTCAGCCGCGCTAAGGGGCTGCGCATCGGCTTTCTGCCGCAGCGCCCGGAACTGGCCGGCGATCATTCGTTGTGGGACGAAATGCTCTCCGCCTTCGCCGACCTGCGGGCGATGGAAACGCGCCTGAAAGCGATGGAACACGCCCTGGCGGAACAGGCCGATGATCTGCTGGACAAATACGGCGAGCTTCAGCACCGCTTCGACACCGCCGGCGGTTACACTTACGAAACCCGCATCAGGATGGTCTTGCAGGGCTTGAGCTTTTCGCCGGAGGAATACGAGCGTCCGCTGACCAAACTCTCCGGCGGGCAGCGGACGCGGGCGCTGCTGGGGCGGCTGCTGCTGGAAGCGCCCGATCTGCTGGTGCTGGACGAGCCGACTAACCACCTGGACATCGCCGCGATTGAGTGGCTGGAGAATTTCCTGAAGGACTTCCCCGGCGCGGTGCTGGCCGTCAGCCACGACCGCTACTTCATGGACGAGTTCGCCAGTGTGGTCTGGGAAATGGACTTCGGCACGCTGGAGATGTATCGCGGCAACTACAGCCATTACCTTCAGCAGCGGCAGGAGCGTTACGAACGCCGCCTGAAGGAATACGAAGCGCAGCAGGAATTCCTCGCCAAAGAAGAAGACTACATCCGCCGCAATATCGCCGGGCAGAATACGCGCCAGGCCAAAGGCAAACTGCGCCGCCTGGAAACCATGAAAAAACGCGGCGATTTCATCAACCGCCCGCGCGAACGGCGGAACATCCAGATCAAAATGGCCTACGCCATGCGCAGCGGCGACAAGGTGCTGATGACGCGCGGCCTGGCGGTGGGGTATTCCGATGCGCCCGCGCCGCTGTTCACCGTGCCGGACATCACGCTGTACCGGGGCGAGGTGGCCGCGTTGATCGGCCCCAACGGCGTCGGCAAAAGCACCTTCCTCAAGACCATTTTGCAGGATTTACCGCCGCTGGCCGGCGAAGCAAGGATCGGCGCGTCGGTCAAGATCGGCTACTTTGCCCAGGCGCACGAACGACTGAAACCGACCAACAGCGTGATTGACGAAATAATGACCGTCAGGCCGATGCAGGTGGGCGAGGCGCGCAACTATCTGGCGCAGTTTTTGTTCACCGGCGACGACGTGTTCCGCCCGATTGAAACGCTTTCCGGCGGCGAACGCGGGCGCGTGGCACTGGCGAAACTGGCACTGTCCGGCGCCAACTTTCTGCTGCTGGACGAGCCGACCAACCACCTGGACATTGACAGCCAGGAAATTTTACAAGGTGTGCTGGCCGATTTTCCCGGCACGATTCTGCTGGTCAGCCACGACCGCTACCTGGTGGCGGCGCTGGCGACGCAGATCTGGGCCGCCGAACCCGGCGCGCTGGTCGTGTTCGAAGGCAGCTACGCGGACTACGTAGCGGCGCGCAACCGGGGCGAGGAAGAAGCGCAAACGCTTAAAACCGCCGCCGAAAAACCCCGGACGAACGGCAAACCGTCTGCCAGCGCCAAAAAACACGGCCTGAACCCGTACCAGCTTGAAAAGCGCGTGGCCGAACTGGAAGCATTAATTCATGACCTGGAAAACCGGTTGGCCGCGCTGACCGAGGCCATCACCCGCGCCAGCACCGAAGGCGACGCCGCGCGCGTCAGCGACCTGGGCGGGCAGTATACGCAGGCGGAAGCCGACCTGCGCGCCGCGATGGACGAATGGAGCGTGCTGGCGGAGTGAGG
>JACAES010000005.1 GCA_013388735.1 Chloroflexota bacterium | reverse complement strand
TCATCGGCATTGACGCCCTGCCCACCCCCGACGGCGGCATCATGTCCGTCCTCGAAGGACGCCTCGGCGTGACCTTTGTGTATCCCACCGGCGGCAAGCAGGCCATCGAGTGGGCGCACAGAATCCTGACCGAGAATGTCGTTCCACCGCAGTGGGTCATCCTGCCGTTCGACACGGTATCGCCGGAGAACGCACAGGAAGTCTGCAACGCTTTCAACTGCCCCAACGCGCAGTAAGCGGCGACCGCAGACGCAGTATAAAAAGGGGGGAAACGCGCGTTTCCCCCTCATTTATTAAGTTTATTAAGTTGTTGGGCCAGCCGATTACGGTCGGCTCAGACAGAAACGATGTCTTCGACCCGGATTTTCCATCCCTCAAAATTCACGTCAAAGCCGCCGCCGTCCGGTGAGCAGCACATCAGACCAACCTGAACCTGTTCTTCCAGCGTCAGGTACGCCAACCGCAGCATAGTGT
Organism: Chloroflexota bacterium; assembly: GCA_013388735.1. Lineage (GTDB taxonomy): Bacteria > Chloroflexota > Anaerolineae > Aggregatilineales > Phototrophicaceae > CFX2. The sequence goes on along the minus strand of JACAES010000005.1, from coordinate 4,542 downwards.
ACGCCTGACCATCCAACGAATAATGAACCTCCAGCGCGTCGCCATGCCGGGAAACCCGCAACCAGATCGCCGCCGGATTCTGCGAAAGCGGTACGACCGACCAATCGGAATAGTCGCGCGTCACGACGACGCTGGCCTGCTGTACACCGCCGACATATTCAATGCCGCACTTCATCCAGTGCAGTTCGTCCAGCCGCACCATGATTCCGGCCTGATCGTACAAATCACGATACTGCCCGCTAACTTTGACTTCAGTGACGAAATTCCCGGCGACCGGGCGGTAGTAAAAATGGCCGTTATCCCGGATGAAACCGTAGTGTGTTTTGCGCCAGAAATCGGTTTTGGCGCCGGTCATTACATGAAGGATGCCGTTTTGATCCTGCCATGAAGGCGGTTTGTTATACCATTCCATACAGCTTATTCCTTCTTAAATCACTGCACAGCGGCAGTTCAGGATCGCCCGATTATGCGCCCCCCTCGGTTTACAGCTAAAGTTTTACATCACCGCACAGATGCACCTGAAGACCCATAGCCTGCATCATGGCCGCCTTTGCCGCCAGAGCTTGATCGGCTTCGACAGCAGATGGCGCGTAGGCCACATTCAAATGATTGGCCTTGTGCCGCGCCATCATCTGATCGCGGGTGACGCCATGCAGAACGGCGTGCATGATCGGCCACTGCGGCGTGGTGGCCTGCCAGCGGCGCTGCGTTTCGGCATCCGGCAGCGTAACCACCGTTGCGCGCCCGATGTCGCAGTGCAGTTCGCCCTTCATCACAAAAACGCGGCTCCACACGATTTCGCCGGGTTTGCTGATACCCTTGAGCGTGCCACCCCCCAGACGGAAGTACATAGGTGGCTGGCGTTCGCTGGACGCGCCGGCGTAGCCATTGATGAAGTGCGAAGCCGGAGCCGCACCGGAGATGAGGAAAACCCACACGAAGTCATCTACGCCCTCGCCCTGAAAGTGTTCGCCATAACGCAGATCGTGCAGCGTCGTGGCCGGGTCGAAGCCCAGCGCATTCCAGACCCGGTTAGTCACCAGCGCATCCACCCCGGCGCATTCATCTACTTCGTTGAAGTGCGGAATCGCCTGCCCGGCATACAGTTCCTTGCCGGCAGCATCAAAAACCGGCGGACGCTCGACATTATTGAGCAGCCCTTCCACCAGATCAGACGCAGGCGCCATATCCTTAAGTCCCTGCTGGTACTGGATGCCAACGGCGGCACAGCCAAATTCGTGCGCGATTCGCACGGCGGCGATATACATCTTGCATTGTTCAAGAATCTGGTGATCGGTGAGGTCGGTTTCTTCGTTCGTCCCGGTGACGAACCTCACCCCGCGCGCATCCAGCCAGTCGCGGACTTTCTGCGCTTCGGCGTCGCTCACCGCTCGCATCGCAGCGACCAGCGCCGACTGGCTGAGGCGTTCCTTGTAAAGCCCGGTTGGGTTAAGCAGTTCATCGTCAATGATGGCGTTGTACATGCCCATGCAGCCTTCATCAAACACGCCCAGGATGGCTTTCTCGTGTTTGAGTTGGACGGCCAGGGCCTTGCCCAGCGCCGCTTCAGAGGCAGGGGCCTGCGCGGCGTCGAAGTCACGAACATGGCCGGTCTGATGGGTGATTTTGCCTTCTTTGATCCACTGGCGAATACCATTGAGGAAAAACTCGTCGGTGAAGTCTTCGCTCCAGATGCTGCTGTACTGAACACCCATTTTGGTCAGCGAGCCGTTAAGGTTAAGCAGGCCGACTAACCCCGGCCACTGGCCGCTCCAGTTGGCGACGGTTAGGATCGGCCCCCGGTGATTACGCAGGCCGGCCAGGACGTGATGGCTGTACTGCCATACGGCTTCCGCAACGATCAATTTAGCGTCGGGATGGATGGTCGTGAACACATCCATACCCATACGTTGATTCCAGATGAAACCATGTTTGAGTTCGGGGTCGTAAGCGTGGCCGCGTTTGACGGTGATGCCTTCTTTGGCGAAAGCGGCTATCACACGCTGCTCCATGTCGTGCTGAGCCGGCCAGCAGACTTGATTGGCAGACAAACGCAGGTCGCCGCTGGCGATGAGAATCGCTTCATTTTCCCCAATCGGAGCGGGTTGTGCGATTTGAGGTATAGCATAGCTGGACATTATTTTCACCTTTTGTGCAAAAATGTGGTTTGACGCTGAATGCGTTCGCTCTTTTATCCTGTGGAGTACCGGACGGCACGCGGCACGGTAAACCGGAAAGCGACTTTACATCCGCTTTCCGCTCATGCAAGAGAGCCAGGCAGTCCGTCTATGCGGAGTATACCGCTCATACCCTGAAACCGCTACAGGAGCGAGCGACCATTGGCGACCTTTCGCTCGCCATCCTCAAACAGGTGCGATCGGGACTTGGCATACACCCGACAATCGGATACCCTTTTGCCACAGGCAATCTGAAGCCCCCGCGCCCGGCTTGACAGGAGATCATATCATGCGCAGCCAACCGTTTACTTACGAGCTGCCCCTCAGCGGTGGCCTTCCGTCGGTGTGGGACAGTCACACAACCCGGCGGCTGTCCTCGATGAAAGGCCAGTATCTTGACCAGGCCGCCTATGAAACCATGCTCGCCCGCGAAGACACCCTGCTCTACGAAGTGTACGAAATCAAACGCCCGGAGGCAGCCGGTGAACTGCTGCAAGGTATTTCATTCATTCATCCCGGCAAGGTCGGCGACGAGTACTTTATGACCAAAGGCCATTTTCACCAGATACTCGACACCGGCGAGGTCTATTACTGCCTCAGCGGCCAGGGCCTGATGGTCACGGAGACACCCGAAGGCGACACCCAGGTGCTGGAATTCCGCCCCGGTCGCGTGCTGTACGTGCTGCCGCGCTGGGCGCACCGCTCGGTGAATACCAGCCCTACCGAAGACCTGGTGTTTTATTTCGTTTACCCGGCCAACGCCGGCCACGATTACGGCACGATTGAACAGAAGGGTTTCCGCAAGCTGGTTGTTGAACGCGACGGCCAGCCAACCGTGATAGACAATCCGCGCTGGAAACCGGGATAAAACAGGCCATTTGCCGGCGACGCTGCCGGGTGCATAAACAGTAGTAGTACAAATGTCCCCCGCCTTAACGATCATTGAAGCGCCGGAAAGCGGGGGTTTTTATCAAATCGCTGACATTCCATAAGGTAGACTTAAGGTATACTGAAACTTAAAAGCCTTTATAAACCACCACAAGGAGAGCGTGCCATGCGCCCCCGGCGGGTTTCAATCAGTATTCTTGCGGCCCTGTTCATGCTCATATGGGGTTTTACGTCGGTTCACATCAGCCGGGCGGCCACCTACGTCGTGACCAACGCGGACGACGCTGGCGCCGGCAGCCTGAGACAGGCGATTATCGACTCAAACGCTTCTGTAGGTGTCCCGGATACGATTCAATTCAGCATTGACACCGGCACACAGATGATCTCCCTGCTCACTCCGCTGCCAGACATCACCGACCCGGTTGTGATTGACGGCACGACACAGCCGGGTTACAGCGGCTCGCCCCTCATCATCCTGGAAGGCACTTCAGCCGGGGCGGGCGCAAACGGTCTTGTTATCACCGGCGGCAGCACAATCAACAGCCTGATTATCGGCAACTTCGCCGGCGCAGGCATCCAGATCAGCGGCACCGGCAGCGTTGTTACCGGCAGCTACATCGGCACCGACGGCGTTAATGCCCAACCGAACGGCATCGGAGTCGAGATTCTCGGTAGTGATAACCGAATCGGCGGCACTGTTGGCGGATCCGGCAACCTGATTATCAACAACACCGGGCCGGGCGTCCTGGTGGATGACGGCGGGCTGCCCGGTGCTGCCGTTAACAACGCCATCCTGGGCAATACCATTTTTGGCAATGGCGGTCTGGGTATTGATCTGTCGCCAGCAGGGGCGACACCCAACGACGCGGGAGACACCGACGATGGGCCGAATAATCTTCAGAACTTCCCGGTCATCACGACTGCCACGCCCGGCGGAGTCACCGGCACGCTTGCCAGTGCGCCGGGTACGACCTACCGCATCGAGTTTTACCGCAACAGCGCCTGTGATCCCTCCACTTATGGCGAAGGCGAGAATTATCTTGATTCCCTGAACGTAACCACCGACGGCGCGGGGGATGCCTCGTTCAGCATTTCGACGCTTCCGCTGATCGCCGGTGACTTCCTGACCGTGACAGCCACCGGGTCGAATGATGATACGTCCGAGTTTTCGGAATGTGTCGAGGTGGTGGACGCGCCGATTTATCTGTCCGACCCTCTGCCCGCCCCCGACCCCGGCAGCCTGCTGACCATCTTTACGCCCGAAAGCGTGCCGGCCAGCGCCATCATCGAAGTCAGCAACCCCGGCACTGCGCCGCTGGATATCAGCCAGGTGACTTTAGACAATCTGGTGGATTTCTCGCTGCTGTCGGCAGCCAGCTTCAGCGTGCCTGCCGGGGGTGGCCCGGTGGCGATTGAGATTCAATGCGATGCCGACACCGGCCCGGGGCTGTTCTCAACCGGGGTCACGGTCGAACAC
>JACAES010000068.1 GCA_013388735.1 Chloroflexota bacterium | reverse complement strand
TTCAATCCTCAATTTCCCCGGCAGGGCAGCGCCCACTATAATAACCGGTACCTGTGAAGCTGCCTATACCGCGAGCCGCCGCCGATGAACGCCTACGATTTTTCGATCAACTACTTCGCCGGGCTGCTGCTGCTGAACGGGCAGGACCCGTACAGCAACTACCTGTACCGCTACCCGTTCCCGTTCACGTATCTGTGGGCGCTGCTGGCGCTGCCCGGTTATGACGCTATGCCGCTGATGTTCGTGCTGTGGGGCGTGGTCAACGTCGGCCTGCTGATTTTCGCCTTCCGCAAAGACTTCTGGAAGTGGGTCTTTTTCTTCCCCTTTCTGCACGAACTGAGCGCCGGACAGGTCGAAATGCTGTTCTGGAGCGCCGAACGGCTGATCGTCCCCGGCTGGCGCGGCGCGGCGCTGGGCGCGCTGCTGACCCTGAAACCCCAGACCATGCTGGTGCTGCTGCCCTGGCATGTGGTGGACTGGCTGCGGCACGACCGCCGCACACTGCTGAAGTGGCTGGCCTGCACGGCGCTGCTGTGGGGGCTGCCGCTGCTGTGGCGACCTGACTGGATCGGCACCTGGCTGGCGCTGCGCGGCGGCGACGCCAATCTGGTTTACTCCGCCGGCGCGACCACCGGCATCTTCAGCCTGCTGCGGCTGTCCGGCGAAAGCCTGCGCCCGCCCTTCAGCCCGGCGCTGGTGGCCTGGCTGGTTGCCCTGGGCGTGGCGGCGCTGGCGATTTTCATCGTGGGGCAGCTTCAGCGGTCGAAGGAAATCGGCAAAGCCTGCGCCCTGATCGCCAACCCGCTCGGCCTGCTGTACACCCAGATGACGCTGATGGGAACGGCCCCGGCCTGGCTGCTGGTGCCGGTGAATCTGGTCAGCATCGGCCTGGCGCTTAGCCTGGGCAATTTCATGCCGTGCCTGGCGCTGCCGCTGGCCGTCATCGGCTGGCACCGGCGGGTCGAAGCCGTGCGCGGCTATCGGCCCGGCTCCAAAGACGCGAAATAATCGCGCACCACGTCGCGCAGGCCCAGCGGGATATAGTCGCTGTCCAGGGCGCGGTTAGCCGCGTCGCGGTAATCGCTGAAGACCTGGTTATACGGTATGGCGGCCTGCCCGCCGGGGTTCTGGCTGAACTCGCCTTCAACCGCCGGGACATCGCCCGCGTCCGGCTCCAGCACGATCTGTTCGTCGCCCTGCCCGCCCACACGCCGGGGCGCGAATATCGGCTCGAACGCGCCCGCGCCGCCCCCGTCCGGGTTATTGTTCTGCTCGATTTCGGCATCGCCCGGCTGCTGCGGCTCGCCGCCCATCTCGTCCGACCCCGCGCCGCCCGGCGCATCACCCGCGCCCAACGCCGGGCTGTCGGAACCGTTCGGCGGTGAATCGCCCTGTGGATCGCCTTGCTGCCCATCGCCCTCGCCGGGCTGCCGGCCCTGTTGGCCGCCCTGCGCCTGCTGCGAGTCCTGCCCGCCGCCCTGCCCGGCCTCGCCTTCTTCACCGGGCTGCGGCTGCCCGCCCTGTCCCTGTTCGCCTTCCTCGCCGGGCTGCGGCTGGCCGTCCTGCGCCTGCTGGCCGCTTCTGGCTAATTCCCGTCCCTGCTCGCCGATCTGCGCGCCCGCCTGCCGGACGACCTGTGCCGCTTCGCTTAATTCGTCGGCGGTCGCTTCCTGCATCTGCATGTCCTGCTGCAAGCCCTGGCCGGCTTCGTCCAGCGCGTCGCCCGCCGCGCCGGTATCCCCCTCGCGCATGGACTGGACCGCCTGTCGCATGGCCTGCGCCGCCTGCGGATTGGTCGGCTGAAGCGCCTGGGCGGCCTCTTCCAGCGCCTGCGCCGCCTGCTGGAGCTGTTCCGCGCTCATCTGGTCGAGGTTTTCCCGAAGTTCTTCCAGCGTAGGGATGGGGGACTGATCGTCGCCCTGACCGCTTTCCTCAAGCCGGCGCAGCGCGGCGGCGGCGGCCTGCATGGCGGCGGCCTGGGCCTCCTGCCGCTGCTTTAGCTGTTCGGCCTGGTCGCGCAGCGCAGACTCCGCGTCCGAAAGCGAGGCGAAGGCTTCTTCCGGTGTCACGCCCGGCTCTTGCAGGGTGTTGATGCTGTTCTCCAGCGCCTCCAGAAGTTGTTCGCGTTCCTCCGGCGTCAGCGCCCGGTCAAGCGCGACGGCCTCGGTAACATCTTTCAGCGCATCGGCGGCTTCAGCCAGCGCCACCCGCTCTGCCGAACGCTGCGCGACCGCTTCCGCCTGCGGATTCGGCAAAATCAGCAGCAGCGCCAGCACTGCCGCCAGCACCAGGACGGCCAGCCATTCGCGCCCGCGCCAGACCAGGGGCAGCGCCTCACGCACGCGGACGGCCTGGGCGTGCGTCCAGGCGTCCTCGATCTGGTATTCGGCCAGTTCGCCGGCGGCGCGCAGGCGGCCTTCCAGCAGTTCCAGCGCGGTAGACACCCGCTCCTGCAAGCCAAACAGCCGGTCGAAGCGGCGGGCAGCGGGCAGCGGCGGGCGCGGCCACAGCCACACCACCAGCGCCATCACCGCCACGCCGAGCGCCAGCGCGGCCAGCGTCAGCAGCGCGATCTGCTCGGCCAGCAGCCAGGGGCGCAGCCGCGAAATGACAGCGATAATGATCCCGGCCAGCAGCCCCGGCAGCAGACAGCGCGGCAGCCAGGCCGTCGCCTGCCGCAGCCGCAGCCGCCGGTCCCAACCACGCACCAGTTGAGTGAATGCCGCGCCCCGTTCTGAAGTTACCGCCTGTGTCGCCATCGTTTATCCTGAACTGCTTTCCCAATCATTACACATTACCCCGCCGGATTGTTCACCACCCTAATCAGCGGTTTCATCACTCCTCCGCCCGGCGCATCCGCCGGATGGAGACCACCACCAGCACCGCCGAAACGACCAGATAGATGATCGTGAAGGTGATCCAGGGCGACACGCGCGGGATGGTGCTGCCGTCGCTGGCGAGTGTGTCCGTCCAGAAGCCGATCACCTGCCGGTTAATCAGCAGTTCCTGCGTCGAAAGCGCGGTGGCGATAGGATTGAGGCTGACCACCAGATCGCCCAGGTAGATCAGCGCGGCTTCGACCACCGGCGAGGCCCTGCCGGCTGCCGCGTTCAGAATGCCCAGGACGAAGGACATCACCACCGGCGCAACGAACGCCGCCACCAGCGTGGCCGTATATGAACGCACGCTGGCCGTCAGCGTGCGCGGCGTGATGGCCGAAAAATAAATGCCGACCGTTCCAAGCGTGATGGCCGTCACGGTCAGAATGATGAACGCCAGCGCCAGTTCCCCTTCGGTGACGCCGCCGAACAGGAAGGCGATGCTTTGCAGGGGGATGGCCGCCAACAGCAGCAGCAGCACGTAAGTCAGGGCGGACTCCAGCTTGCCCACCACGAACGACGGCGCGGCCAGCAGAGTCGCCCGCAGCAGGTCGTAGGTCTGCCGTTCGCGTTCGCCGGTGATCGCGCCCGCCGTGAAAGCCGGCGCAATGAAGATAATCAGCACCACTTCGATGCCGACGATGCCCATAAACAGCACCCGGCCCACTTCACCCGCCGCCGCCGAGCCGGTCACCTGGTTCACCGGCGTGTAGATGAGGTACAGCAGCGCTGTAAAACCGCTCATCAGCCCCAGGTAAACGGTGAGGACAAAAAACGCCCGCACGCCGCGCATTCGCCCGCGCAGTTCCTTCAGCATCACCGGGTTCAGGCGGAAGGCGCGCGCGTCCCGGCTGATGACCAGCCCGGCCCAGGCGGCGAAAATGATCGTCAGCAGCGCCGGGGTAAAACCCGCCCGCGCCAGCGCCGCCCCGTTAATGACCGCCAGCAGCCACACCCCGGCCAGCGCCCACAATTCCCGCGCCTGTACACCAACCATCATCACCAGCAGCAGCGCGGTATTGATCTGCGTCAGCAGAATCGCCCCGGCGACGGCGGCATCATCCGGCCCGGCCACCTGCCCCAGCAGAAGGCCGTGCAGCGCCGGGAACAGGTCAGGGACGAGCCGCAGCCCGCCCGCCAGCGCCGTCAGGATCACCAGCCCGGACAGCACGGCGCTGGCGACCGCGCCCCAGCGCAGAAGCGCCGCGCCCCGTTCCAGCCGTGCTTCGCGCGGGGTCAGCGCCTCTTGCCCGCTTTCGCCCAGGCGCACCGGTTCTTCAGCCATCAGCCGTTATCCTTCGCGTGTTTATCCACGCTACGTCACCACGCCTTTGGTCACACGCATGAACATGGTTTCCAGGTCTTTGGTTTCTTCGGTAAAACCCAACACGGCGATACCCTCGCCGGCCAGCTTCTGGTTGATGGCCGCCACGCCTTCATCGTCGCCGGTGAAGTCAATCCGCAGCCGCGAACGCCCCGCGCGCGGGTCCAGCCGTTCGATGCCCAGCACGCCCTGGAAGTTCGCCAGCAGCATCTGGGCGCGCGCCGCCGTTTCTTCGTCGCGTACCGTCACCAGAATCTCGCGGTGCGGCATCAACTGGGAGCGCATTTCTTCCATGCTGCCCTGCGCCACCATCTGCCCGGCCTCGATGATGCCGATGTGGGTGCAGATTTCGCTCACGTCCGCCAGGATGTGCGACGAAAAAAAGATCGTCTTGCCCATCTTCGCCAGTTCCACCAGCAGTTCGCGGATTTCCACGCGGGCGCGCGGGTCCAGCCCGGAAGCCGGTTCGTCCAGGATCAACACCTGCGGGTCGTGCGCCAGCGTCCGCGCCAGCGAAAGCCGCTGTTTCATGCCCCGGCTCAGTTTGTCCACCATATCGTCGCGGCGGTGGGTCAGGTCTACCAGTTCCAGCAGGTCATCCAGCAGGCGCTTGCGGTTGTTTTCCGGGATGTCATAACAGGCGGCGAAAAAGTCCAGATATTCCCACACCCGCATATCGTCGTAAACGCCAAATTCGTCCGGCATGTAGCCGATGGCGCGCCGCACCGCGCGCGGTTCTCGTATCACGGAATGGCCGGCTACCCAGGCTTCACCGGCGGTCGGGCGCGTTAAGGTGGTCAGCATCCGCATGGTGGTGGTTTTGCCCGCCCCGTTCGGCCCCACGAAGCCGTAAATCGAGCCGGACGGCACGGCCAGCGACAGGCCGTTCACCGCGTCGAACTTGCCGAAGCGTTTACGCAGGTCTTTCGTTTCGATAATCTGTTCGGTCACAATCCATCTCCTGAGCGTCGAGAGCCGCCGCCCTCCATCCGCACCTGAACAAACGTTTCTCTTTTCAGTATACGTTCAAAACCGCCCACGCTGTTCGACCGACAGGTCTTGCAGGCGCGGATAACCGCTGATGGTATCGGCCAGCACCCGAAGCTGCACCGCGTTGTGCGGCCCCAGGTAGCGCGCCGGGTCGCGGATGATGAGTTCTTTGCCGCTGCCCACCTGCAAATCTTCCCAGGCGTCGGTTTCCCAGTTCCAGATCTGCAGCGGCAGGTTCCGGCTGATGGTCGTATTTCGGTCCAGCCGGATGGTCAGCTCGCGCACCTGCCGCAGCACCGCATCCGGCAGCGGCGTATACCGGAAAACCGCCTCGCCGCCCGGCTCCAGCGCCAGCGCATACGGCGCGAGGGGGTTCAGCCCGGCGCTGTTCATGGCCGTCCAGGTGAACTGTTCGGCAGACACGAAGGTTTCGCCGGCGGGCTTTTCGATTTCCACCGCGAACTGTGCCAGGTACAGGGTGGTATCCAGCGTCGTCCAGGGCGAACTGTCCAGTTCGACGGTCATCGGGGCGCTGCCGGCCCAGGCCGCCAGATAAACCTGGCTGCCGCGTCCGGTCGTCAGGCTGTAGGCATCACTGATGAACGACGCCAGGAACAGGCGGCGGCGATAGGCTTCCTTTTCCGCCGGCGTGCCGCCCGCGCGCCCATAAAATGACCATTCGGAAAAGCGCGTGCCGAGGATGTCGTTAATCGTCTGCGAGATGCCCGCGCGCGCGCTGGAGCGCATCAGCAGCGTGGACAGCGACCCCGGCGCATAGCTCACCCGCGCCGGCGGCGGCAGCCCTTCGCCGGGCAGCGTCAGGTCGAAGGTGGCGACATCGCCCGGTTCGAGCGGCGCTTCCAGACGCAGGCTGGTTCCGCGCGCCAGGATAACCGGGTCGTGAAGCGTCTGGTCGGTATCATTGCGCACCGAGCCGCGCAGCACCTGCTGGCCGTCCAGGCCGTCGTAAAACAGCCGCGCCTGGCCGTTAATCTCCGGCCTGGGGACAAACGTCCGGGCGTTAAAAGCGGCGATGAAACTGGCGTCTACCGGGAAATCGGCGGCGCGGAAAAATTCGGCCTGCTGCACGTCCGCGCTGGCCTGCACGCTGCCGGACAGCAGCGACCCCTGCCCGCTCATAAGCGGCACGGGCCGCAGGAAGCTGTCCTCAAAAACCGCCAGACTGTACCGGTCACGGCGTGGGGAAAGCAGCCCGATCATGGTTTCGACGCGCGCGTTCTGCGCGTCCGGCCAGCTTTGCACCACCGCCGTCCGACTGATGGTCACTTCGCTGCCGCGCAGATTCGCGCCGATCAGCCAGGACAGGGCGCTGAAAAGCACGATGAACAGGGGGATGGTCAGCCAGGCCAGTTCGCGGCGGTTGATGCGGTTTAAGACCAGATAGTTGACCGGGCCGATCAGCCCGATGTAGAGCGCCAGAAAGCCGCACAGCGGCAGGATGTCCGGCAGCAGGTTGACGCCCGGCATGACGTTAGCCGCGCTGACGGCCTGATCCCAGTTATAAATGCCGTCCAGCCAGCCGGGGCCGGGGTTCACGCTGGTCATCAGGGCGAGCCACAGGTCGGAAAGGCCGCTCCAGCCGCGCGCCGGCTGCGTCTGCGGGTCGAAAGCCAGATAATCCACCGTACCCGCACCCAGCGTCCGGCGGACGATCAGCGGCACGGCGGCTGCGCCCACCAGCACGCGCGCCCCATCCCGCACTTCGCCGGTGGCGATCACGGTCGCGCCGGCCAATTTATCGTCGGCGCGCACCCAGGCCGCCAGCGGCGACAGGTCACTTAAGGTCGCGCTGGCCTGGGGGTTAACCGGCAGCAGATCGTTTAAACCGGCAGCGGTCGCCTGCCAGTTCGGGCCGCCCGTTACCAGCAGATGCCCGCCCATCGCCACCCAGTCGGCCAGCGCCGCGCGCTGCCCGGCGCTCAACAGGCCGGTATCCACATCATCGAACAGGATGAGATTGATGGTTTCCAGGGCAGTCGCCCGGTCGGGCAGGTTTTCCACCGACCAGTTGGCCTGGAACACGGCATAACCGCCGCGCGCTTTCGTCAGGTCTACCGTGCCGGTCACTGCCTCACTGATGACCACCGCCAGTTGATCCTGTGTTTCAATCGCCCGCAGCCCCGCCGTCTGCGAGGCGATCACCACGCCGCCCGCGTCCACCAGTTCGACGCGCACCTGGGTGGTAAAACTGCGCGCGGAAATGTACAGAAAAGCCGTCTTGCGCGCGCCCTCCGGCAGGCTGATCGGCAGGCTGTAGGTATTGTTAATGCCGCTGCCGGAGGTTTCGGGCCGCACCAGCAGCCGCCCTTCGACGGACGCGCCATCGTTGCCGACCTGCACATACAGCGGCAGCCATTCGTTTTCGCGGAACAACCCGTCAAACCCGGCCTGCACGGCGATGCTGACAGCCTGCGCCCGCGCCGGGAAAGCCGCCCCGGCCAGGGTCAGAAGGGCGATCCATACAACCAGCCACCGGCATCGTCTGCCCATAGTTTTTTCCTGTATGACTCATCTCCCTAAATATGCCTGAATGCGCCGAATGGTTCAAGATCATGCAGGTCAGGCCGGAGGCGTATCTTAACACCCTGCGGGCGCGCCTTCCACCAGGCCGCGCCGCCCGGTTCACCCGCTCAGGTCGCGGATCACCACATCGTCCACCAGGATTTCCGTGCCGGGCGCGGCGTATACCAGCAGCGTCCCTTGTTTGAACTGCGTGCTGGTCAGCCAGTTGGTGCGCTGGCCGCCGAAATACAGCTCTATCTGATCGCCCTGCGCCGTCACTTTCAGGTCGTACCACTGGCCGACTTCCAGATTCACGCGGCTGGTGGACAGGATGTTAAACGTCTGCGTCCCGAAGAAGTATGCCAGCCCGGCGCTGTCATCGCCGGTGTCAAAAAAGGCGGCATACGCGCCCACCTGTTTGATGTCGAAGCGCACGCCCACCAGTCCGCTGATGCCGTCCCCCTGCGTGATCTTCATCCGCAGTGTGGCGGTGTAGTCCGTCCAGTCCGCGCCGGTCGTCACGTAAAAGGCTTCATCGCCGCCCACCTGGAGTGCATTATTCCCGCCGTCCGCGACCACGCTCGGCATCCCCTGATAGGCCGCCCACTCATCTTTTAAGCCGCCTTCAAAATCGTCGCGGAATAAAATGCCTTCCGGCAGCGGTTCGACGGTCGCATCCGGCGCGGCCTCGGCGGTGGCGCTTTCCGCCGGGACGCTGCCCGCGTTCAGGCTGGCGGCCATCGCCAGCGCGACGGCCTCAACTGCCGCAAGCTGCTCGGCGTCGGCCACGCCCAGCAGGATCGTCGCGCTCGTGTTGGAATAACGGACGATCACCGCCGCCGTCTCGCGCGGGCCGTCCTGGTGGACGATCACGCGGGCAGCCGGATAACCACCGACGCTGATTTCCTCTACCGTGTCCGCCGCCGCCTGCGTGACGGTCAGCAGCAGATCAAGCGTTTCCGCCGGCGTCAGGTTGGCGGCCACCCGCGACACCACGTCCGGCGACATCACGACGATCATCAGCCCTTCCGGCGAACGCAGAATCAGGTCGGTGCCATCCTCGGCCAGCGTCCATTCCGCCGGATACCGGAAGCTGAATGAGCCATCCGGCGCGGTATAGCTTTCGGTCAGGTCTTGCGCCAGCGCCGCCGGCGGCAGCAGAAGAACGGCCAGAACAACGATCATGAACAGCTTTTTCACCACAGCCTATTCCTTCGTCAATATGGTTTACGGGATGAGGGGAGAGTGCGCCCTGGGGGCGGCGCTGTGTGGCCGCCCCGACTGCTTTCGCTCTTATGATGACCGGAATACGTAACCCACGCCGGGCTGCGTATGGATGTAACGCGGGCTGTCTACCGTCGGCTCCAGCTTCTTGCGCAGGCGGCTGACGTTCACCCACAGATACTGCGTCTCCGCCTGATATTCCGGCCCCCACACTTTTTCGAGAAGCTGCTTGTGCGTCAAAACCTGCCCCTGGTTGACGGCCAGCACGTTCAGCAGATCATACTCGATGCGCGTCAGTTCCAGCGGTTTATTGTTCAGGAACACTTCGCGCCGGGCGAAGTCAATGTACAGGCTGCCCAGATCAAGCGGCTCACGGGTGCGGTCGGGGATGCGCCGCCGCTTGAAGATCACGTTGACGCGCGCCATCAGTTCCTCGTCGCTGATCGGCCTGGCGATATAATCGTCCGCGCCCAGCATCAGCGCCCGCACCTTCTCGGCCTCGGAGGCTTCGTCGGCCAGCATGATGATCGGCACTTCGGTGCGTTTGCACATGCGTTCGCACACGTCCAGCCCGTTCGCGTCGGTCAGGTTCACGTCCAGCAAAATCAGGTCAAGCCGGATGCTGTTCACGTCGCGCAGCGCCTCTTCGCCGGAACGATAGGCGATCATCTCGTAACCCTCGCCGGCCAACTGTTCGCACAGGTGCGGCACCAGGCCGGAGCGCCCTTCGACCACCATGATGGTCTGTGGAGGCCGGTCAGAAACGCGCTTGCCGTTGAACGTCCGCTCCGGCAGTTCCAGCGGTTCGGCGCGGCGCGGGGCGGCGGCGCTGGCCGTCGGGGGCGGCGGCGCGGCGCGCAGGCTTTCCTCGCGCAGTGTTATCGGCAGCGCCAGCGTAACGGTCGTGCCGCTGCCCGGCTCGCTGGCAATGGCGATTCTGCCGCCGTGCCGCTTCACGATTTCCCGCACCAGATACAACCCCAGCCCTGCGCCGTCTGCGTCGCTGTTGTGGCCGGCCTGGAAAAACGGCTCAAACACATGCCCTAACTGTTCGCGCGGGATACCGGCGCCCTGGTCTTCGACCACGATCAGCAGTTCGTCATCGTGATGTTCCAGGGTCACATTCACCGGCGCGCCTTTCGGCGAAAACTGGATGGCGTTATGCAGCACATTGGTGAGCGCCAGTTCCAGCCGCAGTTCGTCCACTTCGATCAGCGGCAGTCGGGCCGGCGACTTGATCTGAATCTGGCGGCGGTATTCGGCAAACGCCCGGCTGTCTATCACGCGCTGGACGACCTCGTACAGGTCTACCTGTTCGCGGCTGAGCGCCAGGCCGGAGACCTCCAGATTGTACATTTCCAGGAAGTTATCCCACAGGTGGCCGAGGCTCTGCACGCTTTCCTCAAGCTGGCGCAAAAAGCGGGCGCGTTCGCGGTGGGTAAAGCGGCTGTGCTGTTCGTTGAGGGTGGTCAGCAGGCCGCGCACCTGGGCATACGGCACGCGAATCCGCTCCGACATCATATCCAGCAGCAGCGTCTGGCTGCCGAACATGCTCTTAAAGCGCAGGTTGTTACGGATGATGCCGGCCCAACCGGGGCGGCTGCCGTTCACCCCCGCGATCATCATAAACTCGACGTGAATATCCCGCTTCGGTTCGCCCAGCGTGATTTCGACAATCGGGTAATCTTCGTTCACCTGCGTATCGGAACTGAGGATGCGGCCCACCGCTTCCTGAAGCTGCGCCAGGACGTAATCCTCGTCCCCTGACCGGCGCGCCAGATCGCGCAGCAGCGTATCGGAGTCGTAGCCCAGCACTTCGGACGGGTTGATGCCGGTCATCTCGGTGAACTGCGGGTTGCAGAAGGCGACATGGCCGGTGTCGTCCACGAAGAAGATGCCTTCAGAAATGCTGCGTAACAGGGCTTCCAGCCGCCCGCTCTGCTGGGTGGTGATTTCGATCAGGGTCGTGCGTTCCAGCGCCAGGCCGGTCGCGTGGGCCAGGCTGGCGATCAGCAGTTGGGCGTCTTCGCTGCTGTACTGGCGGTTGTTCGACACGCTGGCGATGATGCCGCCGATCAGCCGCGCCGAATCGGTGATGGCGACCAGCAACAGCTGCTGGCCGCGCAGCCCCTTAAACAGCGGGCCGAGCGGGTCTTTCTGCCCGATGCCGGGGCGCAGGATCATCGGCTGCAAGCGGCGTTCGTCCAGCTGCGCGATCAGGTCGTTCACCACGCCGTCGCGCTCAAGCTGGCGGAACAGCTTCACCATCTCCGGGCTCGCGGTCTTGACGATGGTCGTCAGGTCGCCTGGGTCGGGCGGGTACATCCACACCAGCGCCTGGTTGACGTTGGAGATTTCTTCGACCAGCCGGTGCAGATTTTCGGCCATCTCGTCATAGGACTGCAAGTTGATGAACCGCTGCCAGGCCCGTAACAAATGCTGGCTGGACTGGGCGCTGATGCGCTGGCTGTGATAGTGGCGGGCGTTGTTCAGCGCGACAGCAAACTGCGAGGCGAACAACTCGTACAGCAGCAGGTCTTCGTGGCCGACCGGCAGATGCCCGGTGCCGAATACGCCCATCGCCCCCAGTTTGTGTTCCTGATAATTCAGCGGCACGATAATGGCCGACTCCGGCGCGGGCAGGGCGGGTATGGGCATGTAGTTCGGGTCGGCCACAATGTTCTGAAAGACCTGGACGAAGCCGCTGCGAATCACGCGGCGGAACGGGTCGTAGTCCTTCAGATAGAGGATGCTTTCAAACAGCGTGCCGTCGGCGCTGCACCCCTCGCGTCCGGCGAACATCTGGAACGGGTCATCGTCATGCAGCACAATCGCCACGCCGTACAGTTTGAAGGTGCTGCACGCTTTATCAATCGTGTCCAGCACCAGCGCATGAGGATCGGTGGCGCTGTACATGCGGCGCGAGAGCAGCGTAAGCGACTGCAAATTCTGGTTGCGCTGCGCCAGGACGCGCGCCTGCCGCCGCTGGCGCAGGATCAGCCGCAGGCGGCGCTGAAGTTCCTCACTGGACAGGTCGCCGGTCAGGAAGTCATCCACGCCCACTTCCATCAGATCGGTCTGGTAGGCGGCGTCGGCATTTTTCGACAGCACCAGCACCGGGATCAGCGGCACCCGGCGTTTAATCTCTTTTACAGCATCGAAAATATCATTGGAAAAAAGCGCGTCGTCCAGCAGAATAATATCGTAGCGCGCGTCGCGCAGCGTTTCCATCGCCTTGCCCACATCGCCAACGGCATGAATGTGGTAGGCATTGGGATTCAACGAACGCACCAGTTCGTCCCCATTCGTGCTGACCAATAGTGTCTCGGCGGGTTGCACAGCCATATTTGTCTCACCCAGCATTTCTATGCTCAAACCTCTATTATAACAAATGCCCCAAAAAAGATCGCCGTTCCGGGAAAAAATCCCCGTATCTTTCGTCCCATTTTCCCGTTTATAAAAAAAGACTAAAAAATGACTGATTGTATCTGCGCGCATGGTTTTCCAAGACTCAGCCGTGTTATACTGAAATTCAAAGTGTATGGGGGTAGGTGTATGCCAGTAGGCGAAACGCGAAAACTTGGACAAGAACCCAAAACGGACACCGCTATTCCCGAAATCAAGGCCATTGATCTGGGGATGCCGCGTCCCTGGCGGATTGCGCTACAGCTCGTCCAGCTTCAGATGAAGATGATTTTTGATCTGGAAGGCACGATGATCATCGGGCGCGCCTTCCCGGAAAAAGGCTTCTACCCGGATGTAGACCTGGCGGCCTTCAATGCCGGCGATCTCGGCGTTTCCCGCGAACATCTCATCATCGGCCTGGACGGCGACCGGGTGGTTATCATGGATAACCACAGCGCCAACGGCACGCGCCTGAACGGGGAATGGCTGAAGCCGGAAGAAAAGTACCCGGTGCGTAACGGTGATGAAATCATGCTTGGACTGATGAAGCTGCAAATCGAACTGCTCGTTAATCCCTTCAACTAGCGCCGGTCTTATCCTCTACTCATCACCGTGCGCCTCAGTTTTCAGCGAAGTTATTGTAGAATAGCTTTAACCAGAACAGTGGGCTGATGCCCACTGTTCGCTATCGTTCGTCTGCCAGTAAGGAGAGCGCGAATTGGATTTCCTGAAACGCCGCAATGAGGAAGAGCGCATTAAAAGCGAAGGCCGCCTGCCCCCCGGCCAATCGCTGACCAATAAATTCCCGGTGCTGACCTATGGCCCGACTCCGCCGTTCGACCCGGCCACCTGGGACTTGCGGGTGTTCGGCGAGGTGGAAAACGAACGCCGCTGGACATGGGACGAATTCACCAAACTGCCCACCGTCACCATCAAAACCGACATTCACTGCGTCACCCGCTGGAGCAAGTTTGATACGGTGTGGGAAGGCGTCCTGTTCCGCGACTTCGTGAAGCTGTTCGGCTTCAAACCATCGGCGCGTTACGTCATCGCCCACTGCGAATACGGCTATACCACCAACACCCCGCTGGAAGCCATGCTGGACGACGACGTGCTGCTAGCCTATAAATATGACGGCAAGCCGCTCGAACCCGAACACGGCTGGCCGGTTCGCACGCTGGTGCCGAAGCTGTACTTCTGGAAAAGCGCCAAGTTCCTGCGGGCGCTGGAATTCAGCGCCGCCGACAAGCCCGGTTTCTGGGAACAGGCCGGGTATCATAACAACGGCGACCCCTGGACGGAAGAACGTTTCCAGCGGCGCGGCTGGTTTTGAGCGCAGCGCCGAGTTCCAAGTAGAGGCGCGCCGGCGGGCGCGCCCACTCGCCCCTATGCCCCCACGCCGCCGGCGGCCAGCCGTTCCGCCTGGTCTTGCGCGATCAGCTCGTCAATGAATATGTCCAGATCGCCTACCATCACTGCCGGCAGGTTATAGCTGCTGATGTTGATGCGGTGATCGGTGACGCGGTTTTGTGGATAGTTGTAGGTGCGGATTTTTTCCGAACGGTCGCCCGTGCCAACCTGGCTGCGGCGCTCGCTTTCCTGCTGCGAACGTTGTTTTTCCATCTCAATATCGTACAGCCGCGCCAGCAAAATCTGCCGGGCGCGCATCCGGTTTTGAAGCTGGCTGCGCTCGTCCTGCACTTCGACCACCAGGCCGGTGGGGATGTGAACCAGCCGCACCGCCGTCGAGTTCTTCTGCACATGCTGGCCGCCGGCCCCGGCGGCGCGGGTGAATTCCTCGTGGATGTCGTCCGGGCGAAGCTGCACGTCCACCTCGTCTATCTCGGCCAGCACCGCCACCGTCACGGTGCTGGTGTGGATGCGCCCCTGCGCTTCGGTTTCCGGCACGCGCTGGACGCGATGCACGCCGCTTTCGTACTTCAGACGGCTGTACGCGCCCCGGCCTTTCACCTCAAAGACGATCTGTTTAAAACCGCCCATGCCGGTTTCGCTTTGCTCGATGATGTCAATTTTCCAGCCGCGTTTTTCGGCGTAGTAGCTGTACATGCGGAACAAATCCGCCGCGAACAAACCGGCTTCGTCGCCGCCGGCCCCGGCGCGAATTTCCATGATGACGTTTTTCTCGTCGCGCGCGTCCTTCGGCAGCAGCAGCACCTTAAGCTGCTCGCGCAGCGCCTCGGCGCTGGTTTCCAGTTCGGCGATTTCTTCCTGCGCCAGAGCAATCAACTCGGCGTCGTTTTCGCTTTCCAGCAGCGCGCGCGCATCGTCCAACTGCTGAAGCTGGCGTTTGTAGTTCCGGTAGACGGTCACCAGTTCTTCCAGGCCGGCGCGTTCCTTAGAGTATTCGGCCACTTTTGTGTAATCGTTCGCCACCGCCGGATCACCCATCAGCCGTTCCAGCTCGTCGTAACGCGCTTCAATGCCCGCCAGTTTTTCTAACATCGTCTGTGCCTCAAGTGTCGCGTGTATCTGAATGATGCCATTATACGCGGGGACAGAAAGCGCGGGTAGGGTTCGCCCCTACGGGCCGTCGAACGTCCAGCGCGTGGCCGTTTTGAAGAAGTCGCGCCAGGCCAGCACAACGACAGGCCGCACTCGCCAGAAGGGCGTGCCATGCCGCATGTTGTACTTGGCTTCATAGGCGTCGTCCAGCCGCGTCAGCAGCGCGGGGTCGGCGTTGGCTTCGGTCAGTTTGGTGACAGAACCTTC
>JACAES010000076.1 GCA_013388735.1 Chloroflexota bacterium | reverse complement strand
GCGTTACAGGGTTTCCAGCCGAACCGTTTCCAGCACGAGCGACTGCTCACGCGCCACCGGCACGATGCCCCAGCCAAAGCGCCCCTGCGGCGTGACGACGGCGTACTGGTTATCTATCCAGGCAATGAAGCCTAGCCGCCCGCCGGGCGCATGGCGCGTTTGGTGGACGGTTGCGCCGTCCAGGCGGAAGGTCAGCCCATCGGCGCGCCAGTCCAGGCTGTAGGTATGGTTTTCGGCCAGCAGCGCGGGGTCAAGCGCGTGTTCGCTGATGCCCAGCGCCCGCTGCCCGACCGGCCACAGCCGCCGGTACAGCGCCGGGACGCGCATCAGCAGAAACCCAACCGGCGCGGTCGGCAGCAGCGCCAGGAAAGCCGCCCGCCCCGCATCCAGGGTGGCGCACTTCCAGCCGAAACCCGGCACATCCCGCGCCAGGCGCATGTCGTTGGGCGGGGACGCGAAAAAGAACCAGGCCGCGCGGGGCAACCGCAAGCCGCGTTCGCCGGGCGCAAACGGGTGATTCCAGAAGCCGAAGCCCGCCGTACCCCGGATCGGCCCGCCTTCCGCCCGCGCTGTGATCGTGAGGCGCAGGGGGGGTGTCCGGCGAAAGTCGCGGCGGGCGGCGTAGTCGCTGATCTGCGCGTCGCTGTACAGCCTTTCGGGCGTGGGCGGCACGACCAGCCGGACGCGGCCCGCCGTCTGAAGAACCTGCCCGCGCCCGATTTCGGTCACATGCCAGTCTGGATTCATCAGGGTAATCGCTTGAAGATACTTCGTCTCAGTAAGCAGACTTTTACCTTTTGACCCCTGCCCCAAACCCCCTCTCCGAATTCAAGGAGGGGGCTTAAAAAGACTCTTACTCCCCCTTTCTCCGTATACGGGGAAAGAGGGTCGGGGGGATAGGGGTTAATGTGACGCAAGATGACAGTTTGAAGCGATTGCCCTGTCGGATTCATCAGCCCGCCTTGAGAAAACATACCGGATTGGTTATCATCAGTTTATGACCATTGTACACGGTCAAACAGTGAGGTTGCTTTGGAAGTCATCTGGTACGGACACAGTTGTTTTCGCATTACCGAACGGAACAAGCTCTCGATTATAACCGACCCTTATGGCGATTCTATCGGCTTACCGCCGCTCAAGCTCAAGGCCGATGTGGTGACGGTCAGCCACCAGGAACCCGGCCATAACAATATCAACGCGGTCAAGGGCGACCCATTTCTCATCACCAGCCCGGGTGAGTATGAAATCGGCGGGGTGTTCATCACTGCGCTGGCGCTGCATTTCGTCGAACAGGAAATCGTTCGGGCGAACGTCGCCTATCTGTTCGACTACGATAACCTGACGGTGCTGCACCTGGGCGACCTAGCGCATATCCCCGATCAGTCCACCATCGAGGCGCTTGGTCAGGTCAATGTGCTGCTGCTGCCGGTCGGTGGTGGGAACAGCCTGCGCGCCGCTCAGGCTGCCGAGGTAGTAGCCCTCATCGAGCCGAACTACATCGTGCCGATGCATTATGCTCTGCCGGGGCTGAAATTCCAGCTTGACCCGGTAGAGAAGTTCCTCAAAGCGATGGGGATCGGCAAGGCTCAGGAGAGCGAGGCGCTGAAAGTCACGGCGGGTGAACTGCCGGAACAGTCCCAGGTCGTCGTCCTTTTGCCTCAAACGAAGTGAAAAGCGGAGCGTAGAATGACTGGATTGGGCAAAGAAAACGTCAAACTGTTGATGCACTGGGACATCAAGCAGGAGCGCGAGCAGGACTATTTTGAATTTGTCGTCCGGGAATGGATGCCCGGTCTCACCCGCCTGGGGCTGGAGCCGACCGGGGCATGGTACACGGCCTACAGCCGCACCAAACAGGCGCAGATCATGACCGAAGGCATTGCCGAAGACCTGGACACCATGCGGAAAATCCTGGACAGCGTGGAGTGGCAAAAGCTGCACCGGCGACTGCTGGAATACGTCAACAACTACCAGCAGAAGATCGTCCGCGTATCCGGCGGATTCCAGATGTAGGCCAATGCCCGCCCGCCGGCGGGCGTTTTTATGCTATGCTGCGCCGCCCATCACCCATATACGAACTGCCCCCCGGCTATCAGGAAGCGCAGTACCTTGCCCTGCTGGAACCGGGCCGTGTCCTGCGGCTGAACCTGCTGGCGCTGATTCCGCTGACGATCACGCTGGGGCTGATGTCCGGCTGGCGGATGCTGGCGCTGGCGGCGCGCGGGCCGCTGCCGGGTGGGCCGGCCTGGCCCTGGTGGCTGTGGCTGATTTTAATCCTGGTGGTTATCCTGCCGCTGCACGAGTGGATTCACGGGCTGGCGATTCGCTGGGCCGGGCATAAACCGCGCTACGGCGTGATGCTGAGCAAGGGCGCGCTGTATGCCACCGCCGACGGCGCACTCTTCCCGCGGGATGTGTTCATCGTGATCGCGCTCGCGCCGCTGGTGGGGATAACGCTGCTGGCGATGCTGCTGATCTGGATTCTGCCGGACGGCACGGCCTACTATATCGCCCTGGCCGCCGCCTTAAACGCCGGCAGCGCCATCGGAGATGTGTGGATGGCCGCTGCCGTGCGCCGCTGTCCGCCGGACGCGCTGGTGCGCGATGAGGCCGACAGCATTCGGATTTACAGGATGATCTGATCGTCGTCCGGCGTCAGCCAGCGCGGGATTTCCACCCAGAAGATCGAGCCGCCGTCCGGCGGGCAGACCAGACCCACTTCGCCGCGATGCAGTTCGACCAGTTCCTTGACGATCCACAAGCCCAGACCGCTGCTTTTTTCGCCGTCGGAAACCGGCGCGCCCGACCGGCTGAAGGCGGTGAATAGATTTTCGCGTTCGGCGGGGGGTATCCCTGGCCCTTCGTCGGCCACGCTGATGCGCACCCGGTCGCCGCGGACTTCCGACGACAGCGCCACGCAGGTGCCGCTGGGGCTGTATTTAATGGCATTGCCCAGCAGGTTGCCGATGATCTGCGACAGCCGCGCCGGGTCGGCCAGCGCCAGGCCGGGCATTTCGCCCATCACTACCATGACGTTTTTGCGGTTGGCCGCCGGGCCGTAACGGTCAATCACCTGCCAGGCGACCTCGGCCACGCTGGTTGGCTGAAGCTGAAGTTCCGCCTTGCCGTTCTTGAGCATGGACGCATCCAGGAAATCCTGAACCAGGCTGTTCATCCAGTCTACGGTTTCTTCAATCGCATCCAGGGCGGTAGCCGCCGTCGGGTCCTGGCCTACGATGTCACGCAGATAATACTGCGCCAGCCGGATATTGTTGAGCGGGCTTTTCAGGTCGTGGGTGGCGATGTGAAAAAGATTATCCTTGGCCGTCTGCGCATCCTGTAAGGCGCTGATGATGGCCTGCCGTTCGTCAAGCGCCTGTTTGATTAAAATCTGGCGTTCCACGCGGGCGCGGACGACCATGATATCAAACGGTTTGGTGATGTAATCGTTGGCGCCCATTTCCAGGCCGCGCACCACGTCTTCTGGCTGCGCCATCGCCGAAATCAGGATGACGGGCAGATCGGCGTTTTCCGGCATCTGCCGGATGAAACTGAGGACTTGCAGGCCGTCGGTGTGTCCCATCACCACATCCAGAATCGCCAGCTGAAATCGGGTGCTGGAAAGCAGCGCCATCGCCTCGTCCCCGCTGCGGACTGCCGTCACCTTATAGTCGCGCTCCAGCAAACGCCGCAGCAAAACCAGATTGCTGGAGTCGTCGTCGGCCAGCAGGATGTGAGGAACAGTCGGGGACTCATCTTCCGATTCGTTGGATATGGCTTGTGTTTGGGTCATGGTATGTATCGAATAGGCATACATGATGTCGGCGTAAACGCGTGCGCCTTATTCTCCCCCATCTCAGTCGAGAGAATTTCATTTAGTTACAATTAATTGTACATCCTTTCTCAATAGAAAGTCAATGAATTGTTGCTTTAGAAACCCGAAGGTACTGCCCGATCTGGCGCTAACGCAGCGTGATCGTCCAGCGCGTGACGCTGATGACCGCGCCGCCGCTGCGAACATACAGCGCCGGCAGCAGCGCCGCGTCCGGCCTGGACAGCGCAAGCGGCTGGCCGATCTGGTCGCCGTCAAAAAAGGTGGTGATCGCGCCGGTCTGCGGGTCGCGTTCCAGGCGCGCGCGCACGACGACGGCATTCACCGAACGCTGGCTGAGCATCTGCGCGTCCGCGCCGCTGCGCTGCCCCACGTTAATGACCCCCGGCTGCAACACCTGGACGTGCAGCCCGACCGACTGCGCCGGGTCGCCGGCGTTCTGGAGCGCCGCGCCAAAGTACACCGGCTCGGTCGCCAGAAGCTGCGGATTAAACGACAGCAGCGTCAGTTCGGCTTCCAGGCGCTGGATGCGCGAGGCGGCATTGTTGCCGTAGAAGGTTTCCAGCAGGTCGGCGGGCAGCGCCACCACCAGATCGGGACTGCCGACAGCCGGGTCAGCGCCCGACCCCAGCCGCCAGTAGGCGCCGTCTATTGTCCTGACCAGCGAAAACGATTCAGCATCCCAGGGGAAAACGCTCAGGCGGTCGAACAGCGCCAGCATATCCTGCGCGCCCTGCACGCCCTGGGGCGGCAGCGTAGGCGTGGGGGTGTTGGTCGGCGTGGGCGTGTCGGTCGGTGTGAAAGTCGCCGAGGGGGTGAAGGTCAGCGTTGGTGTGGGGGTATGGGTGGGCGAGGGGGTATCGGTCGGCGCGGGCAGCGTCGCCAAAATCTGTGGCACGACCGCCGTCGGCAGCAGAGTGGGGGTGATAAAATCGGTCGCCAGCGGCGGGCGCGTCGGCGTCACCCGCGCCGGGTCAAGCGTGTCGGTCGGCGCGGGCGTGAATGTCGCGGTCGAAGCGGCGGCCTGAGCCGTCCCGCCCGCGCTCAGCGCGTCGACGGGGGTATCGGTCAGCGTCAGCGGGATAGACGGCGTGCCGCCGTCGCCAAAAACGCCCGCCAGCGCCAGCCCCACCAGCACGATCACCCCGGCGGCGACCAGCATCGCCCACAGCGGCAGCCGCAGACGCGCCCGCCCGCCGTACTCGTCGGCATAACGCGAACCCCGGTACTCGCTTTCCGGCACGCCGGCATCATCGGCCAGGCGCGGAGTCGGCTCGTCGGTCGGCGGCGCAGGGAACTCCGGCGCGTGTTCGGTCAGGTCGTACCAGTGGCGGTAGAGCGGGTAGGGTGGGTGGCGGTCAATGAACATGGCGCGGAAAAGCTGGTTAAAACGGTTCAGTTTTTCGCTGCGCCGGATGGTCGTATCGGTATACACGGCCAGGAACGACTCGTAAGTATCACGCCAGCTCCGGTGCGTGCCGGCGTAGGCTTCGCCCAGCAGCGCGGTGGTCACGTCCACCATGCGGCGCAGCGCCGTGCGCACCGCCTCGACCGGGCGTTCTGGCCGCGCGTCAATGGCCTGCTGCATCTGCCGGGTGTGAACGTGCAGATCGGCGGCGGCGGCCTGTACGTCCATCAGCCAGACGCGGTAATCGGTCAATGTGATGGTGGCGGCCTGTTCGACCTCGCTGATGGCATTGAGCGCGTTTTCCAGCTTGATACCGGCAGGGCGAAATTCGCCGTCCGTCCAGTCGCGCAGGGCGGCTTCCAGTTCGCGCAGGCTGTGGATGCCTGCCGCCAGCACCCTGGCCTGGGGGTTATCCTCCAGCGATTTACGGGTGCTTTCCAGCACCGGCAGGGCGTGCTGGCCGTTGACGCGGTTGAGGATGGCCGCCGCCGCCTGCAGGTCGCGCCGCCGTTCGATGAAATCGGCCAGCGCCCGCGTCAGCACGTGGCGGGCGCTCAGGTCGCCCAGGGTTTTGCCGGCGGCTTGCAGCCAGAAGTCGGCGTCGTCCAGGCTGCCTTCGTGGGCGTCCAGCGTGCCGAGCAGGATATAATTCACGAACAGAACCCGCAGGGCGGCGGTGCTGCTGCGCCCGTACAGCTCGATCAGCCCTTTGCCCATCGCCCGCAGGTAGGTTTCCTTGCTGGGCATCTGGGCGGCGAAGTTCTGGTGGATGGCTTTTTGATCTTCAGTGAACAGGTTTTCGACCGCCGTCAGGGCGGCCTGCGTGCCTTTCTGGTTCATTACGCCGCTGCGTTCCATCCAGCCGCGCGTGATTTCGGCCAGCGCGCGCAGGCGTTCCGCCGCCTGCCGATGGGCATCGGAGCGGGCGATTTCGACGGCCTGCTGCCCCAGGTGTTCGGCATCCGCCAGACGTCCCCGGTCGAAGGCTTCCCAACCGTCGGCCAGGGCGCGGCCCAGCCCGCCGAACAGGGCGTGGCGTTCGATGTACTGCGCGTTGGTGATGACCGTGCGAAGCTGGTTCAACCAGCCGGCCAGCGTCGGGCTGATGGTGGCAACCGCGTCAATGGCTTCGGCCAGCGTGGTGATCGCGCCCACGCGGTCGCCGCGAATGGTACTGTCGTCATAACGCCGCCAGGCTTGCAGCGCCACTTCCAGCCCGCTGACCATGCCGGCCAGCATATCATCAAACAGCCGTTCGGTGAACGGCAGCAAATCCCGGCGCGACTCCACCAGCCACACTTCCAGGTCAGAGCCGTCGGCAGCCGGCAGATGAGTCTGGTACGAGCCAAGCAGTTCGTAAAGGCCGTCCAGCATCCGGGCGATGCTGTCCCAGGCGGGGTTGGCGGGGTCAATGGCGCGGCTGGCGTCCAGGGCTTGCAGCGCGTCGCGGGGGCTGGCGGTGGCCTGCCGCCCGATGACGTGCATGTTATCGGCCAGCGCCATCGCCGCATCAGAAGCGCGGTCAAGCGCGGATACCGGCAGGCGGGACTCCGGCAGGTTGGAGCGCCCGCCGACCGTCTCCAGCAGGCTGCCCAACGCCATCAGCATATCCACGACGGCGCGGTAGCCGTCGCGCTGTTCGATCAGACTGGCCGATGTTGAGGCGGTCAGCCGATCCAGCAGTGTATCCACTTCGGCCAACACGGCGCGCGGTTCGGCCACCGGCAGGCCGTCCGCCGCCAGCGCCGCCAGCGCGGTTTGCAGGCGGTACAGGTTGGGGCGCAGCAGCAGCAGATCGGGCGTGTGGGCGGCGATACGCTCCGCCAGAAGCCACTGCGCCGGGCGCGAATGCGGGTCGCCCGCCGTCAGCAGCAGGTGGGCGGCGCGGGCATTCTCCCGCTCGAAAATCAGCGCCATCGCATCCAGGACGACCGACGGCGGGGATGGTTTTAAGCTGGTGTCGGCGCGCAGCAGGTGGGCGCAGTCCAGCAGCAGATCAACCATCGCCCGCATCGGGCCGCGCGCCGCCCCACGCAGTTCCGACAGCAGATCAACCGCCCGTCCCCAGTTGGCGCTGTCCATGTAAATGCGCGCCGCGTCCAGATCGGCGGCCACTTCCAGGTCGTGCAGCCGCGCCAGGATTTCGCGGTAGGCTTCGCGGGAGGGGGGGTGGCCGGGGTCCATCGCCAGGGCCGGCGTCAGCGTTTCCAGCAGGCCGTTGAGTTCGTCCTTGCTGCGGTTGTGGCGCAGCCGCTCCACCACGCGCCCCAGGGCGGTGTTACGTTCGCGCTCCAGCGGTTCGCGGCATTCGGCCAGCGCCCGCCGCAGATCGGTGATGGCCTTGTAGCGAAAGCGGCTGTTGGGGTGGGCGGCCTTGCTGACGACCGCCTGCAAACGCGGGCTGATATGTTCCGCGTCCGGGCCGAAGTTGAGCAGAAAATCGTCGCCGGCGTCGCGCGGGATGTCGGCGCGGCTGCCGCCGGTAAGCGCGAAGTACAGCAGTTCGCCCACCTGGAAGATATCGCTCTGGCGGCTGATGCCCTGCGGCGTGATCTCGTCGCCTTCCAGAAAAACGGCGTTGCCCCAGTCAATCACCTTCAGCCGGTAGCTGTCCCTGTCCCAGAACAGGTGTTTGGCATCCACATCGTTGTATACGATGTCGCGGCTGTGCGCGGCTTGCAGCAGGTCGAGCAGGCTGTCTACGATCACCAGCAGTTCCAGTTCCGGCAGGCGTTCACCGCGCTGCGCCAGGTCGCGCACCAGATCGGCCACCAGCGCGCCCTGTCCGCGCTCCATGACGATATACTGGTGCGCCATGCCGCCGACCAGAAACGTGCCGCCCCCCAGCAGCGCCGTCGCCACCGGATGCCCGGTCAGCCGCATCAGCGCCTTACGCTCGTTGAGGATGCTCACTTCCTGCCCGGCGCGAATCGGGGGGGCGTCGTTGGGCGCGGGGCGTTTGATGACCACCGGACGGTCGTTATCCAGCGTATCCACCGCGCGCAGGGTTTCGCCGGAGCGCCCACGCGGATAGATAAAATCGTATCGGTAGCGGTTATCGAACAGCCCTTCAGCCATGCACATCCCTCCATCTGCGTTAATTGTACGCACTGGCTACCGCCGCGCAAAGTTCTAAACCGGGTGTATTTCAATATTTGGTGTTTAGCCCGCATCCCCCTGACCCCCGTCTCCCGACCGCTGCGCCGCAGCCAGGAGACGGGGGAAACGATGGCGACGGTGCTGATTTTCGCCCCTCTCCCGAACGTGCCTTCGGCACTGCGAGAGGGGACGGGGTGAGGGCTGTTCCTTGAGCGCGGGGGGAGAGCCAATTAAAAGCACAACAGTGCATAGCGCTAACTTCTAAACTGCCGCTCATTGACGCCCGCCCCTTAATAACGGTAGGATTAAGCCAGGACAGCGTTGGGGAACAGATGTATGGCGAAAGACATTAAACGCGATTACCGCTTTTTGGACGGCGAGGCCGACCGCCAGGCGCTGGTGGAGGACATCCGGCGTGTGCGGCGCGAGGTGCTGCGGCTGGCCGACCTGGTGCCGGAAGCCCGCTGGTACGAGCCGCGCTATCACGGCTGGTCGCTGGCGGCCATGCTCGGCCACTTGCAGTTGATGGATACGCTTACCCTGCGGCTGATGCAGCTCGCGCTGATCGGCCTGCGCCTGCCGGTTTCGGAAGACCTGCTCAACCGCTTTAACGATCTGAGCGCGCGGTTGTTCAAACAGCGCCTCGTGCCGACCACCGTGCGCGGCCTCCAGAACGGCGAAAATCGCATCGTCGCGTTTGTGCTGCACCTGCCGATGGACAAATTCACCCATCTCGTTTACCATCCTTCGCTGGCAGCTTATCTCACGCTCGAACAGGCCATGCAGGAATTTTTCTACTACCACTGGCAGGAACATCTGCAAACCATGCGCGAAGTCGAAGACGTGTTTTACGAGCCGCCGCAGTCGTCCGCCTTATGAGAGTCGTTTTGCAGCGGGTTTCGCGCGGGTGCGTGGCAGTAGACGGGCAGATCGTCGGGGCGATTGACGGCGGTTTCGTGGCGCTGGTGGGCGTCCGGCAGGGCGATACCGAAACCGAGGCCGACCTGCTGGCGAAAAAAACCGCCTATCTGCGCGTCTTCGAGGATGCCGAGGGCAAGATGAACCGGTCGGCGCTGGATGTGGGCGCGGGCGTGCTGGTGGTGTCGCAGTTCACGCTGTATGCCGACACGCGCCGGGGACGCCGCCCCAGCTTCACCGACGCCGCCCGCCCGGAAATCGCCGCGCCGCTGGTGGCTTATTACGCCGAACGCCTGCGCGCCGAAGGGGTGCGGCGCGTCGAAAACGGCGTCTTCGGCGCGCTGATGCAGGTGGAAATCCACAACGACGGCCCGGTGACGATCATTCTCGACTCCGACGAGCTGGCCTGAGGCGGTGTTAACCCCACTCCCGGCACCTCCACTCAAGGGACATGCGTCCCCATTCGGCTCGCCGAATTCGGAGCGGGGTGAGGAGATTTGCAGGCACGCTCTGGAGACTGTTGACTGGAGACTTGACACCCCATGTACCGAATCCGCCCCTGGCTGTATATCGGCAAATACCGCGAAACGATTGACCACGAACTGCTGCGCGCGCATCACATCGGCGCGATGCTGCTGCTGGCCGAAAACGTCGAACAGCCGGGGATCGAGGCGCTGTACCTGCCGGTCGAGGACGGCGAACCGCTGCCGGACGATGCCCTCCAGCGCGGGGTAGCCTTCATCCGGGCGCAAAAAGCCGCCGGTCGCGCCGTCCTGGCGGCCTGCGGCGCGGGCATCAGCCGCTCAGTGACGTTCGCCACCGCCGCCCTGGTGGAAGAAGAAGGGTTAAGCTTGGTGGATGCCTACCGGGCGATTCAGGTCAACCACCCTTACGCCATGCCGCATCCGGCATTGTGGGAGTCGCTGCGCGCGCACTACCGGGCAGATGTCAGCTTCGGCGAGATGTGGGATCACATGAAGAAGGTGCGCGGCCTGGGCATCGAAACGAACGCCGCTTTCCCCGCCCTGGAAACCGAACGCCTGCTGCTGCGCCAGTTGGAAATGGCCGATGCGCCGGCCATACAGGAACTGGCGGGGCATCCGGCCATCGCCGCCACCACCCTCAGCATCCCGCATCCTTACCCGGACGGCGCGGCGGAAGCCTGGATTCGCGGCACGCACGAGTCGTTCGAGCGGGGGGAGGATTACGTGTTCGCCATCATCCGCAAATCATCCGGCGTTTTCCTGGGGACGATCCGGCTGGGCATCCAGACGGAACACCAGCGCGGCGAACTGGGCTACTGGATCGGCAAGCCGTACTGGGGGCAGGGTTACGCCACCGAAGCGGTAAGCCGGGTGATCCGCTTCGGCTTCCTGGAGCGCCAGCTTAACCGCATCCACGCCAGTTACTTCACCACCAACCCGGCCTCCGCGCGCGTGATGCAAAAAGCCGGCATGAAGTACGAAGGCATCCTGCGGCAGCACATTCGCAAAAACGGCGAACTCATAGACCTGGGTTTGTACGGCCTGCTGCGCTCGGAATATACAGAGGGCTGAAATGCAGGCAGCCTCCGGGGATACCGGAGGCCGCCTATCTTCTCAGACCTAGCGGGTGAGGGTGCCACCTAACAGGCACACACCCTAGAGCGTGGTCAAACTAGGGGGACACCTCCACCATAGTCTTTTTCATAGGACCACCTCCTCTCACTAACCGACGATGCGATTACCATAACACACAAGGCTCGCGCCGGTCAAATGAGAAAATCGTTCAGGGAATCACCAACCGCTGCCCCGGATAAATCAGGTTGGCGTTGCCCAGATTGTTGGCGGCGATGATCGCCAGCGGGCTGACGCCGTAGCGCCGGGCGATTTCGTAAATCCGGTCGCCCTGCTGGACGGTGTAATAACGCGGCTGGGGCGGCGGCCCGGACGGAATCACCAACACCTGACCCACGTAGATGCGGTTCGGGTCGGTGATGTTATTGGCGGCGGCCAGCGCGTACCAGGTCGTGCCGTAGCGCGCAGCGATGATTTGCAGCGTTTCCCCCGGCTGTACCACGTGCGTGCCGCCGGTCGGCGGCGGGTAAGTCGGTGTCGTCGTGCCGCCGGAAATTAAAAGCTGCTGGCCGACGTAGATATAGTTCGCGTTGGGCAGGTTATTCAGCGCGGCCAGCGTCTGCCAGGTCGTGCCGTAGCGCGCGGCGATGGTTTGCAGCGTCTCGCCGGCGCGCACTGTATGGTAACGCGGCGTGCCGGGCAGCGGGGCCGGGTTCGTAATGGGCGGCACCGGCGTCGTCCAGGTGATCGGCAGGCTGTCCAGCCGGGCATAGGTGCGCAGATACAGGTAATTCACCCAGCCCACCTGCCCGCCGGGAATCCGAATCTGCACCCAGGTGGTATCCACTGCCCGCCCCAGCAGCACGACTTCGGTCTGGAACGGAACGCTGGTGATGTCATCGTAAGCCAGGCTGGGGCCGGCGCGGACGTTCAGCCGCCCGGTGTTGATGGTCGCCACTGCCCCGGCCTGGGCGGAAACCTCGTAGGCCGGCGCAGCCAGCAGCATCAGCAGCGCCGCCAGGAGGATAAGGGTTATCAAACGACTGAAAACAACTGCGTTTTTCGCGGTCATCGAACCGTATCCTGTGTTCACTATTAAACTCTGTGATTCTATATTACCGCTGCTGAGGAAAATCCGCTACAGGCCCACGCCGGCAAATTCCCCCGCCGCGCCCTGATCTGTGCTACCATTAATCCCGCGAGGTGAACATGACATTTAAAAATCGGCTGGAAGAATACCAGATCGTCCCTAAAAAAAGCCTGGGGCAGAACTTCCTGCATGACCCGAACGCGCTGGAAAAAATCGTCTCAGCGGCGGAGCTGATGCCAGAGGATGCGGCGCTGGAGATCGGCGCGGGCTTGGGGCAGCTCACCGAACGGCTGGCGGAGTCGGTCCGCCGCGTGGTCGCCATCGAGATTGACACGCGCTTCAAACCGGCGCTTGATGATCTGGTGGCTGCTCATCCGAACGTGAGCATCGTTTACCAGGATGCGCTGGCGGTAGACGTGGCCGGGCTGTTCCGGCCAGAGCCGTTTGTGGTGGTGGCGAACGTGCCGTATTACATCACCACCGCCATCCTGCGTCACCTGCTGGAAAGCGATCACCGCCCGCGCCGCCTAGTGCTGACGATTCAGGTCGAAGTGGCCGAACGACTGGTGGCGCAGCCGGACGATATGAGCATCCTGGCGGTCAGCGTGCAGTTTTACGGACGCCCGCAGATCATCACGCGGCTGAACCGCGCCGTATTCTGGCCGCGCCCGGACGTGGACAGCGCCGTTCTGCGGATAGACACCTACGAGACTCCGCCGGTGGACGTGCCGGACGAAGCCACTTTTTTCCGCGTGGTGAAGGCCGGCTTCGGGCAAAAACGTAAGCAGCTTAAAAACGCACTCGGCAGCGGGCTGGGGCTGAACGCCGACCAGACGGTGGCGCTGCTGGAAGCCGCCGGGGTTGACCCGCGCCGCCGCGCCGAAACGCTGGCCTTAGAAGAATGGGCGGCGCTGGCGCGGAATCTGGCCGCTTCTGCCTGAACGAAAACGTCGGATGCGGCGTGTAAGCAATTTCTAACGCGGGCGTAGTCTTGCCGTTTGGCGTTTTTCGGCTTAACTTAATATATATTTTTAATCAGTCAATCGGATTGCGCCGGAGGCGCGGATGGGGTGTTAAAGTGAGGAAAACACGTCGTTTAAGTGGTGTATTGGTAGTTCTGGGGGCAGGCGTTTTACTGTTGATTTCGGGGCTGGCTTCGAGTGGGGCGCAGCCGTCGGTATGCGAGACGCTGGTGCAGGAAGCCTTCGCCGCCCTGGAAACGGCCTGCGCAGGCGCGCCCGGCAGCAGCGCCTGTTTTGGCCGCGCCGCTGCCGCCACGCTGGCCGACGGAAGCGCGCCACGCTTCGGCCAGCCGGGCGATGTGCTGGCGCTGTCCGGCGTGCAGACCGTCCAGACGCAGCCGCTGGATGTGGCGGACGGTGAATGGGGACTGGCGCTGCTGAACGTTCATGCCAACGTGCCGCGCAGCCTTTCGGAATCGGGTCTGCGTTTTGCCCTGCTGGGCGACGTGCTGGTCGAAAATGTGGTGGATGGCGCATCGGCCTTCACGCCGGTCGAGCCGCTGGCGATCACGCCGCTGGTGGCGGCCAACCTGCGCAGCGCGCCCAGCCTGGACGGCCAGGTGATCGCTAACGCTCCGGTCGGTACGGAACTGATGGCCGATGGCCGCAGCCCGGACGGCGAATGGGTGCGCGTGATGAAGGAAAACCAGGTCGCCTGGGTCAGCCGCCAGATCGTCACGGCCAGCGCCGGCGACATCGAATCGCTGCCGTCCATCAGCGCGGACGCGCGCACGCCCATGCAGGCGTTCGTCCTGCACACCGGGGCGGACGCCGCCGACTGTGCCGAAGCGCCGCCGTCACTGCTGGTCATCCAAGCACCGGGCGGTCTGGCGGCCAGCATCACCGTCAATGGCGTGGACATCCTATTCGACTCGGCCATCGCCCTGCGCGCCTCGGCGGGTACGCTCCAGGTGATCGCACTCGACGGCAGCACCGCTGTAAGCCTTATCCCCATCCCGGCGGGTTTCACGCTCGACGTGCCGATGGCTGACGGCAGCCGCGCCCCGGCGGGGCCGGCCACCGGCCTGCGCCCGATCTCCGACGGGGAACGCGACGCGCTCAACCGTGTCGCCGGCGGCCTGCCGCCAGGCCTGCTTTACCGTGCGTTTTCGGTGCCGACCGCCGCGCAGGTAGCCGAAGTACTGGCGGCCATTCGCAGCGGGGGCGGGGCGGCGTCCGGCGGCGGGCAGATCATCAACGCATCCGGTGTGGATTGCAGCCGTTTCCAGGCTACCGCACCGCTCAGCGGCACGGTTTCTGGCCGGACGCCGTTTTACTGGGATGCCGCGCAGGGCGTCTCCGGCTACCGCGTGAACTTCTTCGATGCGAATGGCCGTCTGATCACTTCATTTAACGTCAGCGCCACCAGCACCACCTTCGCGGTTGATCTGGACGCCGCCATCGGCGGAGAGAACGATTTCGGGTGGAGTGTGGACGCGCTGCTGGATGGGCAGGTGGCCTGTTCGACCGGCTCAATCTTCTTGAGCCGCCAGGCGCAGGCCCAGCTCGCCGGCGATGACGGCGGTGCGCCGCCCCCGCAGCCCACGCCGACGGCCTGCACCTGGAACTGTTGAGCGCGTATCTGGAACGGGGATGCCGCGCCGCTGCCTTTCGAGTGATACGAATGGGCGGGTTTGAAACCCGCCCCTACTAACGACTACAGCCTATAGACTACAGACTAAGGACTTACTCATGTCGTCTACCCTCACGCCGGCAGATTTGAGCGGCCAGACTATCAAAGGGTACGAACTGCAAGCGCGGCTCGGCCAGGGCGGATTCGGCGCGGTCTACCGCGCGTATCAGCCGTCCGTCCGGCGCGAGGTGGCGATCAAAGTCATCCTGCCGGAATTCGCCAACCAGCCGGAGTTCATCCGGCGCTTCGAGGCCGAAGCGCAGATCGTCGCCCACCTGGAACACCTGCACATCGTCCCACTGTATGACTACTGGCGCGACGCAACCGGCGCGTATCTGGTCATGCGCTGGCTGCGCGGCGGCAGCCTGCGCCAGGCGCTTAAAAGCGGCGCGTGGCCGCTGGATGACGTGGGGCGGCTGGTCGAACAGATCACCGCCGGGCTGGCGGTGGCGCACCGTCACGGCGTCGTCCACCGTGACCTGAAGCCGGATAACATCCTGCTCGACGACGACCGCAACGCCTATCTGGCCGACTTCGGCATCGCCAAAGACCTGCAAAACCTGGCCCGGCTGGACACGATTTACGCCGCCGAAGAAGAGCAGGGGCGGCTGATGGGGTCGCCGTATTACCTGTCGCCAGAGCAGATTCGGCTTGAGCCGGTTAGCCCGCAGAGCGACATTTACAGCCTGGGCATCGTGCTGTACGAAA
This sequence comes from Chloroflexota bacterium, assembly GCA_013388735.1. Taxonomy (GTDB): domain Bacteria; phylum Chloroflexota; class Anaerolineae; order Aggregatilineales; family Phototrophicaceae; genus CFX2. The sequence continues at coordinate 16,005 of JACAES010000076.1, read as the reverse complement.
TCCTCACCGGCAAGACGCCCTTTGAAGGGCTGCCGATCGCCACCGTCATCACCAAACACCTGGAAGAACCGCTGCCCCACCTGCTGGACGCCCGCCCGGATTTGCCTGCCGCGCTGCATCACGTCATCGCTAAAGCCACCGAGAAAAAACCGGCGGATCGTTACCCCGGCGTGGCCGCGCTGTATGCCGACTTCCGCCGCGCGCTGGTCGAAAGCCTGTCCGCGCCGGACATGGCGCAGACGCCGGTGATGGGTGATTTCGCCCCGGAACTGGATGTCGCGGTTCTGGGCAATCCCTATAAAGGCCTGCGCGCTTTTCAGGAAGCCGACGCGGGCGACTTCTACGGGCGCGAGGCGCTGGTTGCGCGGCTGCTGGAACGCCTGAGCGCGGGGCAGGCGCGTTTTCTGGCAGTGGTCGGACCCAGCGGCAGCGGTAAATCCAGCGTGGTCAAAGCCGGGCTGCTGCCCCAACTGCGCCGGGGCGCGCTGCCGGACTCCGACCGCTGGTTCATCGTGGAGATGACGCCGGGCGCGCGCCCGCTGGAAGAACTGGAAGCCGCTCTGCTGCGGGTGGCGGTCAACCCCCCCGCCAGCCTGCTGCCCCAACTGCGCGAGGACGCGCGCGGGCTGGCGCGGGCGGTCAAACGTGCGCTGCCGGACGGCGGCGAACTGGCGCTGGTGATTGACCAGTTCGAGGAAGTGTTCACGCTGGTGGAGGATGAGGCCGAACGCGCGCATTTCCTGACCATTCTGGGCGCGGCGGCGCTCGACCCGGCCAGCCGCCTGCGTATCGTCATCACCCTGCGCGCCGACTTTTACGACCGCCCGCTGCTGTACCCCGATTTTGGCGAACTGGTGCGGGCGCACACCGAAGTCGTGCTGCCCCTCAGCCGTGAAGAACTGGAAAAGGCCATCATCGAACCGGCGGAAAAAGCCTTTGTCCAGATCGAACTGGGACTCGTGCCGGAGATCGCCGCTGACGTGAACGAACAGCCGGGGGCGCTGCCGCTGCTGCAATACGCGCTGACGGAATTGTTCGAGCGCCGCGACGGGCGCTGGCTGACGGTGCAGGCCTACCGCGACATCGGCGGCATTTCCGGGGCGCTGGCCCGCCGCGCCGATGAGCTGTACGACCGGCTGGACGAAACCGGCCAGAACGCCGCCCGCCAGATGTTCCTGCGGCTGGTGACGCTGAACGAAGGCGCTGAGGATACGCGCCGCCGCGTCCGCCTGGACGAACTGCTGTCGCTGCAAGGCGACCCGGCGCTGATGCAGTCGGTTCTGGAGCGTTTCGGCAAATATCGCCTGCTGACCTTCGACCACGACCCGGCCACGCGCACCCCTACGGTTGAGGTCGCCCACGAGGCGCTGATTCGCCGGTGGCCGCGCCTGCGCGGCTGGCTGCGGGACAGCCGCGAGGATTTACGCATCCAGCGCCGGCTGGCCGCCGCTGCCGATGACTGGTCGAAGATGGGCAGGGATGCGAGTTTTCTGGCCGCCGGCACACGCCTCGACCAGTTTGAAGCCTGGGCTGGGGAAACCAGCCTGGCGCTCACCGGCGACGAAGCCGCCTACCTGCAAGCCAGCCTGGCCGAACGCGACCGGATGCGCGCCGCCGAAGCCGCCCGCCGGGAAAAAGAAGCCGCGTTGGAACGCCGTTCGCGCCGGTTTTTGCGGGCGCTGGCCGCCGTCCTGGCGGTTGCTACCCTGGTCGCGCTGGCGCTGACCGGCGTCGCGCTCAACCAGAACGACATCGCCCAGCAGAACGCGGCGACGGCCACCATCGCCCAGGGTCAGGCGCTGGCGCAGGCCGATAACGCCGCCACCGCCGCCGCCGATGCCGAACGCAGCGCCGCCGACGCGCGCAGCCTGGCGCTTACGTCCGGCTCGCAGCTGGCCTTAAACAGCCATAATACCGATCTGGCGCTGGCGCTGGCGCTGGAAGCCAGCCGCATCGGGCGGCCCACCGCCCAGATGCAGCGCACGCTGGCCGAAGCCGCCTACGCCCCCGGCACGCGCCGGATTTTCACCGGCCACACCGACCGCCTGACGACCGCCGCCTTCAGCCCGAACGGCCTGACCGCCGTCTCCGGCTCGCGGGATAATACGCTCATCCTGTGGGACACGACCAGCGGCGGCCTGCTGCACCGGCTGGAAGGCCACGCCGATTGGGTGTGGGACGCGGCTTTCAGCCCCGATGACCGGTGGGTGCTGTCGGCCTCGGCGGATAAAACGCTGATCCTGTGGGACGTGGCGACCGGCGAAATCGTCCGGCGCTTCGAGGGACACGCGGCGGCGGTGCGCTGCGCGGCCTTCGACGGCGCGGGCGAACGGGCGCTTTCCGGCGCTGAGGATGGCGAACTGATTCTGTGGGACGTGGCAACCGGCGAAATCGTCCGGCGTTTTGGCACGGACAGCCCGGTGTACGATCTGGCGTTCGGCAAAAGCGGCCTGATGGCGCTTTCGGGCAGCGCGGACGGCCTGATTACCTTCTGGAACGTCCGGTCCGGCGAGCCGCTCATCCGTTTTGGCGCGGGCGGCGAAGGCCATACCAGCGAAGTGTGGAGCGTGGCCTACACGCCGGACGAACAGGGTTTCCTGTCCGGCTCCGACGACAGCAGTATCCTGCTGTGGAGCTTCGAGAGCAGCCAGCCGGTGCGCCGTTTCGAGGGGCATACCTCGCGCGTGACGAGCGTGGCCTTCAGCCCGGACGGCCTGACCGCCGTTTCCGGCAGCGAGGACAACGCCATCATCATCTGGGACGTGGCGACGGCGACCATCCAGCGCCGTTTCACCGGCCATACCTCGCTGGTGTACGGCGTGGCCTTCAGCCCGGACGGCGCGCGTATCCTGTCGGCCTCCTGGGACGGCACGATGCGCTTGTGGGATTTAGAAAGCGGGGCGCAGGTGCGGCGCTACGACGCCCACGCCGGGGAAGTGCGCGGCGTCAGCTACAGCCCGGACGGCAGCCGCGCGCTGGCCGCCCTGGCCGACGGCACACTGGCGGTGTGGGACGTCAAAACCGGCGCGGAAATTGGCCGCCTGGAAGGTCATACCGGCGGCGTGAATGCCGTGACCTTCAGCCCGGATGGGCGTTATGCTCTGTCCGGTTCGGACGATCTGAGCCTGATTCTGTGGGATGTGGAAACCGGCGCGCTGGTGCGGCGCTTCGGCGGCGCGGGCAGCTCGGTCGGCCACAGTGACGGCGTGTGGGCGGTGGCCTTCAGCCCGGACGGCCTGACCGCCGTCTCCGGCGCGCGGGATAATACGCTGATCCTGTGGGACGTGGCGACCGGCCAGCAGCGGCTGCGGTTGTTCGGCCACACCTTCCGCGTCACCGGCGCGGCCTTCAGCCCGGATGGCACCCGGCTGCTGTCGTCCAGCTTTGACAATACGCTGATCCTGTGGGACGCTTTCAGCGGTGAGGTGATTCGCCGCTTCGAGGGGCATAACGACTGGGTGCGCAGCGCGGCCTTCAGCCCCAGCGGGCGGTATGTGCTGTCCGGCTCGGCGGATAACACGCTGATTTTGTGGGACGCGGAAACCGGCGAACGCCTGCGCCGCTACGAAGGTCACAGCGCCCAGGTTTACAGCGTGACCTTCAGCCCGGACGGGCGCTATGCCCTGTCCGGCTCGGCGGACTCAACGCTGATCGTGTGGGACATCGCCACCGGGGCGGAACTGCGCCGCTTCACCGGCCACGCCGGCGATGTGCGGGGCGCGGTCTTCAGCCCGGACGGGCGCTATGCCCTGTCCGGCTCCGGTGACGGCACGATGCGCCTGTGGCAGATTTCGCTGGAGCTGGACGAGCTGGAAAGCTGGATTCGCGCCAACCGCTACGTGCGCGAGCTGACCTGCGCCGAACGCGAGCTGTACGGCGTCGCGCCGCTTTGCCCCACGCCGACGCCGATCTTTGGGCCGGAGAGCGTTTAGCGTGCGTTATGCGCTTCTGCGCTGTTAATTCGCCCTCACCCCCTCGTTCCTGTCAGGGGTAGGCTTTTAACACAACGGTTTTGTCCAGCCTTAAATCCCATCCCATTGTTAAAGCGGCGCGCAACTATCAGGCGATTCTGGCGTATACTAAAGGCAGACATGGCTTCAAGGATTTAGCGTTTTATGCGTATAAGACGACGACATACGGCCTGGCTGGCGATCCTGGGGGTGATTGTGGCGGCGGCCACGCTGTCCGGCGTGGCTGCGCCGGCAGTGGCGGCAGCGCTGGTGGCGCTGTACGCGCTGGCGCTGGCTGCTTCGCTGATCGAGATGGATTCCCGGCGGCTGCGGAACACCGTCGCCGCTTCCCCGCTGACCCTGATGCGGATGAGTCCCCAGGCGCGCGAGGCCGCCGAACGCGCCCGCCGCCGCAGCAGTTTCACCCCCGCAGGGCTGACACTGCTGGATGTGGGCTTAATCAGCCTGCATTCCAGCAGCGAAGGGATGCTGATGCGCCGTTCGCGCAGCGTCTCGCTGGATGACAACGGCGTGCGCCCATACGTGACGCTGCACGTCCAGCCGGAGGCTGCCGACCGGAATACGCTCATCCGTTTTGAAATCCTCGACCAGAACGGCCAGATGCAGTTCGTCCACGAGATGAAGTGTTACCTGCGCGACGGCGAAATGAACATCCTGGCCGATCACCATCTGCCGCTGGCGGGCAACCAGCGCCTCGCCGGCGCCGGCGATTGTGACCTGCGCGCCTTCGTGGATGGGGCGCTGATCGGTGCGCTGTCTTTTACCATGACGCCTTCGCTGAAGGAACGGCGGCGGCAGTTCGGCCTGGATGCGGATGAACACTTCGACCGACTGCACGAAGTCGAGGCCGACGACGAGCCGGTATCCCTGGAAGACCTGCTGCGCGCCAAAAGCCGCAATCAGCGCCAATAGGAGCAGAATATGAATACCGGGCAACCCAATCGCCAATTCTGGGAGGTGCTGCTTGGCCTGCTGCTGCTGGTAATCGGCCTCAGCGCGATGGCCGAAGGCGCGTTCCCCCTGCTGCTGCTGGTCGCCCTCGGCGGTTATCTGCTGTGGCGGCAGTATCAGTCCGCCCAGCGGGACGAGATGTCCGACCAGTTATTTGAGGAAGTTCACAGCGCCAGCCGCCAATCCGGCGCGGAAACGGTCTACGCCCACGCCCTCAAAGCCGTCGAGCGGGCCGGGCTTGACCCCAACGAGGTGCGCGTGCTGCCGGTGGACATCGGCGTGATGGCCTTTCGCGGCGACGCCGACCCAACGGTATTCCGCACGCGGCCCGTGCCTGATGATGTGGATTACGTGCAGCCGTTTGTGCAGCTTCGCCTGCCGACCAAAGCGACCGGGCGCATCAAGTTCGAAATTCTCGACAGCGACGGCCAGGCCCTTTTTATCCACGAGGATTTTCACCAGTTGGAGCGGGGGCGCAACCTGATTACCCCGGCGGCGCGGCTGCCGATTCATGATGCTCAGGCCATGCACAACGCCTGGCTGCTTCGCATCAGCGCCGACGGCCTGACGCTGGCAACCCACCGTTTTGAGTGGCAGGAGTCGAACCTGAACCGGGTGCGGCGGCATCTGGCCGAAGACGGCGAGATCAGCAACGAACTGCGCGCCGCCCTGACCGAAAACCGGCTGAATCGAATCAGCCTGGACGATCTGCTTTCGTACCAGGATGATGCCGAACAGCAGCAAAAAGGCTGAAGTGTTTTAGACCGGCGCCCCCACAAAGCTCTGCACCAGATGGATAACTTCGTCCGGTCGAAACGGTTTGAGCAGCGTACCGTCAGCGCCGATGCGCCGGATGAACTGCTGGTCGCGCACGCGCGCGCCGGCGCTGAATAAAATCACGGGGATATGGGCGAGAGTTGGTTCGTCTTTGATGATCTGACACACTTCTCCACCGCTGATATGCGGCAGCATATCGTCTATCAGAACCAGGTCTACCGGGCGGGAGGCGACGATCTGTAATGCCTGCGCGCCGTCCGAAGCCGACAGAACGGTATACCCGGCTCGACGCAGAATCATCTCCAGGATGTCCAGAAAGGCGGGTTCGTCGTCAACGATCAAAATGGTTTGCATGAGTGTATTTAAACTCTAGACGCCGTTCCATTTTTATCGTAACACGCCTCGACTTGACAAAACCTTAACGAATGCACGGGAATCATTAAGATTTTTTACGTCAGATGCGCGCAAACCCGCTCGGTAAACTCCATCGTCGAAATCGCCCCCTCGCTGTAAATATCAATCGTATGGTCGCCTTCGCTGAAGGTGGCGTGGACGGCTTGTTCGATGCGGCGGGCAGCTTCTGGCCGCCGCCAGTGATGGTCGAGCAGCATCGCCAGGCTGAGGATGGTGGCGGTCGGGTTGGCTAATCCCATCCCGGCGATGTCGCCGGCATGAGCATGAATCGGCTCGGCAATCGCCGCGCCGTTCCCCAGGCTTAATGACGGCGCCAGCCCCAGCCCGCCGCCCCAGGCAGCGGCCATGTCGGACAGGATGTCGCCGTACAGGTTCGGCGTCAGGATCACATCGAAGCGGCTGGGGTCCTTGACCATCCAGTAGGCCGCCGTATCCACGAACAGTTCATCGGTCACAATCTCAGGATAATACCCGGCCACTTCCAGCGCCACGCGGCGGAACAAACCATCCGACTGCTGCAAAACATTGGCTTTATGCACGATGGTCACTTTTCGGCGGTCGGCGCGGGTCGCCAGGTCGTAGGCCAGGCGGGCGACCCGCTCGGTCGCTTCGCGGGTGATGACCTTCTCCGCGATGCCCCGGCGGCCTTCGTCTTCGGTATGTTCGTGGCCGATGTACAGGTCTTCGGTATTTTCCCGCACGACCAGCAAGTCCACGCCCTCGCGCGAAGTCGGCACCGGCAGATGGCGAACGGGCCGCAGATTGGCGAAAGTATGGAGCGCGCGCCGCAGGGACACCACCGGCGAGAAGTAGCCGTCCACCGGATAGGCCGGCGAGGAAACTGCCCCGATCAGCACCGCGCGGCAGCGTGCCGCCTCGTCCAGCGTCGCATCGGGCAGGGGCGTGCCGCAGCTTTGAAAACACTCCCACCCAGCTTTGGAAGGATGTACGACCACATCCGGCGCGATGATTTCCAGCACGCGGATCGCCGCCGGGACGATCTCGCGCCCAATGCCGTCACCCTCGATCAGACACAGTTCTAAGGGTTGTTCTGAATGTGGCGAGTTGGCGTTCATGTTATACCCTTGCTAATATATTATCGTAAAACAAGGGATATATCAGGAACAAGTTTTTTGGACAAAAGTTTAAGTGCGTGGAAAGCAATAGCTTACCAATGCAGACGATGGCGCGAAACTGTGATTCGGCTTTGATTATGACTCACTGGCCGGATTCTGTCGAATTTCAAGGCAGGACATCAATGCCGGCGCTGTCCATCATGAACATCTGCTGGCAGTCCAGCGGCGTCTGGCCGACCTGCGGCGTCAGCCGCCAGTAGGTGCCGTCGCTTTTTAATTCCCAACCGGACATATTATCGTGCATATAGGTAGACAGTATCCGCAGCACTCGCCGCTGGAGCTGCGGGTCCAGAATCGGGAACACCACTTCGACCCGGTTGTACAGGTTGCGGCGCATCAGGTCGGCGCTGCCCAGGTAAATACGCTGGTCAGGCGCGGCGTTCAGGAAGTAATAAATCCGGCTGTGTTCGAGAAAGCGCCCCACATGGCTGATCACGCGGATATTCTCGCTGATGCCGGGCAGACCGGGCCGCAGGCAGCACAGGCCGCGCACCAGCAGGTCTACCTGGACGCCCGCGCGCGAGGCCGCGTACAGCTTTTGAATCATCACTTCTTCTTCAAGCTGGTTCATCTTAAAGATCAACCGGGCCGGTTTGCCGGCCCGCGCCGCCGCGATTTCGCCGTCAATCAGGCTGAGCAGGGTTTTGTGCAGGTACTCCGGCGCGACCAGCAGCCGTTTGTAGGTGGTAGTGGGCGCGTAACCGGTCAGCCGGTTGAACAGGCGCGAGGCGTCGTCGGCCAGTTCGCGGTTGGCAGTCAGCAGACCTATGTCGGTGTAAATGCGGGCGGTGGTCGCGTTATAGTTGCCCGTCCCCAGGTGAACGTAGCGGCGCACACCGTCGCCTTCGCGGCGCACCACCAGTGACACTTTGGCATGGGTTTTGACCGGCAGTTCCTCGACGCCATAGGTGACATGCACGCCTTTATGTTCCAGCGCGCGCGCCCATTCCAGGTTGTTTTCCTCGTCAAAACGCGCCTTCAGTTCGACCAGCACCGCCACCTGTTTGTCGTTGTCGCGGGCTTCTAGCAGCGCCTCGACCACCGGCGAGTTTTTGCCGGCCCGGTAGAGCGTGGCTTTGATCGCCAGCACGTCCGGGTCTTTGGCCGCCAGGCGGAAGAAATCCTCCACCGGCTTGAACGAGTCGTAGGGGTGATGCAGCAGGATGTCATGCTGGCGAATCACGGCAAACAGGTCGCTGCCGTTGTTCAGCGCCTCCGGCAGGCGCGGCACGTAAACCGGGTACTTCAGGTCGGGGCGATCCAGGCCGGTCAGTTCAAACAGGCTGCTGGCCCCCAGCGCGCCGTCAATCCGGTAGACATCACGCTCCGGGTCTACCCGAAGCTGAAGGATCAGCTGGTTGAGGATTTTGGGGCTGATGTTTTCCGGCACGCTCAGACGCACAATCGGCCCGAAGCGCCGTTCGCGCACGGTCTCCTCGATCAGCGAACTCATATCCATCACATCGTCTTCTTCATATTCATAGTCAATATCGGCGTTGCGCGTGACGCGAAACGGATACTGCTCGACGACGCGCATTCCGGGAAACAGCGTGTCCAGATTGTTGGCGATCACGTCTTCCAGCCAGACGAAGGTCGCCTGCTCGTGCGTTACGCCGGCGTAGCGCCGCATGACTTTGCTCAGGCTTACCAGGCGGGGCAGCACATCCGGCACTTTCAGCCGCACAAATTCGCGGTGATGGTTTTTGCCGTGTGCGCGTTCCAGCACCACCGCCAGGTTCAGGCTGAGGTTAGAGATGAACGGGAAAGGCCGGGCATGATCTACCGCCAGCGGTGTCAGCACCGGGAAAACTTCTTCGTAAAAATACGCGCGCAGGGCTTCCTGCTGGTGCGGCTCCAGGTCAGCGATCTGCGCCACCAGGATGCCCTGCTGGGCCAGCATGTCGAACACCTCGCGCATGGTTTCGCGCTGCTGCCGCACCATACTCAACACCTGCTGCCGGATTTCGGCCAGCAGTTGAGCCGGCGAATTGCCATCCGGGCGGGCGCTCATCATACCCAGGTTGAGTTTGTTATGCACCGCCGCGACGCGCACCATATAAAACTCGTCCAGGTTGTTGCTGAAGATCGCCAGGAACTTCACCCGTTCCAAGAGGGGCAGGCTGCTGTCCTGAGCCAGCGCCAGCACGCGCCGGTTGAATTCGATCCAGCTCAGTTCTCGGTTAAAAAAGGTATCCGGCCCCAGTTCAGGCAGCGACTCGTGATCTTCGACAGCGACAGACATAATTAAAATCCGATATAACGATTCCGTTTGATGTCATCTAGTGTAACGAATTTCAAGCGATAGATTCAAGGGACTTATTCGATCAGGCGCAGAGTCATCCGCACGCGCCCGAATTCCAGTTCGTCCTGGCTGCGCAGGCGGTACTTCTGTCCCGGCGTCAGCGTGAAGCCGTTGATGCGCGTGCCGCTGGTGCTGCCCAAATCCTCGACGAACAGGTGTCCGTCAGCATACACCAGCGCCGCGTGCGCGCGGGAGACGCCGCTTTCGGCGCCGCCGTAGGGGGTTAAGTCCAGGTCGGGCGCTTCCGGCCCAGAGGCGCTGGCGCGCCCGATCACCAGCGAATCCGCAATGACCACCTTCATCTGCCCGGTGCGGGTGTCGCTGGCGATGGTTAATGCAATTCGCAGCCCCTGATCGGTGGACATGGCAGTTTTCTTGCTGGAACATCCTTTCTTAGATTGTCGCCAAATATGGGCGGGTTGGCAAGAGCCGTTCGGGTAATCTACAATCGGGGGCGTTTCAGGAGGGGCGACCTCATGCGGTGGACACGTTGGCTGCTGATAATTTTGACGCTGCTCGTCCTGCTGGGGTCCGGCGGGGCGGCGGCGCAGGAAGTTCGACAGGGCGACACATGTCTGATCGAAGCCGAAGAAGTGGTAGCAAGCAATCTGTTTGTGCTGTGCCGGCTGCTGACCATCAAGGGGCAGGTACAGGGCAACCTGTCCGGCGCGGCGTCGGTCATCGAAATCGGCGGCAGCATCATGGGCGATATTTACCTGCTGGGCGGCGAACTGCGTTTTAACGGCACGGCGGGGGAAAACCTGCACTTCCTCGGCCCGGTGCTGCAAATCGGCCCGCAGGCGCGTTTTGAGCGCGACACCGGCGATCTGGTCAGCCTCAGCCTCAGCACCAGCCTGGACGCCGGGGCGGACATCCCCGGCAGCGTGACCTATGCCGGTTATGAACTGAACCTAGATGGGCGCGTCGGCGGCGAAGTAAACTTCTGGGGCGCGGCGCTGAAGGTGAGCGGGACGGTCGAGGGCGACGTAAACGCCAACGTGGGCGACCCCAATAACACCACCCTGGCCGGCTGGTTAAATCTGCTGTTTCCACTGTTCTGGGACTCGGCGGTGCAGAACCCTGGCCTGATCGTCGCATCAGAGGGGCAGATCGCCGGCAACCTGCGCTACACCGGGCCGGCAGCAGGGCTGATCGAGGGCGCGGTTGCCGGCGAAACGGTTTTCACGCCGGTCAGCTTCCAGCCCGATCTGAGCCAGATCATCCCGGAAGAACAGCCGTCCGGGCGCGAACTGGGGCTGTATCTGTCGCAGGTCTTGCAGGAACTGCTGACGCTGGCGGCGGTCGGCTTTATCGCGTTGGCAGTAGCCTTCCGCCCCCTGCAAGCGACGGCGCGGCAGCTTCGGGCGCGCCCGCTGCTGGGCGTGGGCGCGGGGCTGCTGTTCCTGGCGGCGGGGGTGCTGGTGCTGCTGGCGCTGATCCTGGTCGGCAGCCTGGTGCTGATTATCCTCGCCCGGCTTCAGCTTTACGGCCTGACCTGGGCGGGCAGCCTGGCGCTGGTGGTGACGGCGCTGGGCGGCGCGGGGACGTTCGCGCTGGTCGTCGCTTTCATCAGCCGGGTGATCGCGGCGCTGGTGGTGGGGCGGCTGCTGGTCGAAGTGGTGGTCGGTGACGACGGCAGCCCGCGCATCAGCTACATCGGCCTGATGGTCGGCATCGTGGTGCTGGCGCTGTTGGTGTCGCTGCCGGCGGTCGGCTGGGTGGTTTATCTGGTAGCGATCGTATGGGGGCTGGGCGCGGTGCCACTCGCCATCCAGCACCGACTGCGCCCGGCCTATGACCGCGCGCCGGCGCTGCCGTTCCGCCTGAGCGCGGCAGAAAGCCCGACCGCGCCGCCGCCGCCCATCCTGGACGATACCCGCCAGGCGCCGGGCATGGACAACCTGCCGCCCGGATTTAAGTGGTGGAACGATTAAAGATCGTCGAGATCGCCGTTACGCAGGGCTATTTCAAAGGCGCGGCCCACCAGCAGAATATGCTCGATCCACATGGCGAGGTCGTCCTCACTCATATGTTCGAGCAGCCTCTCGGCAAATTCGTCGGGGGAATTATAGAGGATTTCCGTAGACAGGCAGGCCATCGCCTGCATGACCGAATCGCGGGATTCAGGGGGTTCGCCTTCCATCAGGTTTTGAAACCAGCGTTCCACGATGGGATGCACCTGCTCGCACGACGACCCCTCCTCAAGTTCACGATTGGCTAAATCTTCAAATTCGTCCAACCACTGAGGATTATCCGGGGATTGGTCAGGCATCTGTCGCTCCCTTACACCAGAATTTAATACTCATAGTGTACCTGAAACCTGTACACAAACTCAAGTGAAGGTCGAATCCGCGCCTTTAACCGACGTTACAGCCCATCATTCGACCCTGTATGCTCATTGTACACCGATTTGGACAGAACACAAGTTCCACACAGGCAGCGCAAGCGCAGGCTATTTTTCGTAGCAAAAGCTGTTACAATGGCGGCGAAACATCGTATCGTTGGCTCCTGCGCGCATTTCAGGAACGGTTGATTTTCATGTCCATTAACCGTAAGTGGATTTTCGCCGGGCTGGGTGTGGTCATCAGCCTGGTATTTTTGTGGCTGGCCTTCAGCAACCTGGAACTGGCGGCAGTCATAGGCTATATCCGCCAGGTACAGCCCGGCTGGCTGGCGTTGAGCGTGGTCGTTTTCATCGTCTCGGTCATCCTGATCGCCTGGCGCTGGAGCTTTCTGCTGCGCGCCGAAGCCATCCCACTGAGCTATTTAACGCAGGTGGTGATGATCGGCTACATGGGCAACAATGTCTACCCCTTCCGCACCGGCGAAGTGCTGCGCGCCGTTCTGCTGCGTCAGCGATACCGCGTGCCGCTGGCGCGTTCGGCCACCACCATCATCGTCGAGCGCGTGTTTGACGGGCTGGTGATGCTGGCTTTCATCTTCATCGCGCTGCTGTTTATCAACGCGCCATCGCCGGAAATCCAGGCCACCGCGCGGGTGGGCGGGCCGCTGTTCATGGGCGCGGTGATGGTGTTTTTCGCGCTGGCCTTGCGCCCCGGCCTGCTGCGCGGGCTGCTGCGGCGGGTCTGCCGGGTACTGCCGGCGCGGCTGGCGCAGATCGTGAACGGCATCGGCGAGGGCATACTGGCCGGGCTGGAAGGGCTGCGCAGCCCGAAAGACCTGGCCGGGGCGGTGCTGGCGTCCTTCATCAGCTGGCTGGTTCATGCCGGGGTGTATGCGCTGGTGGCGCTGGCGTTCGGCCTTCAGCCGGGATTCCCGGCCATGCTGCTGGCGGTAGGGATGGTGAACCTGGCCGGGTTAATCCCCGCCTCGCCGGGGCAGATCGGCATTTTTGAATATTTCGGCGGCCTGGCGCTGGTGGCGGTCGGCGTCCCGCGTGAGCAGGCCAAAGCGTTTGCGCTGGTGACGCACGTGGTGGTATGGCTGCCGGCGACGGCGCTGGGTTTTTACTACCTGCTGCGGCAGGGACTCGGCTGGTCGGCCATCACCCACGCCGGCGAACTGGACGAGATGGAAAGCCACGCCGCCGGGTGAGGGGTGATCGCACTAAGGGGGTTAATGGTCAGGGCAATCGCCTGAAGATACCTGGTCTCAATAAACGTGCTATCCACTCTTGACCCCTCCCCCAACTTCCCCGAATTCGGAGAGAAAGCTTAATGCGACTCTTACTCCCCCCTTTCTCTGTATACGGGGAAAGGGGGCCGGGGGATAGGGGTTAATGTGACGCGAAATTACAGTTTGAAGCGATTACCCTGGTTAACGGTACGCCTGTGGTTGACGCGCGGCGGGCGTATGTTATAATGCAAACAAATCAGCCCCTATAGCTCAATCGGATAGAGCAACCTCGTCCTAAGGGGTAGGTTCTGCGTTCGAGTCGCAGTAGGGGCGAACAGAAAAAAGCGCGCGGCCACACGGCGGCGCGTTTTTGTTTTTCCTGAACGGCTCGTGAAAAAAGTTACAGGGAAAGCCGCCGCTGTGATACAATCGCCCCAGTGTTAACCAGAAGTGGAATGCCATGCACGTATCGGTCATCTTGGCGCACGGCGCGCTTGGCGTGTGGGACGAAGTGATCTTCCTCAGCGTCGCCGCCATCTTCCTCATCATGATGGGAATAAGCTGGATTCGCAGCCGCAGCGCGCCGCTGGACGAAACCGAAAACCATGAATTGCCGCCTGACGCATATGAAAAAGACCGCTTCCGCTTGGACTGAACGGCTCGGCCTGCTGGCCGCGCTGCTGCTGATGCTGGCCGCCGCGCCGGCTGCGGCGCACGGTTATATCGTGCGGTCGATTCCCGAAAACCGCGCCGTGCTGGAACGCGCGCCCGCCCGTTTGCAATACTGGTTCAGCGAAGGGCTGGAGCCGGAATTCAGTTCAATCACGGTGCGCGACCAGGCCGGGAACACCGTCGCGGATGGCGGCGTGCCGGACGAAAACCCGGCGCTGCTGGCGGCGCGGCTGCCCACCGACCTGCCCGATGGCGCTTACGTGGCCGAACTGCGGGTGGCCTTCGCCAGCGATGGACACGTCATCACCGAAACGCGCGTGTTTTTCGTCGGGCAGGAAGTCGGCGGGGTGTCCGGCGCGGCGGCTTCCGACCAGGCCAATACGCTGGAAGTGATCTGGCGGGCGCTGGCGCTGCCGGCGGGTCTGCTGCTGCTGGGGACGTTCGCGCTGTACAGCGGCGTGCTGCTGCCGGCCTGGGGCAGTTCGGCCTACCGCGCCGGGGGACTGCCGCCCCGCCTGATGCGCCGCCTGAGCGCGGTGATCGCCGCCGGGCTGGCCGCCGCGCTGGTCGGCAACATCCTCGCCATTTTGCAGCAGGCGATGGTGCTGTTTAACGCCGACATCGGCCAGGTCTTCGCGCAAAACCTGTGGAGCATCGTGCGGGTGGGGACGCGCTTCGGCGACCTGTGGAACGCGCGAATGCTGCTGCTGGCGCTGGCGGCGGCGCTGTACGCAGCCAGTCTGTACTTCCGGCAGGAACGCCCGGAACTGGTGCGCCCGTTGTGGACGGCCAACGCCTGGGCGCTGGCGCTGGCGGTCGGCACCTTCAGCGCGGGCAGCCATGCCGCCGGGTCGCTGCTGTGGCCCTGGGCCGGCGTGTTCGTGGACTGGATTCACGCGCTGGCGGTGGCATTGTGGGCGGGCGGCCTGGGCGCGCTGGCGCTGGCGCTGCCGGTGGCGCTGGCGCCCTACAGCGGCGAAACCCGGCGCGCGGCGCTGCTGGCCGTCCTCAACCGTTTTTCGCGGCTGGCGACGGTATGCGTAGCGCTGGTGATAACCACCGGCCTCTACAGCAGCCTGAACTGGATTGAGTCGCCCGCCGACCTAACCGGCACGACCTTCGGCGGGGCGCTGGCGCTTAAACTCATCCTGGCCGGCGGGCTGCTGGCAGTGGGGCTGGCGCATCATGTCGCGCTGCGCCCGGAACGTTACCGGCGCTGGCAGGCGGTCGCGCGACGGGTGAGCGGTTTTATCGCCACACTGCGGCTGGAAGCGGCGCTGGCGCTGCTGGTGGTGGCCGCTGCCGGTCTGCTGACGGCCACGCCCGTACCGGTTCCCGATTTCGCGCAGACCGCCCCGCCGCCAGGCGCGTCGCAAACGGTGGACGGCCTGGACATCAGCCTGACCATCACCCCCGGCGGGCCGGGCGTGAATACTTACGACGTGGTGGTGCGGCAGGGCGGCCAGCCGGCGGATGATCTGGCCGTGCGCGTGCAGATGGTTGACCCGGCGCTTGACCGGCGCGGCGCGTGGGAAGCGGCGGAAAACGCCGGCGACGTCCTGTACGTGAGCGTCGGCGACGAAATCAACCGCGCCGGGGACTGGTGGGCGCTGGTGGACGTGACCCGCGCCGACGGCGTGACGACGCGCGCCGCCTATGCCTGGACGATCAGCGAGGCGGCGGCAGTGTTGCAGTCGCGCGCGCCGAACGTGTTCAATCTGCTGGCGCTGGCGGGCGTGCTGGCGGCGCTGCTGTGGGCGGCTTACCCGTCGGCGCGGCGGCTGTACGCTCGGCTCGACCTGAACCCGGCTACCGTGACCATCGCGCTGGGCGGGACGGCGGCGACGGTGCTGTTTATCGCCATCGGCGCGGTGGTCATTCAGAATACGCAGGCACAGTATGAAGCCACGCTGAATCCGCCGCCGACGGTCATCAACCCGACGCTGCCGGACGCGGCTTCGCTGGCGCGCGGGCGGGCGCTGTTCGAGTCGGCCTGCGCGGGCTGGACGGGGCGTGATCTGCAACTGCTGGTCGAACGGCTGCCGCGCACCCGTGACGAGGAACTGTTTATCGCTGTGTGGGACGGCTGGCGCGGACTGCCGCCCTGCGACACCAACCTGAGCGACGATCAGCGGTGGGACGTGGTGAACGCCGTCCGCGCTTTGGAATAGCTTTTGTCGAGGCGCGCCGGCGCGCCCCGGCGCTG